>NZ_JASIAL010000287.1:0-10828 GCF_030042015.1 Trebonia sp. | reverse complement strand
GTTCAGCGGCGTCCTCGCGGCTGACCTGGCTTCCACCCGGCTCGCCGACATCCTCGCGCACAGGTAGAGACAACCGCTCGTGGCGATTGGGGGATGTAACCCCATTGGCAGGTACGAGAGGCCTCCGTGGCCCACATCACGAAGAGGATCATCGGCCGATGAGCGCTGCTCGCGGTTTGGCTGCCGAACGCCGACTCTGCGCAGCCGGTAATCGCGCGGCATAGACCGTCCACTGTGCGCAGAGCGGCCAGTTCTGGTTCGTGCTTCGGAGAGCCGTGCCTCGTCGCATTCATAGGCGAATTCAGCAGCTCCACGTCCGGTCCGAAGACCAATCGCTCCCGGATCGGAGCATTCAGATCAGGAGGATGTCGTTGAACATGTGGCCGAGGAGACTGGACACCGCATCAAGCGCGCTCGAGAGGCCGCTGCCGACGAGTTTTACGTCGGTCACCCCGAACACCCTTTCCACCTGAGCTGTCAAGTTGTCCACCCAGTCCCGGTCAGGAGAGAACTCCTCATGCGGTTCCACGGCCATCAGGACGCGCGGGGAGGTGCCGAGCATCTGCGCTGTCACGATGGTTGCGTCTTGCCCTGCCCAGGGGATCATGCCGCGGTCGCGGACATGCGGGTCGACCAGCAGGTAAACGTCCCGGCCGGACGGCAGAGCGCGGCCGAGGCGGTCGGCGATGTGCCGTGCCATCGTCTCCCGTTCGTCGAGCTGCTCCTGGATCAAGCTTTGCAGGTAGCTGACGTCGGCTGGGAGCTGCCTGCGGGCGACCTGCGGATCGTTGTACCCGTCGATCATCCTGGCGTACCTTGTCACTTCGTTGACTGCCAGCTGCAGGTCGGTCACCTCGGTCTGATGCCCGGCGCGAGACTGCATGTGGCCGATGCGCTGGCCGGGCAGAAGCCCCGCCAACTGCCCGAGAGCAACCCGGTCGAATGTGCGAACGACATCTATCGGCACGTCTTTCAGCTCGATGATGCCGCTGGCGTTCGCCACGACCGCGGTCAGCTCAGCTTGGCCGTCGGGGCTAACCCAGCGCAGCAGCCCGTAACGGGCAGCCTGGTGGCCTGTGACCTGCCGCTCGCGCTCGTTGGACAGTTCGGCCAGCAGGTTCAGTGCTTCGAGCTGCTGCTCGACAGCGTCCTGGCGGGGAATTTTCACGCCGTGGATCACCGAGTCGGAAGAATTGGTGGTGTTCCCGACCGGGAAGCCGAGAGCCCGCTCGAAGGCGCAGGCGAGGCGGCGCGAGGGCAAGGGGTCGTCCGGCTTTCCCGTTACGGACGTCAGCACGACCTGCTGGCCGAGAAACGACCCTGCCGGCATTTCCCTGAGACCGGTCAGGGCGGTGTCGCGCTCAGGCTGATTGTGGTAGGCGACGGCGGCGTAGATCGGGGTATCGCCGAACAGCCCGCGGATGAACAGGCGAGGCTGCCTGCGGATAGCGAGCAGCGGCGGCAGATGGGGGAGCCGGGCGCGCGGCGGCAAGTCCTGCCTGGAAAGTTCCCAGAGGGAAGGTTTCCCGACGCCGTAAAAGGCATGAGCGAACGGACCCAAGGCTGTCCGCAGCCGGCCGTTGAAGACCAGGGACGCTATCCGGGGAAAGGGGATGCGCCCGAGCCGCAGCCCGATCTTCCCGTACGCGTAAATCACTGCTTCGGAGGATCCGGGACGCAGGACGACTGAGGTCTGGTGCTCATCCGACGGCGTAACCGCCAGCTCTGAGTCCCGCAGCTCGGCTAGCGCGGCCGACGGGTCTCCGCTGCACCGGAAAATGTCCCGGGCGTACAGGAGAACCTGCTCGCTGCGAGGGCCGGGGCCGTCGCCGTCGGCCAGCTCGATGATCGCGCCGAGCACGGCGAGGGCGCTTTCGCTGAGCTGTGCCACAGCGGCGACGGACGGGTCAGCGGCGCCGAGGCTGACCAGCGTGTCGCTGATCTCCGCGTACTGCGTGAGCGCGTCTGCGGGCATTCCGGGACCCGCTTCGGCCATGGCGCGCAGCTGAGTGCCAGCCGCGCGCAGGTACCCGGGCAGGTCGCTGTCTTGGACCTGCTCGCGCAGCAGGCGGCGGCGCTGGTCGTGAAACCACGGCGGGTTGCCCGGCACGAAGATGCGGCTGTCGACCAGCCGCCCCTGCGTAACAGCCCAGGCGGCAGGCTCCATCCCGAGATACGCGGCGGCATATCGCGAAGGCAGCGGCGCACTGAGCACGCTCAGCTTCAGCGCGGCGACGTGGGAGCCTGTATCGAGTCCCCGCAGCGCCTGACTAGTAGCTGCGCGCAGCACTTCCTCCCGGCCGCTCCGGCCAGCTGCATCAGTCAGGGGCCGACCTGTCCTGAGCAACTGCACGGCGTTGGCCACATCGAACCCGTAGCCGTTGGTGTTGACCAGCACCTGCTTTGCCATGTCCGGGGGAAGTCCCTCAGCGCTGAGCCACTGCTCTATCGCCCATTCTTCCAGGCCGAACAGCGGGTACACCGTGATCCCGGCCCGGGTGTACTCATCCAGGATCGACTGGTCTGCAGCGCAGACACCCGTGAACGTGCACAGGACCGATACTTTGTCCGGAAGCAACGGGCGAAGGTCCATCAGTCGGCCTCGGTCCTCGGCCTGGATGTGGTTGACGTTGTCCAGCGGGAGCAGAATCCTCTTGCCGCCCGCGGCGTCAGCAACATCAGCGGCCAGGACGGCGATGGCGTGGATCACGTCAGGGTCGCTAGCCTGCCGGATCCGTACGGCTACGTCGTCAGCCGCAGCCTCCCTGACCTGGTCGAAGTACTCAGTGATCACGTCGGTGACGTTCTGGCCAACCCGGTCGCGGACGGCTCCCAGGACGATCCGCGCGACGGCCAGCCCGACCTCGCTGGCCTTAGCTCTGGCCAGACGGCGTCCGCCCTCGACCAGCAGCCTGCCGACCCTCTTCGCCGCGCCTTCGTCTTCCGCGATCAGCGCGGCCGCAGCCCCCAGCGCGTCAAGCAGGCTAGCCTGCAGTGCCGCAGGCGCATGCCCCACCACAACCGGAGCCGGGGCAACCCCGCCGAACCGGGCGACGACCTCCTCCAGAACCCGGGTTTTCCCCACGCCGCTGTCGCCGCATATCACCGTCACGGGCACCCGGGTGGTCAGCAGGTCCAGAACCTGCTGATCCCGCCCATACAGAATCCCGTGAGCAACCCCACCCGAAGGCATGCCCGCAACCTTATCCATGAGACCCGCCCACGCGGTTTGACGCGGTGCCCGAGCCCTCCGCACTTACGACCTGATCATGACGCACCCTCTGAGGTTGCCCCGGCGCGCCGTGGCGGCTCCTCGGAGCCATAGGAATCCGACCGCCGTACTGGCGCACTCGCAATACTGTGTTCTCGTGGCTTCCGCAAATGACTGGGCACACTGGTGCACTCGTTTCGATGCGCTCAAGGACGAGGTGCTAGGGCTTCACCACTCGCGAAGGATCTGGCGGGCTGTCCGCACGATGATCGAGACTAATCCGAATGTGCACCGCTCAGGCATCGCCGAGCACTGGCTGACGCAGTGCTACTCAGTGGCGCAGATGGCAGGCGTTCGACGGCAGGTCGACAGGCGCGCCGATGCTGTCAGTCTATGGCGGTTGCTGGATCAGCTTGCTGTCAAGCCGGGGATAGCAACTCGCGCATGGTTTATGCAAGAGTTGCAGGCGCGACCTCAGTCGGCTCCTTACACGGCCACTCTGGGCGATGTATTTGACACTTTCGCTGGGGCCGGGAAACCTAGTGTGGACAAGGATATCGTTCGGGCTGATCGCGATCGTCTTTCGAATGATGCTGAGAGCGCCAAGCGCGTTGTCGATCAGTCCGTGGCGCATCAAGCCGACGCTACGCGTGCAGGATACGCGGGAGTGGCGATAATCACCTGGGGCGAACTCGACACCGCGATCGATACTGTCGGTGAGCTGTACAAGAAGTACTACAATCTGCGCCACCCCGGCGAGAAGCTAGGTAACCTCGAACCAGATCTGCCCGCCGGTTGGGACCGGCTATTCGACACAGCGTGGAAGTACCAATGACCCCGAAAACCAAGGTAGAGGTCATAGTAACAGGCCTAACGCCGCCCACATGATCCGATCTGCACTGCGGTGGCTTACAAGATGCTGGCGCGCAAAATGTTCATTCTGGCAAGGCAACCAATCGACCGTCAAACCGTTCATAGCCGCGGATCTCGAATGACGGCCACAGACCGGCCGTAATCGCTGAGCGTGATCGGAATGCCGACTCGCCCAGTTCCTTATCGCCGAATAGGCATGTCTACCGAAACACTAGGAATATTCACGCGCAGTCGCGCAGAACATCCGGATCGGATGCGGGGGTTGCATGTGCCGCCTGAGCAGCCTAGATTCGAACTGCGGCCTCGCGGTCGCCTGGGTCTCAGGCCGCACGGGCGATGAGCTGATTCTGCAACTGGTGTTCGATTACTATTGACGAGACGCCGTAGCGCTGAGCAATCTGCTCAACTTCCTCTTGCGAAGCAGCCTCGGGTGGACTTTCCAGCAGTTGCGCGATGCCATCGGCCGGAGCGAGCAACTCAGCTGCAAATGCGCGTTCAACGCGCTGACGATGCGTGTGCGCGCTTGTTACCACAAATACTGGGGAGTCGTCCCAGATGTAATGCCAGAGGGCTCTGGACAGAGTGAAGCGGTTGGAAGCTGCTGGCCGGCTCTGACCGATTGCCACGACGGGGCGAGGATCACTCGTCGGCGCGCCGAGTGCTTGGAGACTGAAGTCAGGCGACTTTCGGACAAGAGTAGAAACATAACGATCAGTAGCAAAACGACGGGTAGTGTCCGGTTCCAACTGCTGACGGATTAGCCGTGCCTGCTCGTAACCGACCACCCAAGGATGGTCCATAACGCTGGCGTTGCGACGGTGAGCGAGGTTGCGTAGTTCTCGGATTACTCCGAAGTCGGCCGTTATCGACGACCTCTGCAGTATCTGGTCGCGTTCGATGGCCGAACGTACCGAGGAAACCCAGGACAACGCTTTCCCGATGTGATCGGGGCTGACAGCGTTAAGGAAGTCCTCCAAAACCTGTCCACTAAGCGTTTGAGCCGCTTGGATTATGTCCTGCTCGAATGACTCGGCGTCAGAATACGGATCCAGGCCGAGACGTGCGGCCGCCAGACAGTATTCTGCTTCCTCCGCGTCAGTCTGCTGAATCGCTGCCCATTCCTTCTCAAGGACTGTGCCGGTGACACCCTGTTCGGCCAGACGCGTAAGGGTCTCGGTGACCAGGAGCTCAAGTTCCTTCTGGACTTGATCGCTCCGCAGCCGAAGGTCTCCGCGCGTGAGAAATCTAACAGGAAAGCGCGATGATTGGACACTGTCGTTTCCCCATACCAGGCGCGTCTCTTCATCGTCTGGAATGATCAGAAGGTCAGGCCATGCGAAGCCATCGCCGCTTGACCGAACCGAGTGGTGTTCCCAGAGTGCGGCGGGAAGAGGGCGCGGCGCCGATGCTGAGAGCACATTATCGTGTCCGAGGAAGCTGGATGGTCGTGAATCTGCTAGCAAGAACCACCAGTTGTACGCGATCCACTCGGCGAGAGGGTACAGTGGACAGTAGATAGAGCGTCGAGAACTCCCAGATCCTCGATCCTCGACTAGCGTGACGAAATCGGGACCGGCCTTTATCTCAATCCGCGCCCAAGTGGCACGGTGCTCGGATGTGCGTACCGACTCTGCGGGCTCCCATTCCCATCTGATTTTGAACTCGTGTTCAGGTGTCATTTCAAACCCTCGACATGTTCATCTGCTTCAAGCGGATATCCTTTGTACTCACCGAGCCCAGGGTTCGACAAGCGTCCCTCATAAATTACCCCTCCGTGCTGACACCAAACATAGCGCGGGAAATCACCCTCCCATAGCTCGCCGGTGTTGCCGATGCTAATCGCTTCCCTGAGCCATCGCGTTAGCTCTTCTCGATCTGCGAGCTTCGGATCACATTTAGATGCGTCAGCACGCGGGTTGAAAGGACCTGCGAAAGAAGGAAATTTCTTGTGCTCAGTGCTGCCCACGTACGATGTGCGCTCCGCAACCGCAGCAAGGTCAACTCCCGGCGGAGGTGCTACGATCCGCCGTCGCAGAGGATGCTTCCGCTTAGTTGCCCGCACAAGCTCATTATGGCGTCCCTCACGGCTGCTTCGCGTCAGGCCCCGTCCACGAGCTGGCTGTGATCCGGCCAGCCGACCGATCATCTGCTGGCGTTTGGCGAGGGCCGCTTCGGGGTTGAGGATCGCGTTCAGGCTGCTGAACTGTGCCCGCAGCTGTCCGCGCCGAATCTCGCATACCCGCAGGTCCAGCACAGCGCCGCCCTGGTAGTTCCACACCGCGAGGTGGTCGCCGTCGGTGATGACATAGTAGGCGGGCTTGAGCCAGAAGGCATAGCTGCGAGCCTGGCCAGGCTCGCGTCCGGTCCTTGCCCGGTGCCTTCCAAGAATGACGAGCACGACAGGAGATCCAGATCTGCGCGCCTCATCTGACCAGCGCGTTAGGTTAGGGCCCGTGGCCGCGCAATAAGGCGGCTCCCGGAACATGCGAGCGGTCGTGTTCCCGTAGCGCATCCCGCGACGAGCGTCCCCGCCGCTCCCGATGGCGGGTGCCGTGGGAGAGTTGCTGGCGTGGCCGTGAACCTCATCCACAGCAGCCGGCTGTTCCCTGCTGCCCCCTACGCCTACGCTGCCAGGGTGGGCCAGGGCGACCTGGTCTTCACCGCAGGTGCCTGCCCGCTCGACCGGCAAGGGCGGGTCGTGGCCCCGGGCGACGTGGCCGCGCAGATGCGCCAGGCCCTGGGCAACCTGGCGGTGGCCCTGGATGAATCCGGGGCGGCGATCAAAGATGTCGTCAAGACGACCGTCTACGTGGACAGCAGCGACCGCAGCGATCTGGTCAGTGCCTGGGATGAGGTGGCTGGCTTCTTCGGCGGCCATGACGTGCCCGGCACCCTGCTCGGCGTCACCGTCCTGGGCTACCCCGGCCAGCTTGTCGAGATCGAGGCCATCGCCGTCGGCTCATCCCGATAATACGCACGTCGGGCACGACACAGGCTAATACGCACGGTGACGACGCCCATAAGACGGAAGGCGCCGGATCGCCGAATATTCGCTTGTGCGGTCTGGTCGTACGTTCGCGCCGATGGGATGCAGAATAACCATTCCGGGGCGCTTTCCAGGTCGATTGCATCTCGCTGTGAACGATCAATGAAACGCATACGGCTAAGCCGTATCCGCCCGATTTTCGGTCAGTACTGCCGTGCTTCCGGGGTTGCGTGACGACGCTAAATGCTCGCCGTCCAGGCCGAGAAGCCTGGCTTTGCCGAACTGACCTAAGGATTCTCGGCGGTCGGCCGGACCGCTGCCTGGCTTCCAGTGAAGTGCGTGGTCTGGCACGCGCGTGACTGGCTTTCTCTAGTTTATTTCCGACCTTGCCCGTTTGGCCCTATGCTTTTGCCATGCCGGGTGGGGCGGGGATGCTGGTAGGCGGCCGGTACTTGCTTGCTGAGGTGGTCGGCGAGGGCGGCATGGGGCGGGTATGGCGTGGCCACGACCAGCTTCTGGACCGTGTGGTGGCTGTCAAGGAAGTGCTGCTGCTCCAGCAGTCGCAGCAGGTGCGTGCGGAACTGGCCGCCCGGATGCTGCGTGAGGCACGCGCCGCGGCCCGGCTCGACCACCCTGGAGTGGTAACGGTCTATGACGTGGTGGAGCAAGAAGGTGCTCCGTGGATCGTGATGCGGTTCGTCGCGGGCCCGTCGCTCGGTGCGGAGATCACCCGTCTGGGCCGACTGCCATGGTAGCGGCTGGCCGGGATCGGCGCCCAGGTCGCGGCTGCGCTGTCGGCAGCGCACCGGGCAGGGATTGTGCACCGTGATCTTAAGCCGGACAACGTCCTGCTGGCTGGCGAGCAGGCCGTCGTGACCGATTTCGGTATCGCCCGGATTCTTGATGCCACTACGAGGCTGACAGGTAGCGGTGTCCGGGTCGGCACCGTGAACTACATGGCGCCGGAGCAACTGGAGGGTGGTGATGCTGGCCCGCCGACTGACCTGTGGGCGCTGGGTGCCACACTGTACGCCTCGACCGAGGGAAGCCCGCCGTTCAGTGCCCCCACCTTGACGGCCGTAATGGCGGCGATCTTGACCCGGGACCCGGCCCCGCCAAGGCACGCCGGGCCGCTGGGGGACCTGATCAGGGCATTGTTGGTCAAGGATCCTGCCGGGCGCCCCAATGCACAGTTCGTCATCAGTACCCTCACCGACGCGGCCGCTTCCGCGGCCCTGGGAGCGCGCCAGCCGGACTCCGGCACGTCAGCCCGAGATGCCGCTCCTGAGGCATCCGGGCGCCGGGAGCCGGCTGGGCAGGTTCCGGCTACCGCCGTGGCGGCCCTGCACGGCAATCAGACCCAGCAGCCGCCCGGCGGCGCGCCGCCGCCAGGCATCGGGATGATCTCGCATACCGCGCCCGGGATGCCTAGTGACCCAGATGGCCCTCCCGGCAGGCCGGACGAAGCAGTCCCGAAATCAGATCCGGCCGCCGAGTCCGCCGATGGGCCAACTGTGGACGTCGTCTCCGCAGGCCAGCGTGCCGGGCCCGAGAGGCGCCTGGGCGATGCCGAGGCGCGGCCGATTGGCCGCCCGAAGCGCCGTTTCCTCGTGATCGCGATGGCGTGCGTGCTGCTGGCCGCCGCAACTGCCGTCTCCCTGGTCCTGGCCACTTCAGGCGCGCCGCCCGATCAGACATCTGGCAGGGTCGTCGAGGTCACGCTGTCACCTTCACGCCCGGCGGGGGCGGCCGTACTGGCTGCCGATGCAGCGGTAATCCGCCGGAGGGTCGGCCTGCTGGGCCTGCAGCACCTTCAAGTGGCAGTGGCGGGGCAGGACGTGCTGCTAACCGGCCCGGAACCTAGCCAGGGCCAGCTTGCGTTCCTCACGAAGAGCGGGGTACTTATGTTCCGGCCTGTCCTGCTAGTGGCTCCGCAGGCCGGCACCTCGGCGGGCACCGGGTTTTACGGGGATGCTGCGGAGGTGAGCACTGCGACCATGAAGCTGTTCGGCAAGCTGGCGTGCGAGCCAGGCCCGAACCCGGGAAAAGTGGACGGCAGTTGGATGGCCTCCGTCGGGTACACGCCAGCCCAGGAGCAGTACGACGATTCCGCCAGCCAGATTGTCTCCTGCGACGCGGCGGGCACGAAGTACGCGCTTGGCCCGGCAGTTGTCGAGGGCACCCAGCTCACGGGGGTACAGGTCAGTCCGCAGCAGGGCAGCACCCAGTGGGTTGTCAACCTGACGCTGGACGGGGCCGCCGCCAGGGCATTCGGCGCGCTGACCACTAACCAGTACAACACGTACTACGCGGCGGCGGGATCCAACCACAACGACCTTGCCCTCGACTCGACAGCGATCGTGCTCGACGGCAACGTCCAGGAGGCGCCAGAGACCGCAGGCGCGATCACTTCCGGGCAGGTCACGCTCAGCGGCCCGCAGCCAGACGGCTTCACTAAGGCCGCCGCCCAGAACCTAGCCGAACTCCTGGAAAGCGGATCACTGCCCGCCAGCGTCCAGATCAGCAACATTACGAACGTAGCCGGATCCCCTAGTCAGACATCTTCAAGCCAGTAACCCGGCGAACGCGAGGCTCGCTCAAATGACCGCCTGCTGGACGCCGCTCCACTCTAAGCGACTGCGTCGCATCGAGGGATTCGCTGGCCCAATCGCCAAGGTCGGCATTTGAAATGGCTAATTCATGGCTCTACGTGAACGGAGTGCACACCAGGAGCGGCTATGCGCGCTCTGACGTCAACGAGGCACTGGTTACGGATCGCAACGTGTCGGCGCTCATGTAATTCCCCGGCTGTGAGGGGGTGACGATCACGTAATTCCCCACCCGCCTCGATCACGTAATTCCCCATGGGGATGGCGTGCGTGTCGTGGTGGACCTGGCCATCGAGCAGGAGCAACCTGTCCTCCCGTCTGGGACGGGAGGCCGATGGCAAGGAGAACGTTCGACGTGATCGATGTGACGGAGATACTCGTGCACTGGCATGCGGGCCGGTCGCTGAGCGAGATGTCGCAGTCGCTGGGGGTGGACCGTAAGACGCTGCGCAAGTACATCGCGCCGGCGGTGGCGGCCGGCATCACCCCGGGCGGCCCTGCGAAGAGCGAGCAGGAATGGCAGGAGCTGGTCCGGGCCTGGTTCCCGCAGCTGGCCGATACCCGGCTGCGGCAGGTGACCTGGCCGGAGATCGCCGGGCACCACGATTACATCGTCGCGCAGGTCAAGGCCGGGGTGCGGATGTCCACGATCTGGCAGCGGCTGCGGGACGAGCACGGCCTGGCGGCCAGCGTGGCCAGCTTCCGCCGCTATGTCGCGGCCAACATCCCGGAAGAGACTCGCCGGTCGCAGGTGGTGGTGTGGAACCCGCGGCCGTCTGAGGCCGGGGAGCAGGCGCAGATTGATTACGGGCAGCTGGGCCGGTGGCTGGACCCGGTGACCGGCAGGCTGCGGACGGTGTGGGCGTTCGTGATGGTGCTGGCGTGCTCGCGGCACCTGTTCGTCCGCCCGGTGCTGGTGATGGACCAGCGGGCCTGGACCGACTGCCATGTCGCGGCGTTCGAGTTCTTCGGCGGGGTTCCGGCCCGGCTGGTGCCGGACAACCTGAAGACGGGAGTGGACAAGCCCGACTTGTATGACCCGAAGCTGAACCGGTCCTATGCCGAGCTGGCCGCGCACTACGGCTGCCTGATCGATCCGGCCCGGGCGCTGAAGCCGCGGGACAAGGCCCGGGTGGAGCGGCCGATGCC
>NZ_JASIAL010000286.1:0-6050 GCF_030042015.1 Trebonia sp. | reverse complement strand
GAGGGTGCGGAGCCTGGCCAGCGGCGACCCGGAGGCAGGCGGCCCGCCGGGCCCCGCGGCGGCCGCGCGCATGCGCGCCGCCCGGCGCTTCCAGTACGCGGTGCCCGCGATGCCATCCGGGTTCGCGACCAGGGTGACGAGCAGGCCGACCGCGCCGATCAGCTCCGCCCAGTTGCCGCTCAGTCCCCACCAGGTGTCGAACGCCTGCGGGATCAGGCCCTGAGTGGCGCCGAGCCCGGCGAACAGCGCGCCCGTGATCATCGTGATGCCGCCGAAGTAGGCGTAGGCGATGATCACCAGCGAGTTGATCGTGCTGAACAGGTCCGAGCTGACCGTCTCGAAGTTGTAGGCGTACAGCGCGCCGCAGACGCCCGCGATGAGCGCGGACACCATGAACGCGGTCAGCTTGACCTGCCGCACGTTGATGCCAGCGGCCGCGGCCGCGCGCTCGTTGGAGCGGACGGCGAGCATCTTCTGTCCCATCGAACCCCGCCTGATGGCCGCCACCAGCAGGCAGAGCAGGATCAGCACGACGAGGACAACCCAGCCGAAGACAGGGCTCGGCACCTCCCCGTCCAAGCCCCGGTAGGACGCCTCTGGCGACAGGTTCAGGCCGAGGACGTGCAGCGGGTTGACCGGCGAACCGTTGTTCCCTTCGCCCCAGGCCGCGTTGCCGAAGCCGAAGTTCTCGATCGCGTACATGCCCGCCAGCGTGACCACGGCCAGGCTGACCCCTCTGACCCGCAAGCTCGCGACCGCGGTGAGGAAGCCGACGATCAGCGCGCAGCCGATGCCGATGAGCGGCGCGAGCGGGAAGTCGCCCCACACGCCGCCGACGTGCAGCAGCATGTCCGACATCGCGTAGCCGGTAACGCCGGCCAAGCCGACCTGGACGACCGAGATCTGCCCGACGAAGCCGATCACCACCACCAGCGACAGGCAGATCATCGCCCCCAGCATGGAGTTCACCAGCGCCTGCCGGAACTCATACGGGAAGACGATCAGCAGCACGACGCCGACCACGAGACCGATCACCGACCAGCGCACCAGGTTGCCCGGGCGCGGCGCGAGCGGCATCCGTTTTTCTGTTACCTCGCCTCGCGCGGTCACCTTCGAACCGCGCCAGGCCATGGCGATCGCCACCAGGATGAAGAACAGCAGTTGGGGAAGGCCGTTGATCGGGGTGCCCTCGGACTGCGGGAACCAGCTCAGCGACGACCAGTAGGTGAGCAGCGACGACAGCGCGCCCATCAGCAGGCCGGCGAAGCATGCCACGCCGAGCGAGCTGAACCCGGCGAACAGCGCGGCACCGAGCGCGGGCACGATCTCCAGCGGCAGCGATTCGGTGTTCAGCGTGATCAGCGGCGCGACGAGGATGCCGAACGCGCCGGCCATGACGCTGGCAATGAGCGAGTTCGTCAGCGACAGCCGCCGTGGCGACACCCCGGCGTACATAGCGTGCCGCTCGTTTTCCGCCGCCGCCCTCGTCGACAGGCCGAACTGGGTGAAGCGGTACAGCGCCCACAGCCCGACCCCGAGGGCGATCGCGATCCCGGTGAGGATCATCCGGTCGACCGGGACAACGGCCCCGAACAGGTGGAACACGCTGCTTGGCAGGACCGAGGTCGGGGACAGCCCGCTGTTGCCGTAAGCGAGCGCGATGATCGACTGCGCCAGCAGCAGCAGGCCGAGCGAGGCCGCCAGCTTGGCCAGCGGTGAACTGCCGCGCAGCGGCCAGAACAGGCCGAACTCGATGATCGTGCCGATGATGGCGACGAAGGCGAGGACGATGATGAAGGCGAGCCACCAGGGCGGGTGGAAGCCCAGCACGCCGGCGTTGTTCACGCTGTAGAACAGGTAGCTGCCCACCATGGCCATGGCGCCCATGGACAGGTTGATGGTGCCGGACCCCCGGTAGAACACGACCACGGACATGGCGAGGGCGGCGATAAGCGCGCCCTCGCCTAGCCCGAGGACCGCGAAGAGCAGGATGTTCTGCACTGATCGAGATCCTTATGGTCGGTTAGTTCGTCCAGCCCTCGAGCAGCTTCCACTGCCCGTGACCCTCGTACTGGTAGAACTGGTCGTAGTCGCTGCACGAGTTGGTGTCGGCCGGGTACAGCGTGCCGGTGCAGTTGATAGCGGTCGGGCCAAGCGGGAGCGCGCCGACATAGGACTTGATCTTGGCCGTGAGCGTCGCCGGGGAGAGCGAGGCGAACGGGATCTCGTTCATCATCTTGACCGCGAACAGCAGGCTGCCGAAGGCGACGCCGGAGAACGCGTTGGCCGTGTCCGTGGCCGACAGGCCGTAGGACTCGATCGTCTTGTAGTAGGCCGCGACGCCCGGGTCCGCCTGGGTCTCCAGGTTCGCGGTCGCCTCGCCGACGATCCAGTGCGGCAGGTCGCCGCCCTGGTAGGCCGTGGGTGGCAGGCTGTTGAACAGCGGGACCGACAGGGCCGGCTTGGTGTCGCCGATCTCGGTCATCGCCTTGGCGATCTCCGGGCAGTCGACGAAGCCGCAGTCAGGGATCTGGATCTGTGCCTGGTCCAGCTGCGTCGCCTGCGCGACCAGGTCGGTCGCCGTGTCCGGGTAGGGGATCATCGTGACCGTGAACCCGCTCGCCTTGGCCGACGCCTCGATGGCCTCGCTGATCGGCGCCGCGCCGGGGATGTTCTGATAGGCGATCGCGACCGTCGTGTCGGTCGGGAACTCCTTGCGCAGGAACGGGCCGAACGCGACCGTGGCGCTCGCGCCGCTGCCCTCGAGCTCGAAGACGTTCTTGCCGGTGTTGTCGGCCGAGTCGGCGGAGACCCCGACCAGCGTGGGGATCGTGCCGTTGACAACGCCGTACATCGAGGCGTTGCCGACCGCGTCGATGCCCTCGACGATCGCCTCGACGCCCTTGGTGTTGACCATCTGGTCACCACAGGTGGTGCCCTGCGCCTCGACCGCGGCGATGTAGCACTGGGACAGCTGGACCGGGTGGCCGTGCACGCCGCCGAGCGCTTCGTTGATGAACTTGACGGTCGCCTCGGCGGCGGCGGTCGCCTGGGGGAAGGACTCGTTCGGCGGGCCGCCCTGCTCTTCCACCCAGCCGAGCGTGACCGGGGACAGGCTCGTGTTGGCCGCGCCCGAGCCGCCGACGTACTGCTGGTAGTTGGTCACCGAGCCCGCGTAGGCGCTCGCCGCGGACGTACCCGCCGATGAGGGTGAGGGCACCGCGCTCGCCGTCGTGGGCACCGGCGCGGAACTTGAACTTGAACTTGAGCTTGAGCTGCAGGCCGTCACCCCTGCTAGCAGACAAGCGGCGACGGCGAACGCGCGCCACCGTGGGCCGGTTCCCCTCCACCGCCGTATTCCCGTCGAGCGCTCCATGGCACCGTTCCGCCTCTCTGCGGTATTACAGCCCTGTTTGCCAGACCTTCCTGCAGCCTGCAGGCATACGAAATTGATAGACCAATAAATTTGACATCAAGCTAGACCGCCGCATAAGGGGTGTCAACACCTCAATGCGGCCCTGAGCAGACGGTTTGCCCACCACAACGGCCAGTGCAGACCGTTTGTGGCTGCAGACAAATTTGCCTTAGTAACTATTTAGTCACGATTTGGCCGACATGTTTAACACGACACGCGGCGGACCCGCCCGGTGCGGCCGGCGGCGTGCTGTAGCGTGACCGCATGGCCAGCGAGAACACCGCCAGGCTCGCGGTGCTCATCGACGCGGACAACGCGCAGCCGTCGATCACCGAAGGGCTGCTCGCCGAGGTCGCCAAGTACGGCACCGCGCACGTCAAGCGTGCCTACGGCGACTGGACCAGCACGAACCTGAAGGGCTGGAAGGACCATCTGCTCGCGCAGTCCATCCAGCCCATCCAGCAGTTCGCCTACACCAAGGGCAAGAACTCCACCGACGCGGCCATGGTGATCGACGCCATGGACCTGCTCTACTCGGGGCGTTTCGACGGGTTCTGCCTCGTCTCCAGCGACAGCGACTTCACCCGCCTGGCCACGCGGCTGCGCGAATCCGGCCTGATCGTGTACGGGTTCGGCGAGCGCAAGACACCGAAGCCGTTCGTCGCGGCGTGCGACAAGTTCATCTACATCGAGAACCTCACGTTCGACGGCGGCGACGCCGCGGGCGCCGAGGCCAAGCCCGCGCGGAACGCCCCGGCCACCGCGGCGCAGCTCAGGGCCGACACCGCGCTGGTGAACCTGCTGCGCAACGCGGTGGAGGCGGCGTCCGACGACGAGGGGTGGGCGCCGCTGGCCGCGATCGGGAACATCATCACGAACCAGCGGCCTGACTTCGACTCCCGCAGCTACGGCTACGCCAAGCTGAGCGACCTGATCAGGGCGACAACGCTGTTCGTGATCGAGCGGCGCAGTCCAGGCGACGGGAAGCAGGCGGTCGTCTACGCGCGGGAGAAGCGCCGCCAGCCCGCGAGGAAAGCGGCGGAGTCGACTTCGTAGCGCAGCGGCGCGGCGTTCGGCACGGACAGCGCCGCCGACTCCTCGTCGCCGACGCCTTCCAGGTGCTTGACCAGCGCACGCAGCGTGTTGCCGTGTGACACCACGAGCACGCAGCCAAACGTGAGCAGGTCGGGGATGATCGCGTCGTACCAGTACGGCAGCAGCCGCGCCGTGACGTCCCGCAGCGACTCCCCGCGCGGTCGCGCCGTGGCGGGCAGCGCCGCGTAGCGGGGGTCGTCGTCGGGCGCACCGAGCGGCGGGCGCACGTCGTAACCGCGGCGCCAGCGCATGAACTGCTCCTCGCCCACCTCGGCGCGCACCTCGGCCTTGACCCGTCCCTGGACCGCACCGTAGTGGTTGGAGTTCAGCCGCCAGGACCTGCGCACCGGGACCCAGGCGCGGCCGCACGCCTGCAGCGCCAGGTCCGCTGTCGTGATGGCCCGGCGCTGCACCGAGGTGTGCACCACGTCAGGCAGCGGCCGGCCGTCCGCGAGCGCTTCCCCGGCGACAACGGCCTGCGCCGCGCCGCGCTCGCTGAGCCCGACGTCGATCCAGCCGGTGAACAGGTCCCCCGCGTTCCACTCGCTCTCACCGTGCCGCAGCAGCACAAGCAACGCCATCGTCGCGCCTCCGGTCACGACGATATGCGGGTCAGGCCGCCGTGCGGTGCCGGAACAGCCACGACGCCGCGGCGAAGGCCACGAGCAGGATGCCCGCGCAATAGCCGGCCGCCAGCCACGCCTCATGGTCCACCCCCGGAGGCTGATCGAGCGCCATCTGTGGATCACCCAGATGCCGATGGCGGCGCCCCCGGTGGCGCCGAACTCGCTGCTCTTCGTCGAGCGCGGGCTGGAAACCCTGGACGGGACAGGGCTGGCGGACGCCGACAAGCTCCGGGTGCTCGGCCTGCTCAGCTCCTACACGCTCAGCGAGGCCCGGATGGCCAACGACGCGGCGCGGGCGGCGCACTCGGCGGCCGCGGCCGGGGGCGGCGACGAGCCTGCCGCACCGTGGACGTTCGAGGCGCTGCTGCGGGAACTCGTCGACGGGAAAACGTACCCGCTGCTGTACGGCATCGCCTGGTCGGATCCGGCGCACGGCCAGCGGTCGGAGCGCGAGGAGTTCCTGTTCGGCATCGACCTGATCCTCGACGGCGTTCAGGCGCTCATCGACCGGCGCTCAGTCGTTTTCAACGATCGGGGATAGAAAACCACCGTTTAAGGTGGTTTTCTATCCCCGATAACCGCTGCAGGCCGTCCCAGGACCAGCGCGGCATGGGCAGGCCAGGCGGGACGTCGGTGTCGCGCGGGTGGGACAGCGCCACCTCGCCGACCGCCCACTCGATAAACGCGCGCAGCGCGGCGCGGAAGGCCGGGTCATCGGGCCAGCCGGCGTCATCGGCCGCCAGCATGAAGCAGTCCGCGAACCGCCGGCCGAGGTCGCTCATGTCCCCGCAGTCCGCGTGCAGCAGCACCACCGCGGACTGGTCGCCGCACTCCCCCGAGTACGATGGCGGGCCGCCCATGGTTTCCGCCAGGTACGCGGCGAGCCGCTGCACGTGCTGCGGATGCTGGCCGGG
>NZ_JASIAL010000285.1:0-8306 GCF_030042015.1 Trebonia sp. | reverse complement strand
TCGTGACCAGTGACACGGAAAGCCGGAACGGCCGCAAGGTCGCGGTGCTCGGGCCGATCCCTCGCGACTCGGTCGTCACCAAGTGGGGTGACCGGTTCGAGAAGTACGGGTGCGCGCTGTACACGGCGGTCGCGCTCTCCGCGCTCATGGACGACGGCGACACGATCGTGCCGATATCGCACGTTCGCAGCCGGGACGAGGGCCCGATCAAGCACCTGCTGGTGGACTTCCCGAACATCGACACCGCGTGCATCACGTCGCGGGCCGACCACGGGGACGGTGTCGAGCTGCGGTACATCGGGGAGAGCCAGCGCGTCGAGCGGCAGACGAGTTTCATGGACCCGATCCTGCCTGCCGACGTCGGCGAGGCGCTCGACGCGGACGTGTTCGTCTGCGTCCCGATCACGGACTACGAGGTGGGGCAGGCGACGCTGCGCTACATCAAGGAGCACAGCGGCGCGACCGTGGTGCTGGACGCCCACGGCCCGACGATGACGCTGACCGCCAGCGGCGAGCGCCACGCACGGGTGTGGGCCGACCAGGACCTGTGGCTTCCGTACATCGACATCCTGAAGATGAACCTCGCGGAGGCGGGCTCGATGTGGCTCGGTGAGTCGGCGGAGCTGACGGCCGACCCGCCGCGGCAGAGCACCGCGGAGCTGCGGGAACTGGCACGGCACTGCCTGGACCGCGGGGTCGGGGCGGTCTGCGTGACGCTCGACGAGCGCGGCTGCGTCGCCTTCTACCGGGACGGGTCAGGCGGGGTCAGCGAGGAGTTCGTCGACCCGGTGCCGGTCGAGCGCGTCGTGGACACGACGGGCGCCGGCGACTCGTTCGCGGCGGGGCTGGCCTACGGCTACCTCGCGCACCGGGACTACGTCGTGGCCTGCCAGTACGGCAACGCGATGGGCGCGCAGCGCTGCACTGGACCGGGCACGGAACTGAACGTCTACCTGCCACGGGAGGAAACCGAGCGGCAGATCCTCGCGACGTACGGCGCCCGGCCCTCCCGCCAGGGAGCATGAGCGGCGCCGTGGACGGCTTCCTGCTCGGCTACGACGGCTTCGACGCGGCGGCCGAGGGACTGCGGGAGGCGCTGACCTCAACGGGCAACGGCTACCTGTGCACGCGCGGCGCGGCGGAGTGGGAAGACGCCGACGGCGTGCACTATCCGGGCACGTACGCGCACGGCGGCTACAACCGCGAGACCACGATCCTCGGCGGCCTGCCCGTGCTCAACGAGGACCTCGTCAACCTGCCGAACTGGCTGGTCCTGCAGCTGCGCATCGAAGGCGAGGACGCGATCAGGCTCGCCGACGTCGAGCTGCTGCGGTACCGGCACGAGTACGACATCCGCAGCGCTACCGTCTGGCGGCAGCTGCGCTTCCGGGACCGGGCCGGCCGGGAGACCGCGCTGACGACGCGCCGGTTCGTCAGCATGGCCGACCCGCATCACGCCGGGATCGAGTGGACCCTGGTCCCCGCGAACTGGTCCGGGCACGTCGAGGTCATCTCGGCGCTCGACGCGCGGGTGACCAACGGCGGCGTCGCCAGGTACCTGGCGCTGGAAGGCCGTCACCTGAACCCGGTTTCCCCGCGGACGTTCGGGCCGGAAGTCATCGCGCTCAAGGCGCAGACCAGGCAGTCGAACCTGTACATCAGCCAGGCGACGCGCACGCGGGTGTCCGGCGCGGACGCCGCGCTGCCGGTGAGCCGGACGCTGTACCAGATGGAGGACTACATCCAGCAGGTGCTGGCCTTCGACGTGCGCAAGGGCGAGGCGGCACGGGTCGAGAAGATGGTCGCCTTCTACACCTCGCGGGACCCGGCGGTCAGCGACACCCTGGTCAGGGCGGCCAGGTCGGCGGCCAGGCACGGCGACTTCCCCGCGGCGTTCGAGCGGCACGCCGCGGCCTGGGACGAACTGTGGCGGACGTGCGACGTGCGGGTGTCGGGCGACGAGCAGGTCCAGTTGCTGCTCCGGCTGCACGTCGCGCACCTGCTGCAGGTCTGCTCCCGGCACACCGCCGACCTCGACGCGGGGATGCCCGCGCGCGGGCTCAACGGCGAGGCCTACCGCGGGCACGTGTTCTGGGACGAGATGTACGCGTTCCCCTTCTTCAACGTCCGGCTGCCCGAGGTCTCGCGCGGGCTGCTGATGTACCGCTACCGCCGGATCGGCGAGGCGCGGGCGGCCGCCCGTGAGGCGGGGCTGCGGGGCGCGATGTTCCCCTGGCAGAGCGGCAGCGAGGGCGTCGAGGAGACCCAGCGCGTCCACCTCAACCCGCTCTCCGGCCGCTGGGAGCCCGATCTGTCCCACAACCAGCGGCACGTCAACGCCGCGATCTTCTTCAACATCTGGAACTACTTCCAGGCCACCGGCGATTACGAGTTCATCGAGAGCTACGGCGCGGAGATCATGCTGGAGATCGCGCGATTCTGGGCCTCCATCGCCGCCTTCAACCCCGAGCGCGAGCGGTACGAGATCCACGGCGTGATGGGCCCCGACGAGTTTCACGAGAAGTACCCGGGCGCGCCCCAGGGCGGGCTGGCCAACAACGCCTACACCAACGTCATGGTCGCGTGGCTCTGCGACATCGCCGGCCGGGTGCTGCCGCTGCTGTCGGCGAGCAGCGCGGACGGATTGCGCGCCCAGCTCGGCATCGGCGACGGCGAGCTTGAGCTGTGGCAGGACATGAGCCGCCGGATGTTCATCCCGTTCCACGGGGACGGGATCATCAGCCAGTTCGAGGGCTACGCGGACCTCGCGGAGCTGGACTGGGACGCCTACCGCGCCAAGTACGGGAACATCCAGCGGCTCGACCGCATCCTGCGCGCGGAGGGCGACGACCCCAACCGCTACAAGATCGCCAAGCAGGCCGACACGGTGATGCTCTTCTTCCTGTTCTCCGGCGCCGAACTGCGCGAGATCTTCGGGCGGCTCGGCTACGACTACGGCCCGGACACGGCCGCCCGCAACGTCGCGTACTACGACCGGCGGACGTCGCACGGCTCGACGCTGAGCTTCGTCACCCACGCGGGAGTGCTCGCCGCCCTCGACCCGGCGAGCTCCTGGGACCGGTTCCTCGTCGCGCTGCGCAGCGACGCCGAGGACATCCAGGGCGGCACCACCAAGGAAGGGATCCACCTGGGCGTGATGGCCGGGACGCTCGACGTCATGCAGCGGTACTACGCGGGCACCCGGATCAGCGAGGGCGTCCTGTACTTCGACCCGCTGCTCCCGGCCGGCCTGGACGGCCTGTCGTTCCCGATGCAGTTCCGGCAGGCCCCGATCCACGTCACGCTCACCCGTGACCTGCTGACGCTCGACGTCCATCCCGAGGGCCCCGGCCGCCAGATACGCGCCGGCCTACCCGGCGACGTGCGCGAACTGTGCCCGGGAGACCGGGCGGTGTTCGGGCTCAGTACCCGATCTGCGCCAGCCGGGGCAGCACGTTCTCGCCGAGCGAGGTGACGAAGCGGGCCGGGTCCGGCGGCAGCGGCGCGACCTCGACCAGCGAGACGCCGAGCTTGGCGTACTGCTCCATCTGGGTGAGGAACGGGCCGATGTCGCCGTCCGGGTCCACCCGGCCGATGATCGTCTTCTGAATGGAGTCGTAGTCCCGGCCGAGCACGTCGCAGTGCGCGCGCAGCACGCCGAGCTTGTGCCCGACCTCCTGCGGCGAGGACCCGAACAGGTTGCACGCGTCGGCGTACTTGGCGACGAGCCGCAGTGTCTTCTTCTCCCCGCCGCCCCCGATCAGGATCGGCGGGCGCGGCGACTGCAGCGCCTGCGGGACGTTGATCGTCTCGGCGAGCTGGTAGTGCTTGCCCTCGAACGGCCCCTCGTCCTGGCTCCACATCTGCTCGCAGATCTGCAGCGCCTCCTCAAGCCGCTCGAACCGCTCGGCCACCGGGGGATAGGGCACGCCAAGCGCGCGGTGCTCGCGCTCGTACCAGGCGGCGCCGATGCCGAGGAACGCCCGCCCGCCGGACAGCACGTCCAGCGTGGTGACGGTCTTGGCGACCAGCCCGGGATGCCGGTAGGTGACGCCGGTGACCAGCAGTCCGAGCCGCAGCCGCTCCGTCTTGGCCGCGACGAAGTTCAGCACGCTGTAGCCCTCGAGCATCGGGTCGCGCGCGGTCGCGAAGTGCTCCATCTGGAACCAGTGGTCCATCGCGGTGAACCAGGCGACTCCTGCCTCGTCCGCCGCGACCGCCGTGTCACCGAGCGCGCCCCGCAGGCCCGGCGCCCCACCGGGCAGCGTGAAGTTCATGAAATGGATGCCGACTTGCATCGAAAGACCCTTCCGGCGGACGGGAACCACGGGACCGTTCTGCATGAAGATTTTCTCATGCGGGCGGTCCCTCGGGCGCCATCGATCCTGTGCGCCGCGGCGCGCGCGCAGCGGAACCCGGCCGTAGCAGCACCGTCCCCACGATCGCGGCCGAGGCCGGCGAGCCGGAGGTCCCGGAGGTCCCGGAGGTCCCGGACGTCCCGGACGTCCCGGACGTCCCGGGCCGCCGCATATTCTCGGCCCGGTCAATATGAATATGTCGGCGCCCAAGATTGGTGTACACGCGCCGCTGTGCGGGATTGAATTTTCCGGCCGCATTATGCATGAATACTCGGTGATTGGGACACGACTTGCTAGCCTCCCGTCCGCTGAGTAATGTTTCCTAATGCGGAGGTCCGGGACATAGCACCGCGCCGCCGCGCCGTGATGGAATCATCCGGCCGATTTACCGGAGGCTGATGGTGCTCATAGACCGCCACCCCGCAGGGGGATACCTGGAGCTGACTTCCGAGGGTAACTTCGTGGTTCTGCGCTGCCTCTGGCCTTTTGACCTGGAGGATGATGAATGGATCAGCATCAGAAACCGTTACCACCTCTCGAGCTACCTGCGGGCAGTTGACAGCGCGATAACAAAAGGTGCCGGCAAGGCCCAGGGCGTCGATGGCGGCTTCTTGGAGATCGTTTGCCTGAACGACGGGCTGGCAATCGAGTTCTCCCGTCCGCAAGCCGGGTGGTCAGCGAGTTCTTTGCAGCTTCATGTCAGGCGGCCCGTTGGTGAGCTCGTGCTGCAGGGCGCGGACGCTCCTGCACGGTTCGCGGATCGCACGGGATGGCCGTGAGCCTTCCTCAAGCGGCCAGGCCGGCCGATTTGCTCAATCGTCTGTGCCGCCCGCGATCCCGGCCAGTACCTTAATCCAGTCTATTACGAGACCTAGGAATTCCTTAACTGTCTCCCTTCGCTCGGAGGGCAGGAATGGCCAGGTGACCCACGCGGGCGCTGACAGCAGCACGATGACGGTCAGGGGGACGGCCAAGGCAGCGACGATGGCTACGCGCTGCCCACGCGATGGTGGCACGAGCATTGATCTCACCACCTTTCCCCGGTCAGATCACATAAGCGTCCCTGGAAACTGTCCAGGCAGGCCGCGGCGTCATCTGTCCTTTCATGACAGCAGTTCGTCGGCCAGTGCATCCGCGAGCTGGCGGCTGACCACCAGGACATTCACGAGGTACAGGGCTTCCAGGACAATGTTCTTTTTCTCCGGCTCTACTGCCAGGACGACGACACCCGGACGGTTCCGCTCCATGTCCGCGGTCCTTGAGCAGCGCTTGAAGTCGTCGTGCTGGGCGCCAAGCCAGCGCGCGTTTACCTCGTCGACCTGCTTTTTCTCTTCCGCGGAAACGTCACTTCGCGCAATCCACACGCCGCCGATGTTTCCTTCCGCCAGCCCGAGCACGCTTGGGTCCTCCGCGTCCTCCGTCTCCAGATACCACGGGTCGGGACGGCCGACCCCGACGATAGGCCGCTTGCTCGTGGTCACGTCGCCTATGCCGGTCAGTATCATGGGAACCTGGCGGATGAGCGGGCGATCTGCGGAGCCCGGGCCGCCGAAGATCTGCCGGTAATTTTTCGAGTATCCGACCAGCTCGCGGGCAATGCGGTCCTGGTCATGCACATAGACCGACTTCGGGATTCGCGCTTGTACGCCGCGCAGCGAGAGCGCGCGTGACTCGGGCCAGGCTTGGGCGAGCGTACGGGCGGCGTCACTTGGACTCACGCCATTTGGTTCGTGATTCGTGGGCTCGCCGGCGATCGGGATGAATAGCTTCGCGGACCCCGATGTGCTCCTAGGGCGCACGTGACGCACCGTCGCGTCGATTGTCCTGCCCCAGGCGACACAGCATGTATCGGCCTGGTCTATGTAGCCGGTAACAATTTCGGCGGCACCCGCGCCGAAGACCTGGAAGGCCTTCTCCCGCGCCGCCGCATTGTTCTCCTCCTCGAGTCCTGGCGCGCCCACCACGTGCAATCGCTTGAAGAACGAGCCGCCATCGGAGCGCGTATCGTTGAGATCGCGGGCTTTCTGCGCGAGGGCATTCTCAAGGGCTGAGTGCCGCTGAAAGAAGGAACTTTCGATCTGCTGGCGAACTTCCTTGTCCAAGCCTGCGGGAAACTGGAATATCTCCCGCAGGACCTCTTTCTCGCGTGCCTCCGCCAAGAGTCGCGACACTTGCGCTTGCGTGCCGAGATTGGCCTTCTCCGCGATTTCTCGCTGAGTCAGGGTAGGGTCGTGAAACTTGTAGTAGGCGGCCAGCAGAGCCTCACGGCTAGGCATTGAAGACATGCGAACCTCCAGTCGCGTGCGCTTCGGAGCCGGTGTTTGGTTGCCGCGCCTCACGATTGACCCACCCGAACGGCCTGAGGTGGCAGCGAGGCGCGAACGTACGGCCTGCGGTGAGCGCCGGCCACGACGCGCTTGCGAGGAGGTCAGGGTGAAGCCAGGTCAAGGCGTCATGCGATGTTCCGGCGGAGCCGCGCGCAGCCACCCGAGTGAGGCCGAACCCTATCGTCATGGCGCGATATTACCGACACGTTAACATGTTCGCAAGATTAGAACTAAAAATGAGTATTTATACAGATCGAATCTGCATAACGACATCGTATGCCCGATGTATGAATATGTGGTACCCGTTGGCATATTTTGACCGCGCCCATCACGTGTATGCGGGCCAGGCGCCACAGCGATACGGCGGCGCAACGGCGTCTGGCGACCAAGGCTGAATCTAACGGTCGCTGAACGTCGGCGACCATCGGTCGACATGGCATCTAGCTGCACTAACTGCCGCTCACAGTCGCCCTGCGCCGGGGCAGCGCCCGATCGTTGCTTGTGAGGCCACACCGCGGGAGGCAATCGCCACCCACAGGGACGCCGGCGCATGACCGCTGGCAACCCAACCGCAACCGACTCCTTCCTCGCCTTCGAGGATCTTCCGCCGCTTGCTGGGGCGCGAGCCCGGTTTCGGCTGGTGATCTCAGATACTGGGACAGTTTTTCGCACATAGGATACGAGCCGCAGAGCTTCTCGGCCATTTTGTCCTATTTGTCCATGCAGCTTGGGTCCTAAGTGCTCGCGGATAAGCAACACGCTGATTTCTGGTTCCCGCGCCGCGCCAGGTCCGCGGCAACCTTGAGCCCCGCCCGGAGCACCGTTCCCGCATCGCCAGGCCCCCGGCACCGCCAGCCAAAGATCGTGCACCTTCTGGGGCGCGCCGGTGAGCAGCAACCCGGCATTGCCGGATGCCTGCCCTCTGGTTGCGGCACGGGCGCGCGGCAGGTTCGGCGTCCGGTCGCTGCCGCGGCCTGGCGGTGATTGGTCCCTGACTGGTCTTTTGTTTCCCGGTAATCGCCGTGCCCGCAATGCCCGGTTCCCGCGGGGCCCATTGGCACCTCTGTTCGTAGGGTGTGGGACAGAGTCCGCGATATCGCGTCCTTCGGACGACTCCTGCGGCGGCCTCAGGTCACGTCTCGCCAAAGTCCGGCTGTGATCGTCGATCAGGGTCGACCGGGCTCATGATCCCGACCGCGTTCCCGTCCGGGTCCTCGATGACGGCATAGCGCCCGCCCCAGAAGACGTCGTACGGGGGCTGCTGCCCCCGGTACCCGGCCGCAACCAGATCCGCATAGATCTCATCGACCCGCTCCCGGCTGCCTGCCGCAAACCCGGGCACCCCCATGCCACCCCGCCAGCCGCGGCTCCAGTGCCGGGCGAACTCGCTGCTGTCCAGGTCGAGGCCGATCCCGCCGGGGAGCGTGACCGTGCGGTGATGATGCTGCCACCGCGGACCGGTGCCGGGGATGGTCAGGCCCAGCTTCCGGTAGAAGGCGACAGTTGCCTCCATGTCCGAGACGACCAGGTTGAACTGATCCGGTACGGGTCCTTGCATGCTTACCCTCCTGAGCTCATCGACGTGGCCGTCCGCCGCCAAGCCAGGCGCACGTGAGGCCGA
>NZ_JASIAL010000284.1:0-13273 GCF_030042015.1 Trebonia sp. | reverse complement strand
GAGGAGATGGCGATGTTCAGCGGGCACGGCGGGGCGATCGCCGCCAAGACCGGATACGCGCTCGGCTGCGTGCTCGCCTCGCTGGTCATGGTGGTGAGCGGCTTCGCCTACTACGTCAAGAGCCAGGTCGACGGCATCGGCGGCTCGAACGTGATCTCGGGCAGCCCGTCGGTCGGCGCGATGAACATCCTGCTGATGGGGCTGGAAAGCCGTACCTACTGGAACGGGGACCCGCTGCCCAGGGGCCTTGAGGACATCATGGACATCGGGGACCAGGGCGGAAACGCGACCAACACGCTGATCCTCATCCACATCTTCGCCGGCGGGCAGAAGGCCGTCGGCTTTTCCATCCCGCGCGACGACTGGGTCAACATGGTCGGCACCGACGGCTACGGCGGGGCCCAGGGCAAGATCGACCAGGCGTACGGCTTCGCCATGGCCAACGCGGCGAACAACCTCGTCGGCTCGCACCTGAACCAGGACGAGCTCGCCTACCAGGAGAACGAGGCGGGACGGCTGGCGGAGATAGAGACGGTCGAGGCGCTCACCGGCGTGACAATCAACCACTTCGCCGAGCTCAACCTGGACGGGTTCTACGAGCTCGCCAACGTCTTCGGCGGTGTCGAGGTGTGCGTGAAGCCGGAGGACGGCGGCGAGAACCTCACCGACTCCAACTCCGGCTGGAACGCCATCGCTGACGGGTACAACCTGAGCAAGGGCGGGAGCCAGTACCTGCACCTGGACGCCGCGCAGACGCTGGCGTTCGTGCGGGACCGTGACTCGCTCGCGAACGGCGACCTGGACCGCACCCACCGCCAGCAGGCCGTCATCGACTACGTGACCTGGAAGCTGAAGACGCAGGGCGTGCTCACCGACCTCGGCGAGCTGAGCTCGCTGCTCACGATCGCCAGGCAGTACCTGATCACCGACCGCAGCTGGAACATCCTGGACTTCCTCTCCGAGATGAAGAGCCTGTCGGGGAGCAACATGACGTTCACCACGCTGCCGATCACGGGGTACGCGAGCATCGACGGCCAGGACGTGAACACGGTGAACACGAGCTACATCAAGCAGGTGGTGCACAACGCGTTCTACCCGCCGCCGGCGCCCAAGCCGAGCCCCCGCAAGTCCGCCACGGCCAAGGCGGCCACGCAGGCCGCGTCGCTGGCGCCAAGCGCCACCGCCGTGGACGTGTACAACGGGGGCTACACCGCAGGCCTGGCCGCGGACCTGTCCCAGGCGCTGATCTCGGCCGGCTTCAAGGCGGGCGCGGTCGGCAACATCCCCACGCAGTCGACGACCGAGGTGCTGTACGGCATCGGCGCCGCGGCGAGCGCGCAGCGCATCGCCGGGTACTTCCTCGGCGTGACCGCGAGCCCGAGCCCGACGGTCGCGGCCGGCCATGTCGAGGTGCTGCTCGGGACCGACGCGACCTCGGTGCCGACGTCGATCGGCTCGGCTACGGCCACCGCCACCCCGGCCAGCTCGCCGTCGCCGGCTGCCACCGAGCTCAACCCCGCCGACAGCAACGGGGCCAGCGGGGGCAGCGTGACCGTCGCGCCAAACGCCCCGTACGGCATTCCCTGCGTGTACTGACCGTCGGCGGCGCCGCTACCCTGGTTGGGGAGGCACTGTGGCAGACACATCGTGCAAGATCCGCGTCATCGTGGCCAAGGCCGGACTTGACGGCCACGACCGCGGGGCGAAAGTCGTGGCGCGCGCGCTGCGCGACGCCGGCGTGGAGGTCATCTACACCGGGCTGCACCAGACCCCTGAGCAGATCGTGGCGGCCGCCATCCAGGAGGACGTGGACGCGGTCGGCCTGTCCGTGCTCTCCGGCGCCCACATGACGCTGTTCGCCCGCGTCATCGAGCTGCTGACCGAGGCGGGCGCCGCCGACATCGTGGTGTTCGGTGGCGGGATCATCCCGGACGCCGACATCGCCGCGCTGACCGCGATGGGCGTCGCGAAGATCTTCACGCCGGGCGCGCCGACCAGCGAGATCGTCGCCTGGGTCCGCGAAGCGCTAGGCCCCCGCCGCGCCGCCTAGCGCGGTCAGAGGCTGGCGGCGCTGAAGGGCTGCTGGTCCGGCTGGCAGGTGGTTCCCGGGGGCGGCAGCGTGCCGCTGATGAAGTAGCTGGCCTCGTAGTCCTGGATGCAAGTGCTCGGGTTGTTCAGGGCCGTGTGGCCGTAGCCGTCCAGGGTCAGCAGCCTGGCGTCGGCCAGCTGGCTGGCCATGATCAGGGAGTCCTGATACGGGGTGTTCGGGTCGTAGCTGTTGCCGATCAGGAGCAGGGTATGGGCGGTGGGCTGGTTCCACGGGCCGAAGTAGCCGTCGGCGTCGGTGGCCTGCCATCCTGAGCACGGTTCGTCCTGCCACGCTATGTACTGGGCGACGGGGCCGACCTGGGCGCTGGCCAGGTCGGCTTCGGCCCGGTAGTCGGCCGGGTTCTCCGGGTTGGGGCTGTCCGCGCACAAGATCGCATATGCCTGCTCAAGGGCGACCGTCGGAGGGGCAGGCTGGACCGGTTTCGCCTCGCCGCCGCCGGTGCGGGCGAGGTTCCACAGTGTCTGCAGGACGAACGCGCCGTATGCCCAGCCGGGGGCCAGGTTGGGCACCGGCTGGACGACTTGCAGGATCTGGGTGATGAACGACACGGTGAAGGCGTAGGTGAACGTGGTCGCGGGGGCCGCCGGGGTCGTCTTCCCGAAGGCCGGAATCGAGGTGGTCACCGGGCGGACACGCAGGTAGTCAAGCAGCTGCGCGTATTTCGCCTCGGTGGCCGCGGCGGTCCCGGCCGAGAACGCGCAGTCGGTCGTGGGGGCTTGCCCGCACAGGCTCAGGAACTGCCCCATGGTCGCCGCCGCGCCGAGCTCGGTCCTTATCCGCAGGGAGGTGCTGAGCGGGATGCCGTCTGCCTGCCTGGGTGTGGTCCAGCCGATGGGATCGACGTTGCCGTCAAGCACCATCGCGCCGACCTTGCTCGGGAACAGGTTGGCGTAGGTGGCGCCCAGGTAGGTGCCGTAGGAGACACCGAGGTAGTTCAGCACCGGGTCGCCGACCGCCTGGCGGAGCAGGTCCAGGTCACGCGCCGTGTCGGCGGTGGAGATGTGCGCGAGCAGCGCGGCGTTGTCCTGCTCGCAGCGCTGGGCGAACTGCGTGAACAGCGAGATCCAGGTGGCCTGCTGGGCTGGCCCGACAGGGAACCCGGCGGGCAGGTCGGTGAAGAAGTCAGCCTCGGCCGCCTGGCTGGGGAAGCATTGCACCGCGGTGCTGTTGCCGACGCCGCGCGGGTCCCAGCTGATGATGTCGAACCGCTGCCGCACCGCGGCAGGGAACAGCGGGTACTCCACCGGCAGGGCGGTGGTCCCGGCATCAGCCGGGCCACCCGGGTTATAGAACAGCGACCCGATCCGGCGGGAAGGATCGGTCGCCGGGTGCATGATCACGGCGAGCGTGATCAGCTGCCCGTGCGGCTGCTGGTAGTCAAGGGGCACCTGCGCGGTCGCGCATTCGAAGCCGGCCTCGCCGGGGCAGGGCTGCCAGTTCAGCACCGGCACCGCCGGCCCGCCCAGAGCCGCCGTCCGCGCTCCGGTCGCGGCCGCCGCCGGCAGGACCGTGGCCAGCAGGCCCGCGACCGCCACTGCCGCCCCTGCCAGCAGCCAGCGGGCACGCCGGAATTGACCGCTCATCGTCTGCCCTTCCCCCGTCGCCGCTCGCGGCCGGACAGCGTCGCGGACGTGCGGCTGCTTGCCAATCCCCCCGGCAGCAATACCCCGATCCGGCGCCCAGGTAACCGGCGCGGGGGAGCGGTGCTAGGCCGAGCGCACCACCTCGCGGATCAGCGCGGCCGTCTCGCTGGGGGTCTTGCCGACGCGCACGCCGGCCTTCTCAAGCGCCTCCTTCTTCGCCTGGGCGGTGCCCGAGGAACCCGAGATGATCGCGCCCGCGTGCCCCATCGTCTTGCCTTCAGGCGCGGTGAACCCGGCCACGTAGCCGACGACCGGCTTGGTGACGTTCTGCTCGATGAACGCCGCGGCCCGCTCCTCGGCGTCCCCGCCGATCTCGCCGATCATCACGATCGCCGCCGTCTCCGGGTCATCCTGGAAAGCCCGCAGGCAGTCGATGTGCGTGGTGCCGATCACCGGGTCGCCGCCGATGCCCACCGCGGTGGAGAAGCCGATGTCCCGCAGCTCGTACATCATCTGGTAGGTCAGCGTGCCGGACTTGGACACCAGGCCGATCATGCCCTCGCTGGTGATGTCGGCCGGGATGATGCCCACGTTGGACTTGCCCGGCGAGGCGATGCCCGGGCAGTTCGGGCCGACGAGCCGCGTGGCGTTGCCCGCCTCGACCGCGCGCGCCCAGAACTCGGCCGTGTCGTGCACGGGGATGCCCTCGGTGATCACGATGCACAGCGGGATCCGCGCCTCGATCGCCTCGATGACCGCCGCCTTGGTGCCGGAGGCGGGGACGAACACCACGGAGACATCCGCCCCGGTCGCCGCCATCGTCTCAGCCACGGTGCCGAAGACGGGAACTGACTGTCCGTTCAGCTCAATCGTCTGTCCGGCCTTCTTCGGGTTGGTGCCGCCCACCACCGCAGTGCCCGCGGCGAGCATCCGCGCGCCGTGCTTACGGCCTTCGGCGCCGGTGATGCCCTGGATCAGCACCCGGCTCTGCTCGGTCAGCCAGATCGCCACCTCATGCTCCCTTCGCGGCGGCCAGCTCGGCCGCGCGGCGCGCCGCGCCGTCCATCGTGTCCACCCGCTCGACCCCCGGCAGGCTCGCCTCGGACAGGATGCGCCTGCCCTCCGCCGCGTTGTTGCCGTCCAGCCGGACCACGATCGGCCGGTCGACCGGCTCGCCGCGCTCGGCCAGCATGGCGAACGCGGACACGATCCCGTTGGCGACCGCGTCGCACGCGGTGATGCCGCCGAAGACGTTCACGAACACGGCCCTGACGCTCGGGTCGGACAGCACGATCTCCAGGCCGTTGGCCATCACCTCGGCGGACGCGCCGCCGCCGATGTCAAGGAAGTTCGCCGGGCGGACCCCGCCGAACGACTCGCCGGCGTAGGCCACGACGTCGAGGGTGGACATCACCAGCCCCGCGCCGTTGCCGATGATGCCGACCTGGCCGTCGAGCTTCACGTAGTTGAGGTGCCTGGCCTTGGCCCGCGCCTCGATCGGGTCGGTCGAGCTGGCGTCGGCGAACCGCTCGTGGTCCTGGCGGAAGGCGGCGTTGTCGTCGAGCGTGACCTTGCCGTCAAGGGCGAGCACCCGGCCGTCCGGGGTCGCCGCCATCGGGTTCACCTCGACGAGGGTCGCGTCCTCGTCGGTGAACATGGCCCACAGCCGTTCGGCGAGCACGGCGGCCTGCTCCGCGGCCTCCTCAGGGATGCGCCCGGCCTCGATGATCTCCAGCGCCTTCGCGTGGTCCACCCCGGACAGCGGCGAGATCGGGATGCGGGCGATCGCGTCCGGGTTGCTGTGCGCCACCTCCTCGATCTCCACACCGCCCTCGACCGAGCAGATCGACATGAACGTCCGGTTCGCCCTGTCCAGCAGGAACGACAGGTAGTACTCCGCCTTGATGTCCGTGGCCTCAGCGATCAGCACCTTGTGGACGGTGTGACCCTTGATGTCCATGCCGATGATGCGCTCGGCCTTCTCGTAGGCGTCGGCCGGCCCGTCGGCCAGCTTCACCCCGCCGGCCTTTCCGCGCCCGCCGGTTTTCACCTGCGCCTTCACTACGACTTGCGGGGTGCCTTCGGCCGCGAACGCGGTGGTGATTTCCCGCGCCTGTTCGGCGGTGTCGGCGACCTTGTCTTTCGGCACGGGAACGCCGTACTCGGCAAAGAGTTCCTTAGCCTGATACTCAAACAGGTCCACTGGGGGTCCGATCTCGGTCCGTTGCTTTGCGTCTGGTTGCCGCCGCGTGAGAAGCGGGGTTCACAAGCAGCGTAGCCGTTGCGCCGCGGCGGGCGCTGCCCAGGGGAGCAGACGGCAGGCGTGTGAGCGCACTCTCAGCTGACGGCGCCGTCCCCTGCCGCGGCGTGGCTGCGTGCCGTTTGCCCCGTCGGTTGCCAGGATGGGCGTTGTGAAGGGTGTGCCGCCTCCGGGGGGCGCTGCCTCCCCCGGGGGCCAACCCCCCGAAGGCCCCCCGCATGGGGGGACTGCCCGTCCCCCCATCGCTCCCTGGCCTGTTGGCCCGGGCAGGCCGATGCTGATGGCGGGCGGCGCTGCCGCGCTCGCGGCCGCCGCGGGCGGGCTCGCGGTGCTGGTCACGCTGACCGCGGTCGGCTGGATCACCGCTCCGCACGTCGGGCTCGGCGGCGGTCTGGCCGGCGTGCTGCGCTCCGCCGGCGTCCTGTGGCTCGTGGCGCACCACGTCGAGGTGACGGTTCGCGGGGTCGGCCGGATCGGGCTGCTGCCGCTCGGCCTGGTGCTGCTGCCCGGCGTGCTGCTCGAGCGGGCCGGGCGCTGGATGACGCACGGGGGCCACGTGACCCGGCTGCGGCACGTGGGCTACGCGGCCCTGGCGATCGCGTTGCCTTACGCGCTGTTCACGGGTGCCGTCGCGGTGGCGAGCCGGACTCCGGCGGCGTCGGCCTCGCTGTGGCAGGCGGTCATCGCCGGCTTCCTGCTCGCCCTCCTCGCCGGCGGGCTCGGCGCGGCGCGCGCCCTGGCGCCCTGGCGAAAGCTCGCCGCGCTGCTGCCGCCGCGGCCGCGTTCGGTCGTCCTGGGCATGGTGACGGCGCTGGCGGTGCTGACCGCCTGCGGCGCGCTGCTGGCCGGGGCATCGCTGGCCGTCCACCTGCACGCCTACCGGCAGGCGGTGACCTCGCTGTCGCCCGGACCCGCCGGGTCCGCGCTGCTGCTGATCGCCGGGCTCAGCTATCTGCCCAACTCCGTCATCTGGGCAATCGCCTACCTGCTCGGGCCAGGATTCTCTTTCGGCCTCGGCACGGGGGTGGCGCCGTCCGCGTCGGCGCTCGGCGCGGTTCCCGCGTTTCCGCTGCTCGCCGCCCTCCCGGCCGGGACGAAGGCAGCGTTCCCGCCCTGGCTGGGCTTTTTCGTGCTCGCCGCGCCGTACCTGGCCGGCGCGCTCGCCGGCCTGATGACCGTGCGGATCGCGCCGACGCCCACGCTGGAGGCGGCGCCGCTATGGGGGCTGCTCACCGGCTCGCTCGCCGGAGTTGTCATCGGGTTCGGCGCGAAGCTCTCCGGCGGCCCGCTCGGCGCGGGGCGGCTCGCCTCGGTGGGGCCGTCCGGCGCGGAGGTCGCGCTGGTCGCGGTCCTGGAGGTCGGCGTGACGGCCGCGGTGGTGGCGGGTGCCGCCAACTGGCTGCTGCTGCGGCACCACATCCGCAAGCTCGCCGTCCCTGCCAGGCAGCACGCGCGGGCCGGCCTGGCCCCGGCCGCCGTCGTCCCGCAAACCCGTGACGAGACCGACGACGCGGGCGGCCACCGCATCTACTACGACCCCTGGGCGGGCCAGCGGGGCGACTAGCCCCCGCTCCGGTCGCTACCCCGACCTCCCCGATTGGGCCAGTTGCGCCAACGGCCCGGCTGTATCGGGCCAGCTGCGCCAACGGCCCAATTGCCTCTCGGCGGCCCGACCCGGCGGCGCGTGCGAAGTGGACAGGTAAGGCCATTGTTACGTGTGGTACAGCCCCCTGCGAACGAGAGGCCCGTCAGCCGCCGAGGATGCCGACCTCGGAGCCGACCGAGTTGTTCAGCTGCTGCTGGCACGCCTGCTGCGCGCTCACCGTGTTCGCGCCCGCCATGCAGGCGGAGTACTGCGTCAGCTGCGGCCAGAACATCGCGAAGCCGATCAGCACCAGCCCGCTGAACGCGCAGGCGACCGCGCCGAGAATCGTGGCGAGGACCGCCCCGCGGGGACGGCCGCTGCCGCCGCGCCGCGCCCGCGACATGGCCGAGATCGAGAGCCACAGGGCGATCGCGGCGATCGCGAGGGCCACGGCGACAACGACGACGCCACGCCGCACGTTGCCGGTCATCATCATCATGCCGAACAGGCTGATGAAGGCGAGCAACAGCGCGGCCCAGGAGCGCTGCTGCAGCACGGGGTCCGCCGGGGCGCGCGGCGGTCGCGCCCGGGGCGGTGCGAACATCGGCTGCCGGGGAGGAGTCTGCTGCCGGTCTGTGAATCTGGCCATCGCCTCTATTTTGCAGTACGGATTAGGGTGACTGCCATGGACGCCAGGCTCGTCGTGCTCGTTTCCGGGGAAGGGACGAACCTGCAGGCGCTGATCGACGCCTGCGCCGATCCCGCTTACGGCGCGGCGGTCGTCGCGGTGGGCGCCGACCGCGACGACATCGGCGGACTGCGCCGGGCCCGCGAGGCGGGCATCCCCGCCTTCGTGCTCAAGGTCGCGGACTTCGCCTCGCGCGAGGCCTGGGATCGCGAGCTAGCGGCCCGCTGCGCGCAGCACCTGCCTGACCTGGTCATCTGCGCGGGTTTCATGAAGCTCGTCGGCAAGGCGTTCCTCGGTCGCTTCGCGGGCCGCTGCCTGAACACGCATCCCGCGCTGCTACCGTCGTTTCCTGGCATGCACGGCGTGCGGGACGCCCTCGACTACGGGGTCAAGGTGACCGGCTGCACGGTGTTCCTCGTGGACGAGGGCGTGGACGCCGGCCCCGTGCTCGCGCAGGCCTGCGTCCCGGTTAACGACGACGATGACGAGGCGGCGCTGCACGAGCGCATCAAGGTCGCCGAACGCGCGTTGCTCGTCGACACGGTGGGCAGGATGGCCCGCGAGGGCTGGTCGGTGACCGGGGAGACCGGCAGGAAGGTAAGGATCGGCAGTTGACTCGGATCCCGATCAGGCGGGCGCTGATCAGCGTCTACGACAAGGCCGGTCTTGGCGAGCTGGCCCGCGCGCTGCACGAGTACCAGGTGGAGATCGTCTCTACCGGCACGACCGCCAGGGCCGTCGAGGCGGCCGGAGTTCCGGTCACGACAGTGGAGGACCTCACCGGCTTCCCTGAATGCCTGGACGGGCGGGTGAAGACCCTGCACCCGCGGGTGCACGCGGGCCTGCTCGCCGACATGGCCAGCCCCGCGCACGAGCAGCAGCTCAAGGACCTCGGGATAGAGCCATTCCAGCTGCTCGTCTCGAACCTGTACCCGTTCGGGCAGACGGTGGCCTCGGGCGCGAAGGACGCCGAGGTCATCGAGCAGATCGACATCGGCGGCCCGGCGATGGTCCGCGCCGCCGCCAAGAACCACGCCAGCGTCGCGGTCGTCACGAGCCCGATCCAGTACGCGCAGGCGCGGCACGCGCTCGGCGCGGGCGGCTTCACCGCCGGCGAGCGCCGTCGCCTCGCCGCCGCGGCGTTCGCGCACACGGCGGCCTACGACGCCGCGGTCGCGTCCTGGTTCGCCTCCGCGTACGCCCCCGACGAGACCGCGCGGGAGACCGGGTGGCCAGATGTCACCGCCGCGGTGTGGGAAAGAAAAGATGTCCTCCGCTACGGGGAGAACCCGCACCAGCGATCGGCCCTTTATTTCTCCCGAACGATCCCGGCCGACTCTGGCATCGCCAATGCTGAAGTCCTGCACGGCAAGGCCATGTCGTACAACAACTACGTCGACGCCGATGCCGCGCGCCGCGCGGCCTTCGACTTCGGCGAGCCGTGCGTGGCGATCATCAAGCACTCCAACCCGTGCGGCATCGCGATCGGGGCGGACCTCGCCGACGCGTACGCCAAGGCGTACGCGTGCGACCCGGTGTCGGCGTACGGCGGCGTGATCGCGGCCAACGGGACCGTGACCGCGCGGATGGCCGGCCAGGTCATCGACGGGTTCGCCGAGGTCGTGATCGCCCCGGACTTCGCGGCCGGGGCGCTGCAGATCCTGACGGGGAAATGGAAGAACGTCCGGCTGCTGCGCTGCGCCCCGCCGGCCCGTTCCGCGCACACCGAATGGCGGCAGGTGAGCGGCGGCGTCCTCCTGCAGTCGGCCGACCTGGTCGACGCCCCCGGCGACGACCCGGCGGGCTGGGAGCTGGCGGCGGGCGCCCCCGCCGACAGCCCGACGCTCGCCGACCTGGCGTTCGCCTGGCGCGCGTGCCGCGCGGTGAAGTCGAACGCGATCCTGCTCGCCTCCGGCGGCGCGTCGGTGGGCGTGGGCATGGGCCAGGTGAACCGGGTGGACGCGGCGCGGCTGGCTGTGGCCAGAGCCGGAAACAGGGCGGCCGGATCTGTGGCCGCGTCTGACGCGTTCTTCCCGTTTTCTGACGGTTTCGAGATACTCGCGGAGGCGGGTGTCCGCGCGGTCGCCGAGCCGGGCGGCTCCGTCCGGGATGCCAGCGTGGTGGCCGCCGCCGAGGCCGCGGGCGTGACGCTGTACTTCACCGGAGTCCGGCACTTCTACCACTAGGAGCCCATATGACAGCGTCGATTCTGGACGGGAAGGCCACGGCCGCGCAGGTGCGCGCGGACCTGAAGGAGCGGGTCGCGGCACTGGCCGCCCGCGGCATCACGCCCGGGCTCGGCACGATCCTCGTCGGGGACGACCCGGGCAGCCACGCCTACGTGGGCGGCAAGCACCGGGACTGCGCCCAGGTCGGGATCGCGTCGATCCGCCGTGACCTGCCGGCCGACGCGACCCAGGCGCAGGTGGAAGAGGCGGTCGCGGAGCTGAACGCCGACCCCGCGTGCACCGGCTACATCGTCCAGCTTCCGCTGCCCGCCGGGCTGGACGACAAGCGCGTGCTGCACCTGATGGATCCCGACAAGGACGCGGACGGCCTGCACCCGGTCAACCTGGGCAGGCTCGTGCTCGGCGAGGACGGCCCGCTGCCGTGCACACCGCACGGCATCGTCGTGCTGCTGCGCCAGTACGGGGTGGAGATCGCCGGCGCCGAGGTCACGATCGTGGGCCGCGGCATCACGGTGGGCCGGGCGCTCGGGCTGCTGCTCACCCGGCGGTCGGAGAACGCCACGGTCACGCTGTGCCACACCGGCACCAAGGACCTCGCCGCGCACACGCGCGCCGCGGACATCGTCGTCGTCGCGGCCGGCCGGCCGGGGCTGTTGACCGCGGAGATGGTGCGGCCCGGCGCGGCAGTCCTCGACGTCGGCATCACCCGCACCGAGGCCGGCCTGGTCGGGGACGTCGCTCCCGACGTGGCCGAAGTCGCCGGATGGATCGCCCCGATGCCCGGCGGCGTCGGCCCGATGACCCGCGCGATGCTGCTGGCCAACGTCGTCGAGGCAGCCGAGCGGAAACTTGCTACTAGCGAGTAACATAGATTTCTGACGGAAGTCCATCACGGAGGAGGGGCAGCGTTGTCCATGAACATCGTCGTCTGCGTTAAGCAGGTGCCGGATACCGCGGTGGAGCGGACGCTGCGGCCGGATGGGACGCTGGACCGGGCTGCGGTTGACGGGCTGATCAATGAGCTGGATGAGTACGCGATCGAGGAGGGGCTGCGGATCGCGGAGGCGCACGGGGGTGAGGTGACGGTGTTGTCGATGGGCCCGGCGAGGGCGGCGGAGTCGGTCCGCAAGGCGCTGTCGATGGGGGCGGGCAGGGCGGTGCACCTGGCCGATGAGGCGCTGGCCGGATCGGACGCGCTGGCCACCTCGTATGCGATGGCGCGGGTGCTGGCGGTGATCGGGTTCGACCTGGTGATCTGCGGGTCGGAGTCGACCGACGCGCGGACCGGGGTGCTGCCGGCGATGCTGGCCGAGCGGCTGGGGGTGGCGCAGCTGACGCTGGCGTCGAAGGTCGAGATCGACGGGACCGCGGTGAGGATCCGCCGGGTGTCGGACGAGGGGTATGACGTGGTGGCCGGGCAGCTGCCGGCGGTGGTCAGCGTGGTGGAGAAGATCAACGAGCCGCGCTACCCCTCGTTCAAGGGGATCATGGCGGCCAAGAAGAAGCCGGTGCAGGCCCTGTCCCTGGCCGGGGCGGGCATCGACCCGGCCCTGGCCGGCCTGGGCGGCTCGGCGACCGCGGTAGCGGGCTTCGCGGCCCGCCCGCCGCGGGCGGCCGGGGTGGTGGTCAGGGACGAGGGGGACGGCGGCGCGAGGATAGCCGCGTTCCTGGCCGGGCGGAAGTTCATCTGAAGGGGGAGGGGGACACATGGCTGAGGTGCTGGTGCTCGCGGAGCACTCTGGCGGGGAGGTCAGGAAGGTCACCTGCGAGCTGCTGACCGCGGCGGCCCGGCTCGGCGAGCCCGCGGCGGTGTGGGCCGGGCCGGGCGCGGACGAGGCAAGGGCACGGCTGGCCGAGTACGGCGCCGCCCGCGTCTACGTGGCCGGCTCCGCCGAGTTCGGCGAGTACCCGGTGGCCCCGAAGGCGGAGCTGCTCGCCCGGCTGGTGGCGGACAGGGCGCCCGCGGCGGTGCTGATCGCCGGCACCGCCGAGGGCAAGGAGATCGCGGGCCGGCTCGCGGTCAAGACGAACTCCGGCGTGCTCACCGACGCCGTCGACGTGGCCGCCGGCCCGGACGGGACCCCGGTCGCCGTCCAGGCGAACTTCGGCGGCGCGATCACCGTGCACGCCACCGTCACCAGGGGCACCCCCATCATCGCCATCCGCCCGAACGCGATCACCGCCCAGCCCGCCCCCGGCCCGGCCGAGATCGTCCCGGTGACCTTCGCCGCCAGCGGCGCCGCCAAGACGGCCAGGATCATCGAGCACGTGGTCGCGGACAAGGGCGCGCGGCCGGACCTGACCGAAGCCCAGATCATCGTCTCCGGCGGCCGCGGCACCGGCTCCGCCGAGGGCTTTAAGATCATCGAGGACCTCGCCGACGCCCTCGGCGCCGCCGTCGGCGCCTCCCGCGCGGTCACCGACGCCGGCTGGTACCCCCACCAGTTCCAGGTCGGCCAGACCGGCAAAACCGTCTCCCCCCAGCTCTACCTGGCCGCCGGCATCTCCGGCGCCATCCAGCACCGGGCCGGCATGCAAACCTCCAAAACCATCATCGCCATCAACAAAGACCCCGACGCCCCCATCTTCGACATCGCCGACCTCGGCATCGCCGGCGACCTGTTCACCGTCATCCCCCAGCTACTCGACGAGATCGGCGCCGGAAAACGCCTCCCGTTACAGCTGCGTGTCCGCGTACCTGGTCGTGGGGCCGTCGAGCAGCACGGTCTTGGACTCCAGGAAGGGCAGCAGTCCCTCGCGCCCGCCCTCGCGCCCGATGCCGGACTGCTTGAACCCGCCGAACCCGATGCCGGAATCCGACTTGAACCCGTTGTGCCCGACGGTCCCGGCGCGGAGCT
>NZ_JASIAL010000283.1:0-3245 GCF_030042015.1 Trebonia sp. | reverse complement strand
GTAGAGCTCGACCCCGCCGACGACCTCATACGCCGGGTCGCCCTTGCCCTTCGGGCACACGACGGCTACCTGGTAGCCGGCCGCAGTGAGTGCCTGGCACTCGAGCCACACGCGCCGGTCGAACGGCACGGGGAGGTTCTGGACGATGATCAGAACTCTGCGCTGCTGCACTCGCATATGAGCGCCTGGCGTCCGCTGCTGATACGTTCGCGGCGCTTTTGCCTGGCCTTTGCCGGGCGGCCCGGCGCGAGAACAAGGCGGTCCTTTGTATCAAGACCGGTGCTGAGCGGTCTGATGGTTGTTAGGTTACTGTCTCGCTGGCCAGCCGGAGCGACGACGCCGAACGCAGGGGGAGCGCATGAAAATCCTCGTCGCAGGCGACCGCGGGTACATCGGGGCCGTCCTTGTCCCCTTCCTGCGCGCCGCCGGGCACGACGTCGACGGGCTTGACCTCGGCCTGTACGAAGGATGCGACCTCGGTCCGGCGCTTCCGGACGCCGGCCCGCGGGCCACGCTGGACATGCGCAACGTCACGCCTGCCGGCCTGTCCGCATACGATGCGGTGCTCTGCCTGGCGGCGCTGTCCAACGATCCGCTCGGCGATCTCAACCCGGCGGCGACCTATTCGGTGAACCTCGACGGGACGCTCGCGCTGGCCCGGGCCGCGAAGCGGGCCGGCGTCGAGCGCTTCCTGTTCTCCTCGTCCTGCAGCCTCTACGGGGCCGCGGGCTCGGCCGCCGTGGCCGAGGATGCGGAACTGTTCCCTGTCACGCCGTACGGTGAGACAAAGGTTATCGCAGAACGAGAATTGTCCAAGCTCGCGGACGACAACTTCACCCCGACGTACCTGCGCAACGCGACAGCGTACGGCGCGTCGACGAGGCTGCGCCTTGACATCGTGGTGAACAACCTGACCGCCGTGGCGCTCACGACCGGGCAGGTGCGCCTGGAAAGCGACGGGACGCCCTGGCGGCCGCTCGTGCACATCGAGGACATCAGCCGCGCCTTCCTCGCCATCCTCGAAGCGCCCCGCGATGTCGTCCACGACCAGGCGTTTAACGTCGGGCGGGCGCAGGACAACGTGCAGGTGCGCGACATCGCCGAGATGGTGCGCGCGGCAGTGCCGGGATCCACGGTGACGCTTGCCGACGGCGCGGGTCCGGATATCCGCAACTACCGGGTGGATTTCGGCAAGCTCGAGTCGGCCTTCCCCGACCTGAAGCTGCGGTGGAGCGTGCGGGACGGGATCGCGGAGCTGCTGCAGGCCTACACCGCGTATGGCCTGACCCACGACGACTTCGTCTCCGCCAGGTTCGTGCGGCTGCGCAGGATCCGCGAACTGCTCGCGGCCGGCGCCGTCGACGAGATGCTCTACCGGACGACGAGCAGTCCGTTCCCGGCCTGCGCACCGAGGGGACTTGATGCCGGACCTGTGTGAGTCGCCAGCGCCGGCGCCGTCACGGCGAGGACACGCGATCCATGCTTAACCGAGCGGGTGGCGCGCGCAATCTCGGGCTCAAGCTGGCGCACCGTTTCGGCTGGGGCCTGGCTGACCAGGGGATGTCCAGCCTGAGCAATGCCGCCTTGAGCTTCTACGTGGCCAGGGAACTGGGCGCGACCGAGTTCGGCGCCTTCAGCATCGTGTACGTGACATACTCGTTCGCGCTCAACGCCTCCCGCGGGCTTGCCACCGAGCCGCTGCTCGTCCGGTTCAGCCACGCGGAAATCCGGGCGTGGCGGTGGGCGGTCAAGCGTTCCACGGGCACCTCGGTCGTCGCGGGCATCGCGATGGGCATCTGCGCGCTCATGGCGGGCGCCGCGATCAAGGGCACGCTCGGGGTCGCGTTCATCGCGCTCGGCCTGTCGATGCCCGGCCTGATGCTGCAGGACAGCTGGCGGTACGCGTTCTTCGCGCTCGGACGCGGCAGCCACTCCCTGCTCAACGACACCGTGTGGACGATCGCGATGTTCGTCGCCATGGTCGCCCTGCGGGTCCTGCATTACGACTCGGTCTTCTGGTTCGTGCTGATCTGGGGGATGACCGCCACCTTCGCGGCATGCATAGGCCCGCTGCAGTCGCGGGTCATCCCCAACCCGCTCTGCGCGCTGGAGTGGATGGCCCGTAACCGTGACCTGGGGCCGCGGTTCCTCGCGGAGAACACGTCCAACGCGGGCGCGGTCCAGCTGCGGATCTACTGCATCGGCGGCATCGCGGGCCTGGCCACGGTCGCCTACGTCCAGGCGGCCGGCCTGCTCCTGGGGCCGTTCCTCGTCGTCTTCATGGGCATATCGATCGTCACCGTCCCCGAGGCGGCGCGGGTCCTGCGCAACTCCCCGCATCACCTGCGACGCTACTGCCTGCTGGTCGGCGCCGCGCTGGCGATCGGCTGCGCGCTGTGGGGCGTCGCGCTGCTCGCCACGATCCCGCGGGGGCTGGGAGACCTGCTGCTCGGCGCGAAGCTGTGGCGGCCCGCGTACGCGCTGGTGATCCCCTACACGATCACCGTCATGGGATCGTGTTTCACCCAGGGCGCGATGGCGGGCTTGCACGCGCTCGGCGCCGCCCACCGCAGCCTGCGCTCGATGATCTTCGGGTCGGCCCTGTACCTCGGCCTCGGCGTCGGGGGCGCCTTCTACCACGGCGCCGCCGGCACGGTGTGGGGGACGGCGATCGCCACCTGGCTCGGGACGATGATGTGGTGGGCGCAGCTGCACACGGGCCTGCGGGAGGCCGGGCACAGCAAGGTCCGCGTCCCCTTGCTGCACCTGGCCGGCCGGCACCGACGGGTGCCGGCCGGCCAGCCGCGGTCACCGGGACACGACGGCAGGCCAGGCGTCCGCCCCGCACCCCTGCGCGCGCCGTCCCCGATCGGGCCGGACCCGAGCGAGATCGGGTAGTCGCGCGCGCGATCGCGCAGCCGCGTGGTCGCGCAGCCGCGGCGTCGCGGCAAGGATTACAGCGGCGAGCAGATGAAGAAGTACTCCACGGCCAGTTTCCTGCTGACGACCGGGATCGTCGGTGTGATCGGCCTGTTGACCGCCATGGGGGTCCGCCGCCACGGCTGGCCGCCGTGCCAGTTGTGCGAGGTCGGGAACGACCTGCGTATGCGGAAATAACGGGCCAGGGCCTGCCTGAAATCGCGCAACGGCTGAACGTTGCTGTACGCCTCGAACGCCCGGCTGTCACGATGGGCGAAGTTGGTGTACGTCACGATGAATGTGCCGTCAGGGCGCAGTATCTCCGC
>NZ_JASIAL010000282.1:0-3174 GCF_030042015.1 Trebonia sp. | reverse complement strand
TCAGCCGGGTGCCGGCCAGCACGCCCGCCAGGCTGGCCGCGGCGCCGAGCACGACCGCCTCGGCCAGCGCGGGCCGCGTCAGCTGCCACCTGGTGGCGCCTCGCGCCCGCAGCAGCGCGGACTCCTCCTCGCGCAGACTGGCGAGCAGCCGTGCGGCCAGCACCAGCGCCGCCCCGGCGACCAGCAGCAACAGCAGTGCGCCGATCGCGAACAGCGACCGGGTCAGCACGATCGTGCTGGCCAGGCCGGCCAGGAGCTGCGGCAGGCCCGAGGCTACCTGCAGCCCATCGGGCATGACAGAAACAGCCAGGTGTGAAACCACCGCGCTGGTGCTCGCGGCCAGCGCGGCGATGTTCCCGCTGGCCATCGCCGGTGCCTGCGGCAACACCAGCCACGAGGCCTGGTTCGCGGTGAGCGCCCCGCCGAACGCGGCCGGGTTCACGACCGCGGGGCCGTACTTGACGAAGGTACCCGCGAGGCTCATCCCTGCTGTGCTGACGGTGTAACTCTGGCTGCTGATCCCCGAGACGGGCAGCAGGTCCACGTTCCAGTACGCCGCCGCCGGGTTCCTGGGCTTGAACAGACCGGTGACCTGCAGCGAAACCGGCGTCCCGCCGGACGCAGGGGTGCCCGTCAGCACCGACCCCACTGTCAGGTGCAGCCGGCTGGCCGCGGCGGCCGGCAGCGCCACGGGCAGCGGACCCCCGTGGCGCGGCGGACCAGGCCATTGCCCGGCGGTCAGCGTCGCCTGGGCGCTGATCCCTGCCAGCGACGCGGGCAGGATCTGCGTGATGGTCGGCCCTGGGGCGGGCGGCCCGCCCGGCTCGCCTTGGTCGCCCGGCCCGCCTTGGGAGACGGGTGGGCTTACGGCGCTCGACGGGAGCTGGATTGGCTCCGCCCACAGCGCGCTTTCCAGCTGGAAACCGACCCCCGGCCACGCCGCGCGCAGCGTGGCACGGATCAGTTGCGAGTCGGAGGCGGCCTGGCCGGCGTCGTCGATGACGCCGCTGAGCGCGAACGACCGGCTCTGGGGGGCGGCCAGGGTGCTCAGCGCTCCGGTCGGGACCACCCTGACCGCGAAGGTCCAGAGCACGGCCGTAAGCCCGGTGGTCAGGAGCACCGTGACCGCGACGCAGGCCAGGAGCAACCACGAGGACCTGGCCCGGCGGACGAGGAAGGACACCCCCAGCCCACCCATAGCCCGCTCCTACCCGCCCTCGACGCTCGCGACGGACCCATCCTCCAGCGAAATGATCTTGTCGGCCAGGTCGACGAGCTCCTCGTCGTGGGTGGCGACCAGCGCGGTGACGCCCTCGGAACGCACCACGCTGAGCAGCAGCTCCATGATCTGCCGGCCGGTCTCCAGGTCGAGCTGGCTGGTTGGCTCGTCCGCGATCAGCAGGCCCGGCCGGCCGGCTAGCGCGCGGGCGATGGCCACCCGCTGCTGCTGGCCGCCGGAAAGCTCATCGGGGCGGTGCGCGGCATGGCTGGACAGCCCGGTCAGCGCCAGCATGGCCGCGACCCGCTCACGGCGCTCGCCGGGCCGCAGGCCGGCGATGCGCAGCGGAATCCCGACGTTTTCCGCCGCGGACAGCATCGGCACGAGCCCGAAGGACGGGAAGATGAAGGAGACCCGGTCCCGCCGCAGTGCCAGCCGCTCCCGCTCGGTCATCCGGTTCACCTCGCGGCCGTCCACCCATACGCAGCCCGCCGTCGGGTCGTCCAGGCCGCCGATGATGTTCAGCAGCGTGGTCTTGCCTGAGCCGGATCGTCCGCGCAAGGCAACGAGCTGACCACGGCCTATCGTGAACGAGACCTCGCGCAGCGCGTGAACGGCCGTATGCCCGCTGCCGAAGGTCCGGCTGACACCGTCCGCCGCGACCATGACCTGCGGCGACTGGCCCGCGTTGGCTACGCCGTACGCCGAGGGTGCCTGGCCGGAGTTCATCCCGATCCCTTACGCAGATGGCTGCCCGCCCGGTCAGCGACTGGTCCGGCGGGCCGCTGCTGGCATGCCCGTGCCCGTCCCGGGGGCTGGCGCCGACCGGGGGCTGGGACTATGCTCAACCCTTACCTAGCGGCAATGCAAGAACGGACTTCAGATCGTTACCCTAGCGGCAAGGTAAGGCTGTCATGCCCCTGCACCACGCGGTCCTGGCCCTGCTGGCGGCCAAGCCCGCCCACGGCTACGAGCTCAAGGCCAGCTTCGAGCAGGCCGTCGGCGAGCAGTGGGGCGGGCTGAACATCGGCCACCTGTACCAGATCCTGGACCGGCTCTCCCGGGACGGCCTGATCGACTCCGAGCGGCAGCCGCAGCAGGTCAAGCCCGACCGCGTCGTCCACCGGCTCACCCCGGCCGGCCGCGCCGAGCTGGACCGGTGGCTGGCCGAGCCGGCCATCCGGGCCCGCGGCTACCGCGACGACTTCTTCCTCAAGATCATGGCCGCCCTGCGCTGCGGCGACCCCGCCGCGCTGCCGGCCGTGCTCGCCCGGCAACGCGCGCACCTGCTGCGGCAACTGCACGCCCTGGCCGACGCCCGCGGCGCCACCAGCAGCACCGCGGTCGAATCCCTGCTCAGCACCGCGGCCGAACTGCACATCCGCGCCGACCTCGGCATCGTGGACGCCGCCGAGAAAACCCTGACCGCCAGTCCCGCCAGTCCCGCCACCGGGCAGTCAACCCCAGGCCAGACACCACGGCAGGCCGCAGCAAGCTAGCCCGCTATCCCGAACGGGCGATCGTGTCTGCAACGCCAGCCGCCACTCCCCAATCGGAGGACCGCAGTGCCTCGTGCTCAGCCGTAGTGACCCGCCGCCCGGTCCTTTGTGCCTGCGTGCTGTCATGGGAACATGCCAAGCGTACCGATGACACACCCGCTGGCCCGGCTCGGCCGACTGGAGCTTGAACCCGGACTGCGCGCTCTGCAGCCTGGCTCGGCAGCGTCCGGGCTCTGCGTGACGGCCACCGTCGAGGTGCCGGAGTCGGGGTCAGAACGGCAGTATGCCTGGGATGTGGCCTGGACCGATGCGGTCCGCGAGGCCGGCCAGCTCGGCGCCGATCGGCGCACCGCCCAGGCGCTGGCCACGGGCGCAGGGAGCCCGCCCGCCGCCGGGGCCCGGGTCGTGGTCGCGGCGCATGGCGAGGTTCTGCTGGCGCGGTGGGTGCCGCCCGGC
>NZ_JASIAL010000281.1:0-2561 GCF_030042015.1 Trebonia sp. | reverse complement strand
GCCCTCGAACTGGGCGCTCAGCTCAAGTTCGAGTTCCCACTCATCCAGCCGGTCTTCCCAGTCCATGCCCAGCAGCCTCCCTACTAACCCTATTAATAGCATGGTATTGATCAGGTTGGAATCAGGGAGGCATGCTTGTTCTATGTTTGAGCGATTCACCGCGCAGGCGCGGCACGTGGTCGTCATGGCCCAGGAAGAGGCACGGCGGCTGGACCACAACTACATCGGCACCGAGCACATCCTGCTCGGGCTGCTCGCCGAGCGCGAAGGGGTCGCGTTCCGGGTCCTGCGGGACGCCGGGATGACGCTGGACGGCGCCCGGCAGGAGGTGCTCGACGCCGTCGGGCCCGGCAAGCGATCGCCAAGCGGGCACATCCCCTTTACCCCGCGCGCCAAGAAGATCCTGGAGCTGTCGCTGCGCGAGGCGCTGCAACTGCACCACGCCTACATCGGCACCGAGCACATCCTGCTCGGCGTGATCAGGGAGGGCGACGGCGTGGCGGCGCAGATCATGGCAAAGCACGCCGACCTGCCGGCGATCCGCACCGCGGTGCTCAATCTCGTGCCCGCGGGCGAGGCCAGGGACGCGGGGCCCACCGCGCTGCGCTGGCTGCGGCGGCGTGCCGCCGTCGAGACCGTCGCCGCGCAGGCCGAGGAGCAGTCGCTGAACGCCACGCCGGCGGCGGACGCCACGCTCAGCGAGGCCGCCCGGCTGGCCGGGGGGCAACCGGTCGGCTCGCATCACCTGCTGCTCGCCGCGCTGGCCGACGCCGATTCGGCCGCCGCGCGGGCGCTGGCGGCGCTGGGCGTCGACCTGGACCAGGCCAGGGAGGCGCTGCGCGACGCGGACGTCACGGGCACGAGCGACGAGCAGCCCGAGGCGGCGGGCCGCCGTCAGATGGTCATCCGCGTAGCCGAGGACCGGCTCACGATCGAGGCGGCCGACCCGGTGCTCGTGGCGGCCGGCCAGGCCGCGGTGCGCGCGCTGGGCGAGCAGGCCCTGCCGTCCGGCGCCATCCGCGGCGACCTGGACGCCTGCGCCAGCCTCGGCACGGTCTGGCAGGCGCTGCGCGACAGCCTCGCGGCGATCCAGCGGGCCGCCGAGGCCGAGGCCGCCTAGCCTTCGCCTAGCCTGGCCGGGATGACAGGCTCGCGGCGGGCGGGGCGGACAGGGTGGACGGGGCCGGACGGGGCGCCGGGTGCCGCCTGCCACGGTACCGGATCACCCCGAGCCGGTACCTCCCCCCACCTGGCGGCGGCTCCCCAGAGCGGCACCCGGCGCCCCGCCTAGCCGAGCTAACCGCACCGCGCGCCTGTCGCGCCATCCCCGAACCCGGGGGTGCCCGCCGCGGCGGCGCCGGGCCTAGACTGGCCCGGTGGCCGCGCATGTCAGTACCGCGTCCGGCCAGGTCATCCGGCTCACGGACGGCAGCCAGCTGGTGTTCGGGCGGGGACCTGGGGTGGACCTGGCGATATCAGCCGGGCGCGGGCTCTCCCGGCGTGCCGGGGTGATCACGACGACCCCGCAAGGCGCCTGGATCGCCAACGTCAGCCGCACGCACGCGCTGTACGTGGCGGGCGACGGCTACCGGATCCGGCTGCCCCGGGTGGAAGGCGACGGGGAGCCGAACGGCGGCTGGCTCGTGCACGCGGGGACCGCGATGGTCGGCTCGCGCGCCATGCTCGACGACGGGCTGCAGCTCGCGGTCACCGTTCCCGGACGACACAGGCGGCACGGCGCGGACACGCCCGCCAGCCAGGCGCCGGCCGACGGCGACGGCACGCTGCTCCCGCTTTACCTGGACCCGATGACCAAGATGTTCCTGGTCGCGCTGATGTGGTGCCGGCCGTGGCTGCTCGACCCGAGCGCGACCTCCCCGCTGCCGCGCACCCCCGAGATCGCCAGGGCCGCGCTCGAGGTGACCGGCGCCCACCACGAGCTTGAGCGGTTCGACGCCGACCCGGAGTTCCGCGACCGGCTGTCGTCGCGCGTCGCCGAGCATGTCAAGGTGCTGCGCCGCAAGATCACCGACCGCGGCCTCGCCGGCGCCGACGTCCGGCTGTCGGACGAGGTCGCCGTCCGGGTGCTGATCGAGCACGGTGTCGTCTCTGTCGGGGACCTCGGGCTGCTGAGCGATCCCGCGTGGTGCTCGCGGCAGGAGGACCTGTGGTGGAGCCGGGAGTTACGGGGTGCCGGGGGGCGCGCTGCCCGGCGGCGCGTAGGGCGCCGTGCCGACGGTGAACGAGACGCTGAGGCTCACCCCGCCTGGAGCGGTCACGACCGCGCGGTACGTGCCCAGCGGGATCGGGCCTGGGAAGAAATAGTGTCCCTGGTCGATCGCGTAGTTGAAGGTGCCCTCCCGGTCGACCACAGGCCGGTCCCGCGAGCCGCCCACCCCGGCGAGGCCGACCGTGACCGCGGTGCCAGGGACGAACCCGCTGCCGTGGAGCACGAAGACCGTGTTCTGGTCGCCGTAGGGCTGGCTCACGCACAGCTGCGGCGCGGCGGCGCTCCCAGGGGCCGTGCACGGCGGCGGCCCCGCCGCGGGCGGCGGCCCGCT
>NZ_JASIAL010000280.1:0-5795 GCF_030042015.1 Trebonia sp. | reverse complement strand
GCGCAGGCGGTGGAGAAACAGCACGCCCGCGGCAAGCTGACCGCCCGCGAGCGGATCGACCTGCTGCTTGACGCGGGCTCGTTCACCGAGTTCGACGAGCTGGCCAGGCACCGGGCGCACGACTTCGGCATGCAGGCGAACCGGCCGTACGGCGACGGCGTGGTCACCGGCCACGGCACGGTCGACGGCCGCCCGGTATGCGTGTTCAGCCAGGACTTCACGGTGTTCGGCGGGTCGCTCGGCGAGGTGTACGGCGAGAAGATCGTCAAGGTCATGGACCACGCGATGAAGACCGGCTGCCCGGTCGTCGGCATCAACGACGGCGGCGGCGCCCGGATCCAGGAGGGCGTGGTCGCGCTCGGGCTGTTCGCGGAGATCTTCTTCCGCAATACCCGCGCCTCCGGCGTGATCCCGCAGATCTCCCTCATCATGGGGCCGTGCGCCGGCGGGGCCGTCTACTCGCCGGCGATCACCGACTTCACCCTGATGGTCGAGGGCACCAGCCACATGTTCATCACGGGGCCCGACGTGATCAAGACCGTGACCGGGGAGGACGTCACCTTCGAGGAGCTCGGCGGCGCGCACGCGCACGCGGCCAAGTCCGGCGTCGCGCACTACCAGGCGGAGTCCGAGGAGGACTGCATCGCCTTCGCCAGGGAGCTGCTGTCCTACCTGCCGTCCAACAACCTCGACGAGCCGCCGGCCATCGACATCCCCGCCGACCTGGAGATCTCGGCGGACGACCGGGCGCTTGACACCCTCATCCCCGACTCGCCCAACCAGCCGTACGACATCCACGCGGTCATCGAGACCGTGCTCGACGACGGCGAGTTCCTGGAAATCCACGCCGCGTTCGCGCCGAACATCGTCGTCGGCTTCGGCCGGATCGCCGGCTTCCCCGTCGGCGTGGTGGCCAACCAGCCCATGCACTTCGCCGGCTGCCTCGACATCGACGCCTCGGAGAAGGCGGCGCGGTTCGTGCGGACCTGCGACGCGTTCAGCATCCCGATCCTGACGCTTGTCGACGTGCCCGGCTTCCTGCCCGGCGTCAGCCAGGAGTGGCGCGGCATCATCCGCCGCGGCGCCAAGCTGATCTACGCCTACGCGGAGGCCACCGTCCCGAAGGTCACCGTGATCACCCGCAAGGCCTACGGCGGCGCCTACGACGTCATGGGGTCCAAGCACCTCGGCGGCGACATCAACCTGGCCTGGCCCACCGCCCAGATCGCGGTGATGGGCGCGCAGGGGGCGGTCAACATCCTGTACCGCCGCGAGCTGGCCAGCGCCGATAACCCGGAGCAGCTCAGGGCGCGGCGGACGGCCGAATACGAGGACACTCTCGCCAATCCCTATATCGCCGCCGAGCGCGGTTACCTTGACGCGGTGATCCGCCCGGCCGAAACCCGCGTCGCCGTCACCAAGGCGCTGCTGTCGCTGCGCGCCAAGCGGGAAACGCTGCCGCCGAAGAAGCACGGCAACATTCCGCTGTGACGCCGGTGACCAGGGTCTGGCGGCAATGCCGGCCAACTGGCGCGCGCATTGGCCCGGCTGTCTTAGAGTCGGTAGACGATGAGCGAATTCGCCGCCCCGATGCCCGTCCTCGCCAGGTACGCTGTCATGGTTGACGTCGGGTATATCTACGCGGCCGCGGGCGAATTGCTTTTCGGCACGAGTTCCCGGCGGGACTACCGGGTGGACGCGGTCGGCCTCATCCAGGCGGTCACCAAGCACGCGGACGAGCTCTTCCGCGGCGAACTGCTCCGCGTGTACTGGTACGACGCGGCGCGGGACCGGGTGCCGACCATCGACCAGCGCGTCGTCGCGCAGATGGCCTGGGTGAAGCTGCGCCTCGGCAACCTGAACGCGCGCGGCCAGCAGAAGGGCGTGGACGCCAACATCCGCGCCGACATGGAGTCGCTCGCGCGGCACCGCGCGATAACCGACGCGGTGCTCATCGCGGGCGACGAGGACATGGTCCCCGCCGTCGAGGCCGCCCAGGCGTTCGGCGTGCGGGTACACCTGTGGGGCATCGAGCCGCCGTACGGGACGAACCAGGCCGAGCGGCTGGTCTGGGAATCGGACACCGTGGACGTGCTCGACGCCGGGTTCCTGCGCCCGTACTTCACCAAGAACCCCGTCGCCGAGCAGCCGCGGGCGGACATCCAGGCCAGCGTGCCGTCACCGGCCCAGCTGTTCGGCGAGCGGCACCTGCGCCCGCCCGCCCCGCTGGGGCGCAACTCGCACCTCACCGGCGCGAGCACCGGCCCGATGCCGCGGCTGGGCCCGGACCGGCGGCACGTCGAAGAGGCGGGCGAGCACGTCGCGCACAAATGGATCCTCACCCGGGGCGCCGACAACATCCGCGACCTGCTGCCCGGGCCGATTCTGCCGCCGGTCATCGACAAGGAGCTGCTCGTCGAGGCGGAAAAGGAGCTCGGCCAGTCGCTGCGCCCCTACCAGGAGGCCCGCGAATGGCTGCGGGACGCGTTCTGGGCGCGGGTGCACAGGGAGTTCGGCATCGGAGTAGGCAAGTCCCGTGGCTGACCCGGCGGAAACACGTGACTGACCCGGGGGAAGTGCCCGGCGAGGCACGTGCGGCGTCAAGCCGCAGCCGGGGGGTTCCGGGGGGTCGCCCCCCCGGGCTAAACAGCGTGACTGACCCGGGGAATTACGTGGGTGGATCGGGGGACGCGCCCCATGAGGCACGTGCGGCGTCAAGCCGCAGCCGGGGGGCTCCGGGGGGTCGCCCCCCCGGGCTAGTAGTGGTTCGCGGTGACGCGAACCACGTAGAGATCGCGGCGCTCGCCGCCGTGCTGGCGGCCGCCGCCGCTCGCGGGAGGGCCGGCGCTGGAGAGAAGCCGGGGAGCGTTCGGAATAATTGGAATGAAAAATCCCGGCTGATGCGGTCGGCGGTGCACCCTTCCGCCGGCGGGTGGCGGCGGTCGGCTCTTCCCTAATCGCGGCGGATCATATATGTTCGCTTCGGTCACGGCCGCTCCGCTGGGGGTGTTGCGATGAAGAAAGCGAACATCGACGAGCTCAAGCTGACCGACGTGCGGCCCGGGGTGACCCGGCGCTCGTTTTCCGGCGCGGGCGCGACGCTGGCCTGGGGCACGCTGAGCCCCGGGCATGAGCCGCGGCCGCACACGCACCCGCACGAACAGATCGTGTACATCGTCTCAGGGCACGGCACGTTCACCGTCGGCGACGAGACCGTCGAGGTCGCGCAGGGCGACATGCTCGTCGTCCCTTCTGGCGTGCTGCACTACGCGGTCGCGGCCGAGGACGAGGCGCTGGTCGACCTGAGCATCTTCAACCCGCGCCGCGACGACTACTACGCGATCGACGAGGGTGACGGCGGTTCCGACGGCTGAGGCCCGCCCGCTGCGGGCGCGGCTGCGCGGCGGCGAGCGTCTCCTCGCAACGTTCGTGAAGTCCCGTGACGCCTCGGTCGCCGAGGTGCTCGCGGCCGCCGGGTACGACCTGATCGTCGCCGACCTGGAGCACTCCGCGCTGTCCGTTGGCGACATCGAGGGCATCGTGCGGGCGTGCGACGCCCACGGCGTGCCGGTCGTCGTGCGGCTGCCCGCCTCCGCGCTCGGGCTGTGCGGGCAGCTGCTCGACTGCGGGGCGACCGGCATCCAGGTGAGCGACGTGACCTCGGCGCAGGACGCGGCGGCGGCGCGCGCGGCGGTGCACTACCCCCCTGTCGGATCGCGGTCGCTGTCGCTGGCGACGCGGGCCGGGCGGTTCGGGGCCGTCTCCGCCGGTGAGCACCTGACCGCGAGCCTGCAATCGACCGTGCTCGTCGGGCAGATCGAGTCGGCTGAGGGCGTCGCCGCGGTCGGTGAGATCCTCGCCTGCGACGCGTTCGACGCGCTGTTCATCGGGCCGAGCGACCTGTCGGTGTCGATGGGGCGGCCCGGCGACTTGCGGCACCCGGACGTGTCGGGCCCGATCGAGACGGTCATCGCCGCGACCGCCAGCCACGGGACGCCGCTCGGGATCTTCTGCGGCAGCGCCGGCGAGGCACGCCAGTGGGCCGAACGCGGGCTGACCCTGCTGGCGGTCTCCACCGACCTGTCGATGCTCGGCGCGGCCGCGCGGGCGGCCCTCGGCGAGCTGCGCTGAAAGGACAGGCGCGATGACGGAGCCGACGACGGAGCCGACGACGGAGCGATGGCGCGACGTCGCCCACATCGGGCACGCGGAACTGCTCACCCCGGCCCCGGAGGAGAGCCTGCGGTACTTCACGTCGCTGCTCGGCCTGACCGTGGCGGCCGAGGACGGCGGCTCGTGGTACCTGCGCGGCTACGGCGACTACGAGCCGTACTGCCTGAAGCTGACGGCGGCCGGCCACCCGGGCCTCGGGCACATGGCGGTGCGGGCCTGGAGCCCCGCCGCGCTGCAGCGGCGGGTCACGTGGCTCAAGTCGGCCGGCGTCGACGGTTCCTGGGTGGAGCCTGAGGCGGGCAAGGGACCCGCGTTCGAGTTCGCCGACCCCGACGGGCACCCGGTGCGGATCTACTACGAGACGTCCAAGTGGTCGCCTGGCGCCGGGCAGGAGCCCGCGATGAAGACCAATCACGGGCGGTACCTGGGACGGGGCGCGAACGTCCGCCGCCTCGAGCACGTCAACCTGATGGCACGGGACGTGCGGGCCTGCCGGGCGTTCTGGGAGGACGGGTTCGGGCTGCGCACGTTCGAGATCATCAGACGGGACGACGGCGCCGAGGACGGGGCGTGGCTGAGCAGCACGGTGCAGGGGCATGAGGTCATCTACGTGCGGGATTACCTGTCCGGGGCGGCGCGGCTGCACCACCTGGCGTTCTGGGTGGACTCGCGGGAGGACGTGCTGCGCGCGGCGGACCTGATGAACGACGCCTTCGTGCCGATCGAGGCCGGGCCGTCCAGGCACATCCCGATCCAGGGGTTCTACCTGTACACGCGCGAGCCAGGCGGCAACAGGATCGAGATCTGCTCGGGCGGGTACCTCGGCTTCGACCCTGACGACAACCCGGTGATCTGGACTCCCGCGCAGTACGCGGCCAAGCCCGGCTGGGGTGCCCGGCTGCCGTCGACGTTCCGCACCTACGGCACCCCGGCCCTCGGCGTGCCCGCGGAGTCGGACTGCTCCGACTGGCCCGCGCCGGCCTACCTGGGACAGCGGTGAAGATCACGATCGCCGGGGCCGGGGCGATGGGGTGCCGGTTCGGCGGCGCGCTGTTCTCCGCGGGCCACGACGTGCTGCTGCTCGACGGGTGGCAGGAGCACGTGTCGGCGGTCAACTCCTCCGGGCTGCGGATCGACGACGCCGACGGCTCCCGGGTGGTGCCGGTGCCGGCGCGGCTGTTCCCCGCCGCTGCCGGGCAGCCCGCCGAGCTGGTCATCGTGTTCACCAAGGCCACGGCGACGGCCGCGGTCGCGGCCGCCACGGCAGGCGCGATCGGGCCGTCCACGGTGGTTCTCACGCTGCAGAACGGCCTGGGCAACATCGAGGCGCTTTCTGATTACGTGCCGGCCGCCCGGCTGCTGGCCGGGACCACCACGCTCGGCACCGAACTGCTCGGCCCGGGGCACATCCGCGCGCTGGGGACCGGTGAGACCGTGCTCGGCGCGCTCCAGCCGGGGCCCTCTTCCCATGCCGAACGGACCCGGCTGGCTCTGTCGGCCGCGGGCCTGCCCACCCGCGCAGCCGACGACGTGCTCGGCGTGATCTGGGCGAAGGTCGCCTTCAACTGCGTGATGAACGCGCTGTGCGCGATCGCGTCGATACCCGTCTCCGCGCTCGCCCG
>NZ_JASIAL010000279.1:0-3858 GCF_030042015.1 Trebonia sp. | reverse complement strand
ATCTGCGCGGCCAGGGTCGGCGAGAGCAGGCCGGGGCGGAAGGCGACGAGGAACTTGAGTTTTTCCGTGACGGTCGCCAGCATGGCGGTGGTCAGCCAGGCGTCCTCGCACCAGGCGCCGGTCGGGGTGAGCGCGCCCTCGAACCCGAGCTGCTCGGCGCTGCGCGCGATCTGCCCGAGGTAGCCGATCGACGGCGGACGGACGGTGGCGCCTACCGCCGTCCCCGCGCTCGTCGCGACGCCGTGGCCGCCGCCGACGATGTCCCGGCCGTCGCCGTTGGTCGGCAGGAACCAGTGAAACCGCAGTGACATTCTTCGACCTGCCTCCAGCAGGGTGGCCTGTGCGTCATCAACTGTAACGCGCCGCTATGTCTATTATTTCGATAGGTTTAATATACATGAGCGGTCGCTGCTCTGTGTTCCTGGCGGCGGCCACTGCGGCGGGCTTCGCCGGTTGTCTGTGCGGATCTTCGCAGGCAGGCGGGCGCGGCGTATCGTCGCGAGCATGAGGGTGCAGGAAATGCGCAAGCTCGTCCGGCTGCGCGCTGTGGAGCTTGACGGCACGCGGCGGCGGCTCGCGGCGTGCCATGACGTGTCCGACCTGCGGCGGGTGGCGAAGCGGCGCATTCCGCGGCCGGTCTTCGACTACGTCGACGGGGCCGCGGACGAGGAACTCGCCGTGGCGGCCAACGTGGCCGCCTTCCGCCAGTGGCGGTTCCTGCCCCGGGTGCTGGCCGACGTCGACGTCGTGGACATGTCCGCGACCGTGCTCGGCTCGGCGCTGCCGGTCCCGCTCGCGCTGGGCCCCGCGGGGTACACCCGGATGCTGCACCCGGACGGCGAGAGCGGCGCCGCGCGGTCGGCGGCGCGGCACGGGCTGCCGTACACGCTGTCCACGATGGCGGCCACCGGCATCGAGGAACTCGCCGCTGTCGCCGTCGCCGGGGGTGGTTCGGGGGGTGCCGCTGTTGCGGGGGGTGCCGCTGCCGGGCGGCCAGACCTGTGGTTCCAGCTGTACATACTCAAGGACCGCTCGCAGGCGCGCGACCTGGTCAGCCGCGCAGCCGACAACGGCTTCGGCGCACTCGTGGTCACGGTCGACACGGTGGTGGCGGGGAACCGGCTCCGCGACCAGCGCAACGGACTGTCCATACCGCCCGAACTCAGCCTGCATACGGTCGCGTCCGTGGCCAGCAAGCCCGGCTACTGGCTGCGGCTGCTGTCCGGCCCGGCGCTCGACTACGCCAACTTCGCCGGGCGGCCGCCGACGACCATCAGGAAGACCGCTGACTTCTTCGACGCCAGCATCGACTGGTCCGACATCGCCGACCTGCGCTCGCGGTGGGCCGGCAAGCTGATCATCAAGGGCCCGCTCGGGCCGACCGACGCGCGCCGCGCCGCCGAACTCGGCGTGGACGGAATCCAGCTGTCCAACCACGGCGGCCGTCAGCTTGACCGGACCGTCGCTCCCGCCGACCTGATCGCGCCGGTACGCGAGGCCGTCGGGCCGTCGGTCGCCCTGCTTGTGGACTCGGGCATCCGGCATGGCGCCGACGTGGTGGTGGCGCTCGCGCTCGGCGCGGACGCCGGCGTGCTCGGCCGCGCCTACCTCTACGGGCTGATGGCCGGCGGCGAGGCCGGCGTGGACCGCGCGCTTGACCTGATCACCAGGCAGTTCCGGACGACGATGCAGCTGCTCGGGGTCACTTCGGTGGCCGAGCTGCGCAAGCGGGGCCGCGAGCTGATCACGCGGGAGCCGCGGTGATCTCCTCGGGTCAGCTGCTCGGTTACGCGCTCGTCTCCCTCGTCATCATCGTGGTCCCCGGACCCGGGGTGCTCTTCGTGGTCGGCAGGGCGCTGGTGCACGGCCGCCGGACCGCGGTCGCTACCGCGGCCGGGCACGCGGCCGGCAACTACGTGGTGGCCGCCTGCGTGGCCATCGGCCTCGGCTCGCTCCTCCAGCGCTCCGCGCAGCTGTTCGTCGCGGTCAAGCTGGCCGGGGCGCTCTACCTGGTGTGGCTGGGCGTGCAGGCCATCAGGCAGCGCCGCTCGCTCGCTGACGCGATCTCGGCGCCGGTGAATTCGCCCGCGGGCTGGCGGGCGCTGCGGGACGGGTTCGTTGTCGGCGTCACCAATCCGAAGGCATTCATCTTGTTCGGGGCGATCCTGCCGCAGTTCGTGAATAGGGAGGCGGGCCACATCCCCGTGCAAATGCTGTTGCTCGCCCTGGTGTCCGTCTCCATCGGGCTGGTCTCCGACAGCACGTGGGGTCTTGCCGCAAGCGGAGTCCGTGCCTGGTTCGCCTGCTCGCCGCGCCGGTTCGCGCTGGTCGGCGGCGCCGGCGGCCTCGCCATGATCGGCGTCGGCCTGACCGTCGCCATCACCGGCCGCAAGGACTGATCCGCACGCGGGGCATGCCGTTCCGCGCGCCGGGATCCTGTCACCCCAGGCGGCGGCAGCGCCAGCCCCGCAGGCACCACCGCTCCCGCGCCGGCCGGCCCCGGCGGCGCGGCCAGGTTAACTGCGATACGTTCGGGGTTTCTGTCGTTATAACGACAGAAACCCCGAACGTATCGGGAGAATGATCGTGGATCGGGAACAGGATGTGCTGACGAGGCATCTGTGATCCCGTTATCTGCGCCAGAGCCCTCCAGTGGCGAAAATGTTCCACGATAAGCCTCATGCCCGGAATGCCGCGACGCACCCGCCACACCGCTCACCCGCACACCAGCGGACCAGGTGACCGGACATCCGGTCGGTTCCGTAGCGAGCTATGGGCGGGGCGGGAGGGGCGGACGGCGCTTGGTGGGGCCTGAGGCGACGTCTGGCGCCGCCGCGGGGGGTCGCTCAGCCAGCAGCTCAAGCGCCCGGTCGACGGCCACCTCCAGCTGGGGGTCGCGATCGGCGGCCCAGTCGTCGGGGGTGATGAGGACCTCGATCTCGGGGTCGACGCCGTAGTTCTCCACGCCCCAGCCGTATTCGCCGAACCAGAACGCGTACCGCGGAACGGTGATCCGCGTGCCGTCGACCAGGGGGTAGCCGGCCCCGTCGATGCCGACCACGCCGCCCCACGTGCGGGCGCCCACCACGGGGCCGAGGCGCAGCGAGCGGATCGCCGCGGTGACGATGTCGCCGTCCGACCCGGCGAACTCGTCGGCCAGCGCGACGACCGGGCCGCGCGGCGCCTCCTCCGGGTAGCTTTCCGGGCGCACCCAGCGCCCGGAAGCCCAGCCGATGATCCGGCGGGCGAGCTTTTCCACGATCAGCTGCGAGGTGTGGCCGCCGCGGTTTCCGCGCACGTCCACGATCAGCGCGTCGCGGCCCATCTCCGCGCGCAGGTCACGGTGCAGGTGCGCCCAGCCCTCCCCCATCATGTCCGGAACGTGCAGGTAGCCGATCCGCCCGTCGGAGCGGGCGCGGACGAACTGGCGGCGCCCCGCCACCCAGTCCTGGTAGCGCAGCCGCCGCTCATCGCGCAGCGGGACGACCACCACACGGCGCGTCTGCGGCGCCGGGGGCTCCTCGGGGGCTTCGGCGTTGCCGGGCTCCTGGGACTGCGCGGCAGGCTGGGACTCAGCGGGTGCCTGGGACGCCGAGGCGGGGTCGGAATCGGCGGCAGGCCCGGACTCGTGGGGGGCCTGGGGATCCGCGGATGCCTGAGCGGCCACGGAAGGCAGGTGCTCAGCGGACGGCTCGGGCTCGTGGGACTGCGCGGCCGGATCGGCCGACGCGGCGGCGGCGTCGTCAGCCGCGGCAGCAGCGTCAGCCGCGGCTGGGCCGTCAGCCTCGGCCGCGGCGGCCTCGGCAGCGGCGGAGTCAGCAGCGGCGGAGTCAGCAGCGGCGGAGTCGGCGGCGGAGG
>NZ_JASIAL010000037.1:0-16852 GCF_030042015.1 Trebonia sp. | reverse complement strand
AACGCCAGGTCCACCAGGCCGACCGCGTCGTCGAGCGACGCGAAGATGATCCGCTGCCCGGACCGGACCGCAGGGGTCTGCGTCGCCACCTTGACCCCGGCGACGCAGACGGTCTCCCCGTTCCGGCAGCCGTCCAGGCGGTCGGAGCGGACCACGCCGAGCCCGTCGAGCAGGCCGGCGTAGAAGTCCAGCACGTGGCCGCTGACGTCGAAGCCGAGGATGTCGAGCTCGGCGGCGACGCGTTCGGCCAGGTCGAGGTCGCGCAGCTGGCCCGCGGGCACCAGGTCCGCCATGCCGTCGGCCGCCTCGGCGTCCGCGAACAGGTCAAGCGCGGGCGCCGTGGCGCGGGCGCCCGCCCGGTCGAGCACGCCGACCCGGGCGAGCAGGTCCCGCCTGGAGGGACTGGAGGGAGGGGCTGCCGATGCTGGAGATGGAGTGGCGGGTGGAGGTGACGTGATATGTGAGTCTGAAGGTGACATAGGGGCAGGCGCGGCGGGGGCGGGGCCAGCGAAGGCAGGGGCGTGGACCGCGGAAGCGGCGCATGCGGAGGCAGGGGCGTGGGCCGCGGAAGCGGCGCATGCGGAGTCAGCGGGCACGGGGGCGTGGGCCGCGGAAGCGGCGCAAGCGGAGTCAGCGGGCAGGGGGGCGTGGGCCGCGGAAGCGGCGCAAGCGGAGTCAGCGGGCACGGGGGCGCCTGGCGCGGGCGCCTCGTAGAGGGAGTCGAAGGCGCCGATCAGGACCAGGCGTTCCACCACGGGGCGGGAGACCCGCGCGCGCTCCCAGAAGTCACGCAGCGAGGTGTACGGCTGGCCGGCGACGATCCTTTCCACTTCGGAGTCGCTGATGCCCTTCACCTCCCTTAGGGAGACGCGGATGGCTGGGGAGGCGGGGGGGATCGTTCGGGATGATGGATCTTGAACTTCCCACTGCGCGGCGGATGCGTTGACATCGACAGGGAGCACGGGGATCCCGGCCAGCCGCGCGTCCTGGACGATCACGCGCTTGGGGTACATGCCCGGGTCGTGGGTGAGCACGCCGGCGTAGAACGCGGCCGGATGGTGGCGCTTCAGCCACGCCGACTGGTAGACAGGGATCGCGAACGCCGCGGCGTGCGCCTTGCAGAAGCCGAAGCCGCCGAACGCCGCGACCACCTCCCACACCCGGTCGACCGTCACCGGGTCGAAGCCCCGGGCCAGCGCCCGCGCGCGGAACCACGGCTCGGTCCGCTGCGGGCCGTTGTCCGCCGACAGGTGCCGGCGGACAAGATCGGCTTCCGGCAGCCCGCAGCCGGTCATCGTGTCGATGACGCGCAGCACCTGCTCGTGGAAGACCACCACTCCCCCGGTCTCTTCGAGCGCTTCCCTGAGCCTTTCGTGGGGGAACCGCGGCTCGGCGAGGTGGTGCCTGACACGCAGGAACGGCGAGATCATGTCCGAGTTGACCGGGCCGGGGCGGAACAGGGAGATGTCCACGATCAGGTCCTGGACGTCGCGGGGGGCGAGCTTCTTCACCAGCTCGCGCTGGCCGGGCGACTCGATCTGGAAGCAGCCGATCGTGCGCGAGGAACCGATCATCGCGTAGGTGCTCTCGTCGCCCCGTGGTATCGCGTCCAGGTCGATGTCCTCGTGCTCGGTCCGCTTTATCTCGGCCAGGGTGTGGGCCATCGCGGACTGCATGCGGACGCCGAGCACGTCCAGCTTGATCACCCCGGCGATCTCCGCGTCGTCCTTGTCCAGCTGGCTCAGCGGGAACCCTTCCGTGCTCTGCTGGGTCGCGGTCCGGTCCAGGAGCGTGTCGTTGGACAGCAGCACGCCGCACGGGTGCATGGCGACGTGCCTGGGCAGGCCGTCGAGCTGCTGCGCGATCTGGAAGACGGTCGCGAGCTGCGGGGCGTCCAGCCTGGAGTTCCTTAGCTCGGGCAGTTCGGTGAGCGCGGTGCTGATATGCCTGGCGCGGATGTGCGGGAAGGCCTTGGCGATCGTGTTGATCTCGTCTGGGGGCAGCGACATCGCGGCGGCGACGTCCCTGATCGCGCTTCTGGCCCGGTACGTCTCCATCATGCAGACGCAGGCGGTGCGCTCGTTGCCGTAGGCGTCGAAGATCGTTTGATACGCCTCAAGGCGGCGCGCTGACTCCACGTCGAGGTCGATGTCGGGCAGCGTGGTCCTGACTGGCGACAGGAACCGCTCCATGAGCAGGTCGTGCTCGAGCGGGTCGATCGCGCTGATGCCGAGCAGGTGGTTGACGAAGCTGCCCGCGCCCGAGCCGCGGATGGCGCAGCGGATGCCGTTGTTTCTTATCCGGTCCGCGACGTCGGCCACGGTGAGGAAGTAGGAGGCCATGCCGGTATGGGCGATGATGTTCAGCTCGTGTTCGAGGCGGTCACGGGCGTTTCTGGCGGCGCTGCGCTGGCTGGTTCCCTGCGGGCGGTTCGCCGGGTGCGCGGTGCGGTAGCGGCCGTGCGCGAGCGCGTGCTCGCAACGTTCCGTGAGCTCCCGCTGCTCCGCGCCCGGGCGGATTTTTGTCTCTGGCAGGTGGTGGGTGCCGATGCCCAGGTCGCGGGCCGGGTCAAGCGCGCACTTGTCGGCGAGCTCGGCGGTCGCCTGGAGCAGACCCCTCGCGGTTGTCCTCTTGCGCCGGGCGCCCATGGCGGCGGCGACGCGTTCGGCGGCGGCGGCCATGTCTTCCTGGCTCGCCAGGTACGCGCGGCCGTTGTGCGGGACCAGGGCGGGTGAGCCGAGCGGGACCAGGTGCCGCGCCGCGTCAAGCACCTGCGCCGCCCGGCTGTCGGCCGGGTCCAGGTACCTGACGGCGTTGGTCAGCACGGCGGGGACTTTCGCGTTCTGTGCCAGCTCGGCCATCCGGGCGGCGCGGACCGTGCTCTTGTGCTCCAGGTGGTCGACGACCTCGACGACGGTGTCGCTGAGGTGGCGCCAGCGGTCCAGGGCCTTCCTGGCCTGGTCGGGACGGCGGGCGGCGATCGCCTGGCCCACGTCGCTGGCCGGGCCGAGGAGGATGACGAGGCCGTCGGCGTGTTCGGCGATCAGCTGGGGAGTCACGGCGGGGGTGTCCTGCGTGTCTCCCCTGGTTTCCCGGCTGTTTTGCTGGCGGATTTGCTGGCTTTCCCGGCCTTGCTGGCCTTCCGGGCTACCTGGGCTTTCCCTGCGGCTTTGCCTGCGGCTTTCCCGGCTTTGCCGGCTTTCCCGGCTTTCCCGGCGGACGGTGGCGTGCGCCGCGGAGACCAGGCGGCACAGCGACGCCCAGCCCTGGCGGCCGGTCGCGAGCAGCGTCACCCGGCCTGTTCCTGGCCCGGCGCCGGGGACCGCCAGGTCGGCGCCGAGCACCGGCTTGACCCCGGCGTTGACGCACGCCTGGGTGTGCTTGAACGCGCCGTACAGCCCGTCCCGGTCGGTCAGCGCCAGCGCGGGCATGCCGAGCTCCGCCGCCCGCGCGACCAGCGCGCCCGGGGTCGCCGTGCCGTAACGCAGCGAGAACGACGACGCGACGTGCAGATGAGCGAACTGTGCCGGGTCAGTCACCCGCGCACCCCCTTTGGGCAGATGGCCGTCAGTCCGTCAGTCCGTCAGTCCGTCAGTCCGTCACCCGGCGCAGCGTCCAGGTTCCGGCCGCCACGTCCCGGCGCAGCTCGTAGGTGCCCGGCGGCAGTCCCTGGCCTGCCGATGCCTCGACCCGCCAGAACTCCAGCTCCGGCTGCGCCGGGACCGGATCGGGCTCCTGCCACCACTCCCGGTTGACCACCCAGTAGTCGACTACCGAGCCCACCGCGTAGCGCCTCCCCCGCCACACGAACCTGGCCGGGCGGCCGTCCTCCCTCGCCTGGACCTCGACCGGGTCGCCATACACCCTGTTCATGTGTCGTCTCGCACCCCCCGCACGCCAACCGGGGAACGTCGCTCGCTGGGGCGGCGCGCCGTGACCCGGCAATGCTTGACACGCCTGGGAGAAGGCTGGCGTACTACTTGTTCCAACGGTCCAGCGCATTTGAACCTATCGATCGAATATAAGTTCACACTCATACGTAGTCAAATTTAACTCTGATAACACTGCTACTACGTCGTTACAGCCTTCGGGGTCGCCTGCCCGCGGGGTGGCGTCGCGAGCCGCCCGCCCGGACCGCGCATACCGGGCGCTGCCCGCCGTCCAGGGCGACATAGGACCCAAGCGGCATGGACAAAACGGGACAAAATCGGGCACAAGAGCTGCGTCTCGGGTCCTATGTTGGCCGAGGTGTCTCAGTATCTGAGATCACGGTCTGGAGCCGGGACCGCGGGCCGCGGCCAGACGCTGTCACGGCCGGTTCCGGCCTGGGCAGGCGCCCGGGCAGGTAACGGGCCGGCGCCCGGGCAGGTAACGGGCCGACGCGGGGCCTACGGATTCGGGGACCAGCCGGGGGTGGGGTAGGCGGCGAGCAGGTCGCGTATCTCCGCCGCGATATGGTCGAGCGCGGCCTCGTCGTCCTTCGTCGCGGCGGTGATCGCGTCGTCCATCCAGGCCGCGAGCTGTGGCATGTGCTGCTCGGTAAGCCCTCGCGTGGTGATCGCGGGCGTGCCGAGGCGGATGCCGGACGGGTCGAACGGGCGGCGCTGGTCGAACGGGACCGTGTTGAAGTTCAGCTCGATGCCGGCCCGGTCAAGCGCCTTGGCGGCAGGCTTGCCGCCGATCCCCTTCGATGTCAGGTCCACGAGCAGCAGGTGGTTGTCGGTCCCGCCGGAGATCAGGTCGTATCCCCGGGCGAGCAGCGCGGACGCGAGGGCGGCGGCGTTGGCGACGACCTGCGCGGCGTAGGCGCGGAACGACGGCTGCGCGGCCTCCTTCAGCGCCACCGCGATTGCGGCGGTCGTATGGTTGTGCGGCCCGCCCTGCAGGCCGGGGAACACGGCCCTGTCGATCGCCGACGCGTGCGCGGCGTCTGTCATGATCATCGCGCCCCGCGGCCCGCGCAACGTCTTGTGCGTCGTGGTGGTGATCACGGGCGCGTAGCCCACCGGCGACGGGTGCGCGCCGCCGGCGATCAGGCCGGCGATGTGCGCGATATCGGCGATGAGCACCGCGCCTGCCTCCGCGGCGATCGCCGCGAAGGCGGGGAAGTCGATGGTGCGCGGGATCGCGGTGCCGCCCGCGAAAATGATCTTGGGGCGTTCCTTCAGCGCGAGGTCACGCACCTCATCCAGGTCGACCCGGCCGGTGTCGCGTCGCACCCCGTACTGCACGGCGTGGAACCACCTGCCGCCGACAGCCACGCCGGCCCCGTGCGTGAGGTGGCCGCCCATCGGCAGCGCCATCCCCATGACCGTGTCGCCCGGCTGGGCGAACGCCAGGTAGACCGCCAGGTTCGCGGGCGACCCCGAATACGGCTGCACGTTCGCGTGGTCCACGCCGAACAGCGCCCTCGCCCGCTCGATCGCGAGCGACTCGATCTGGTCGATGACCTGCTGGCCCTCGTAGTACCGCTTGCCCGGGTACCCCTCGGAGTACTTGTTGGTCAAGACGGTGCCGCACGCCTCGAGCACCGCCAGCGACACGTAGTTCTCCGACGGGATCAGCCGCATCTTCTCGGCCTGGCGGCGTGCCTCGTCGTGGATCAACTGCGCGATCTCCGGGTCGGTGGAGTCGATCTGCGAAATGGGCGGCTGGTGCATGGGAGCGACCTCCTCAGGTGATGAGGTTACCCCCGCGGGGGCCAGGTCGTCCCCCGGGGACAATGGAGCGCGTGGCTACGATCATTCTCGACTGCGACCCGGGGATAGACGACGCGCTGGCGATCGCGTTCGCGGCCGGGCATCCCGAGATCGAGCTCGCCGGGATCACCACCGTGGCGGGCAACGTCGGACTGGACAAGACCACGGCGAACGCGCTGGCCGTCGCGTCGTTTGTCGGCGCCGGCGCCGTGCCGGTGACGGCCGGCTGCGCCGCGCCGCTGCTGCGGCCGGCGCGTGACGCGGGCCGCGTGCACGGCGAGTCGGGCCTAGGCGGCGCGGTCCTGCCGAAGCCGGCGCGGGAGGCCGCGGACGGGCACGCGATCGACTTCATCGTCGACACGCTCGCCGCCGCGCCCGGCGAGATCACGCTGGTCGCGACCGGGCCGCTGACCAACATCGCGCTGGCGCTGCGCCGCGAGCCGCGGCTCGTACGGTGGGTGCGCGATTTCGTGATCATGGGCGGATCCGCCGGGCGCGGCAACGTCAACCATGCCGCCGAGTTCAATATGTGGGCCGACCCCGAGGCGGCCTCGGTGGTGTTCGGCGCGGGCTGGACGGTCCGGATGATCGGGCTGGACGTCACGCTGCGGGCACGGGCAACGGCCGCGGTGCAGGAGCAGATGCGGGAGTTCGGGGCTTTGGGCGCGGAGTTGCTGCTGCCCGCGCTCGCGCAGTACGCGGACGCGCACAACGTGGCGGGGGAACCACCCGTGCACGACGTGTGCGCCGTGGTGTCGGTGGCCACGCCCGCGGTCTTCACGTACACGCCGGCCTTGGTGCAGGTGGAAACCACGGGACGGCTGACGTCGGGGATGACCGTGACCGACTTCTCCCCGTCAGTCATCCCGAACGCGGCGGTGGCGACTGAAATCGACCCCGATCGCTTCTGGGAGGTGGTGCTGCGAACCTACGGCGCGCTCGCCGCGGACATCGGTTAGCTTCGGCTCTCGGCTCGCGCGAACGGCTTGGCGGCGGGGTCAGGTGGGGGCGGGCGGTGCGAGCTAGACGGGGACTAATGCCCAGGTCCGGGCCGCGTCGGCGAATCGCGGCGGCTCGTCCCTTGCGGCCAGCGTCTCGTAGGCCTGGACGGTCTGTTCGGCGACCTCGACCAGGTCTGAGAAGCTCCACTGGTGACCGCTGAGCCCGGGCGCGCGCAGCCATGCCACGCCTGCCCGGCACCAGACCGTCAGGCCGGTGCACACCGAGAGCACCGCCATGTCGGCGGCGGGGTCGTCGGCGCGGACCATCCTGCCGCTGAACCCCCTGGCGGCGAGCCCGGTCTCCAGCTCCGTCATGGCCTGGCCGGCGGCCATCCGCGCGTACCGGTCCGGCTCGCGCGCCCACGGCCCGGTGACCCCGGCGCGGGGCGCGCCGGCCGGCACCGCGAACCACACGGCCTTGCCGCGCACCTCCCAGCCGGACAGCCGGGACCTGGTGAGGTGGTGACCCCAGCGGCCCCGGGACAGCTCGTGCACGATCTCGAGGCCGCGGCCGCTCAGCGCGTCGGCCGGGGGACGGGGGACGCCGCGGCCGGGGACGTTCCCGCGCAGCCAGCCGGGGAAGGAGTCGAAGACCTTGCACACGAGCTCGCGGCGCGGGCCGCTGCCCCGCAGGTAGAGCCACAGTTCGGGGGTGCCCCGCGGCAGCTGGCGCTGCTGTGGCCGCTGCTCGAGCTGGACATGCAGGGTGTTGGCGACCAGCTCGCTGACCATCGTCACGCCGTCGTCTACCGCCGCGGGCTCGACCGCGAGCCCGGCCGCGGCGCGGCGGAACATTCGCCTGGCGACGCCCGCGCACGTCGGGTCACCCGGAAGAGGCCAGGCGCTGCACGTGCCGACCTCAACCATCCGCAACCCGTCATCCACTCGCTGCCTCCGGCCCCAGCCCGTCCGCCTCCAGGGTAACCGGCCGCTCGCGCCGCCGGAGTCCGCTGCCCGGGCCCTGTGCGCCAATCCGCGAAGCACAGGTTCTGAGTCATCTGCGTCACTTCACAGTACACTTTGCCACTTTGACAAGGAAGCAAAACCCCTATCGGCCGGTGTGCCGCGGTCGCCGCAAATGTGTGCGCATCGTCGCATCACCGTATATCCGCCAGCCGGAACCGGCATAAATGCCCATTGCCGCTAACGCCTACCTAAGGTGACTTTGCGGCCTCATCTCAGGGGGGAATTTAAGCTTGATGACGGCATTTTGACCGTGTTGCTGCCGCCTGTTGCCAATGATGCTGCTGTCACTGGCTGTTTCAAATGATTCCGCCTGTTGCCGATTGCTTCGAGCCGTTTCCGTGATGTTCCCGGGATGTTCTCCTAGCGGGCCGGCGGATGGCGGCTGGCCGCCATCCGCCGGCCCGCGTCACCGGGTCACTCCATTTGCTGAGCCAGCTTTTCGAGGTAGGCCGTGGAATCGGCTGGTGCGAGCGCCGCGTCATACGCCCGGCCGAACGACTGGATATAACCGCCCGCGGCTTCGGGGTCGCGCACCTCGTCGATGGAGTAGTCGGTCGCCACGAACACGAGCGGCGGCTCGTCGTGTTCGCTGAAGCCGAGGATGTGCACCATCGAGTAGATGCCGGCGGGCGGGCCGTCGTCGAACCGCTGGATCCTCAGCTCGACGTTGCACCGCCGGCTCAGCCGCACCAGATGCTCCAGCTGCTTCCTGCGGTCGTCGCGCTCGCCCCACTGGTACAGCAGCGACGCCTCGGTGATCACGGCTCTCAGGTACGGCGCGGTCCCGTCGGTCCGGTCCAGGATCCGCTGCCTGCGCAGCCTGGCCTCGGCCGCCTTACGCCGAAAAGCGGGAGCGTGCGGGGTGGTCCTGAGCTGGGCCTGCATGTAGGCGGGCGTCTGCAGCAGGGCGGGAATCGCCAGCGGCATGTAGACGCGGATGCTGCTCGCGTCGTTCTCGTAGCCGGGGAACTCGCTGTCGAAGATCTCGCCGTAATCCCGCCACCACGGCCGGACCCGGCACCGGACCGCCAGCTCCTCGACCTCTTGCCGCTCGCCAGCCTCGATCGCGTAGATCCGGATGAGGTCGCGGATGTCGCTCATCTCCGGCCGCTTCCACTGGTTGGCTTCGAAGCGGCCCACTTTGCCGCGTCCCCAGTCCAGCGCATCGCAGACATGACTGGCGGTATAGCCAGCGTTTATCCGGAATTCGGCCAGCCTACGGGACAAGCGGCGTTTCGCGACGGTCGCGCCATAGGCGTAATCGCCCAACTCCGCCCTCCCTCGAAAATGCCTGATTTCGGGGTTTCGCCGGAATTTCGCGCGCACGGGGGCGCGAGTGCTCACGGCAGAACTCACGACGCACGAGCGTATCTAAATCGCGAATCGCGGTTCAAGGAACCGGGCTGCGCGGCGCCGAAGTTCGGCGTCCCTTCGCACGTCGATGCCGGCCGGGCACGGGCGTATCAGCTTGTCAGGTTATTCCGCGGGATCCTTCCCAGGAGCCCAAGGTCCGGCTACAATACTCGCCGCCATGGCTGGGAGCGGGAGCGCCGGCCGGTCCCGGGGTCCCGGGGTCCCCGGGGTCCCCGGGGTCCCCGGCCGGGCAGAACCGGCGGGCGGTCGCCGGCAGGGGCGCCGGGCCGCGGCGCGGCGGGGCCGACCCGGCGCGGGCGGTGACCAGAACGGGGCACAATGAGTCAAGAGGACCCATGACAGAAGCTGACCTGATCCCGAAGGTGCTGGTCGTCGACGACGAGCCGAATATCTGCGCGCTCGTTCAGGTGGCGCTGAAGTTCCACGGCTGCGCGGTGACGACCGGCGCGACCGGTATGGACGCCCTCGAGCTGGCCTCGGTCGGCAACCCGGACCTGATCGTGCTCGACGTGATGCTCCCCGACATCGACGGCTTCGAGGTGTGCCGGCGGCTTCGCGCGAACGCCAACGACGTGCCGGTCATCTTTCTCACGGCTAGGGACACCACCTCGGACACCATAACCGGGCTGGCGCTCGGCGGCGACGACTACATCACCAAGCCGTTCTCGGTCGAGGCCCTGGTGGCGCGGGTGCGGGCAGTCCTGCGGCGCGCCGCCAGGCAACGGGAGAAGAGCCGCGACGGCGACGGCGCCGCCACGCTGCGCGTCGCCGACCTGGAGCTGGACGAGGACCAGTGGACGGTTCGGCGCGCGGGCGTCCCCGTCGAGCTGTCGCCGACCGAGTTCCGGCTGCTCGCCTACCTGATGCGCAACCAGGGCCTGATGCTCACCCGCAAGCAGCTGCTTGAGAACGTGTGGGGCTGGGAGTACGCCGGGCAGTCCCAGGTCCTCGAGACGTACGTGAGCTACCTGCGACGAAAGCTCGATCCGCTCGGCCCGCCGCTCATCCACACCCAGCGCGGCGTCGGCTACAGCCTGCGTGCCCCGTGACCCGGGGGCAGCACGGGGTGGCCGGCATGATCTGGCGGCGGAGGTCGCCGTCGCTGCGGGCCCGGCTGCTCGCCGGCCTGATCGCGCTGACCGCCATCTTCCTCATCGTGATGGGCGTGGTCAGCACGGTAGTGCTCAGCACGCTCGAGCAAAACCAGTCCGACGCCGAGCTCCGGCTGGCGGCCAGGCAGCCGGTGATGGACATCGCCAAGGCGACCGACGGGTTCGACGGCGCTTACCTCTCGCTGGGAACTGCCAAGGCAGGGGAGCTTACGCCGGGTTCCGCCGTCTCGGCCGAACTGCGGGAAATGCTCGCCAGGCTGGCCGGCAAGCCGGCCGCGGGCGTGACCGCGTACCTGAACACGCTCGCCAGCCGCGACCAGCCGTTCCGCCTCGACCTGTCCGCCGGGCCCGCGCTGCAGGCGGCATGGCGCCCGGTGACGATAACCCCGGACGCCGATGACCTGCTGCCGTCCGGCCAGTACATCGTCTTGGTCGGCCGGCCGGTCAGCGCCGTCGCCAGTCACGTGCGCGCCGTCGTGCTCGCCGAGCTGATCACCGGCGGCATCCTGCTCGCCCTGCTCGCGGTCTGCGGGAGCTGGCTGATCGGCCGCGGCCTGGCGCCGCTGGACCGGATGGCGCGCACGGCGGACTTGATCACCGGCAGCGGTGACCTGGCCGCGCGGATGCCGGACGCGGGCAGCCGCCAGGAGACCAGCCGGCTCGCGGCGGCGATCAACACGATGCTGGACCGGATCCAGCAGGCCTTCGGCGCGCGGCTGCAGTCCGAGCAGAAGGTGCGTCAGTTCGCCGCGGACGCCTCGCACGAGCTGCGCACGCCGCTGACCACGATCCGGGGGTACGCGGAACTCTACCGGCAGGGCGCGCTGGGCCCGGACGAGCTGCCGAACGCCATGCGGCGGATCGAGCAGGAGGCCGAACGCATGAGCATGCTGGTCGCCGAGCTGCTCGAGCTGGCCCGTCTTGGCCGCCCTTCCTCCCTCGACCTGACGGAGACAGACCTGACGACCGTGGCCAGGGACGCGGTCGCCGACGCGCGGGCGGTCGAGCCGGACCGCGAGGTCGCCGCGCAGCTGCCGCCCAGCCTGGTGGTGACCGTCGATGAACCGCGGATGCGCCAGGTGCTCGCGAACCTGCTCGGCAACGTGCGCGCGCACACGCCGCCGGGCACTCCCGCAACGGTGCGGGTGTTCGAGGAAAGCGACGGCGCCGTGCTCGAGGTCGCCGACGACGGCCCTGGCATGTCCGCCTGCGACGCGGCGCGCGCCTTCGACCGCTTCTACCGCGGTTCAGGCGACGGCGCCCGCGCGGGCCGACTGAACGGGCACCGGGCCGCCGGAGCCGAGGTCGCGGGCAGCGGCCTCGGGCTTTCGATCGTGCACGCCATCGCCACCGCCCACGGCGGCTACGCCCGGCTGTCGTCCGCGCCGGGGGCCGGGACCACCGTGCGGCTCTGGATCCCGCTTAAGTGACGCCACGACCCGCCTGGCCGTGACACGTGTTGTCCGGATGACGGGCGGGCCAAGGCGCGGCGGCGGGAGCACGCGGCCGCGGGGCGTTTCCCGGTTAAACCCGGGCGTACCGTGATTGGATTCACATGGCGGACCAGGTGGCGCAGTCATGGGAGTCTCGGTGTCCGGGCGGATGTGCGCGCGAGGGACGGGCGGCACACGGGGGATAACGCTTGTCGCCGTGTTTGGCGTGCTCGCCGCCGTGGGGCTCGGCGCCGGCGTGTCGGTGGCGGCAGCGCGGCCGGCCGTGAGCGCGGTCGTTCATCAGATCAGCGCGGCCGCGCAGCGCGGCGCGCTCGCCTACTGGACGCCGGCCCGGATGGCGGCGGCGCGGTCCGCGGCGCTTCCCCCGGCCACGGCACGGCCGGCGGTCGAGCCGCCCAAGGGGATCCCGACCGCGGTTCACTTCAGCGGCGTGCCCACCACGGGGGCGCTGTTCACCTCGATGAGCGGGCAGGACCACTTCTGCACCGCCGACGCGGTGAAGTCCGCGCTCGGCGACCTGGTCGTCACGGCCGCGCACTGCGTCGACGCGAAAGAGTTCGCTGCCAACGTCATCTATGTCCCCGGCTACGACCGAGGGCATGAGCCCTACGGCGCGTGGGCCGTCCAGTCGATCGTCGTGGCGCCCGGCTGGCAGAAGTCCCACGATCCCGACCTCGACTTCGCGTTCCTGGCGGTGGGCCAGGCTAGCGGCGCCAGGATCCAGGCCGTCACCGGTGCCCTGACGCTCGGCTTCACGCTGCCGTACAAGCAGACCATCGAGGTCATCGGCTATAACGACACCGACACCGAGCCGGTCCGGTGCCTGACGAAGAGCTTCAAGTTCCGGGCCGGCCAGATGGAGTTCTACTGCCACGGCTTCTGGATCGGCACCAGCGGCGGCCCGTGGATCATCGGTTACGACGCCAGAAACGGGACCGGCACGGTGTTCGGCGGCATCGGGGGCTACGAAGAGGGCGGCGACTACGAGTGGGCGTCGTACAGCCCGTATTTCGGCTCGGCGATACGAGTCCTGTACGAGCAGGCGGAGAAGCTGGCGCCGCCTGCGCCCACGCCGAGCCCGACGCCCTCACCCTCACCCACACCGACGCTGACGTCCTCACCCACACCGGCGCCGTCGCTGTCACCCACGCCGTCGGTCACCCCGAGCGGCTTACGGGACCTTGGCGCCGCACATCTCGCCGAGCGGGTCGGCGAGCAGTTCCAGCCGGGCGCCGTCCGGGCCGCGCAGCCCGTGCACGGCGTCACGGCGCACGATGGTCAGCCCGGCGCCGAGGAACCCGATGCCGTGCGATCGCTGCCATGGCGGCGATCGCGCCTCACAGGACGCGCAGCTCCACGCTGATGTTTCCCCTGGTGGCGCGGGAGTACGGGCATACCTGGTGGGCGGTATCCGCGAAGTCGCGGACCTTGTCCCGCTCCAGGCCCGGGACGTGGACGACCAGGGTAACGATCAGGCCGAAGGCGTCGCCCTCCGGGCCGATGCCCACCTGCGCGGTCACCGTGGAATCGCCGAGCGAAGTGTGCTCGCGGCCCGCCACCAGGCGCAGCGCGCTGTGGAAGCAGGCGGCGTAAGCCGCTGCGAACAGCTCTTCAGGGTTGGCGCCGGCGCCGGTCCCGCCTAGTTCGGGCGGGAACGCGAGGTCCAGGTCGATCCGATGGTCAGACGAGGTGACATGGCCGTTGCGGCCGTCGCCAGTAGACACCGCCTCGGCGGTGTACAGAACCGTGTCGGGCATAGCTGAACACTATCGCGGCGCGCCAGCCAGATCCGCGCGATGCGAATGGCCGGTGTCCCTGGCGCGGGGGCGGCCGGCTTCGGTCGTGGCAGCGGTGCGGTCTGGGGAGCAAGGCGGGATCGTTCGGTAAAATTGGAGCAGATGCGGTCCGCTACGGTCGGTGATGAGCGGCGCCGCACAATGCGATCCGCGCGTGCCCAACGTGTGATCTTCGCCATGCACAATGGTCACCGGGCGCCAGTAGCTCAGCCGGATAGAGCAGCTGCCTTCTAAGCAGCGGGTCGCGGGTTCGAATCCTGCCTGGCGCACAGCTCAGCGGCCATTTGAAAGGCCTCCCGGCGCGGCTGGGAGCCAAACTGGGAGCCATCAGCGTTACGCTGGGAGGTATGACCCAAGCCACAAGCAAACGCCGCGGGTACGGTGAGGACTCGATCTACTGGGACGAGTCCAGGAACCGGTTTGTCGGTGCGGTCAGCCTGGGTTTCAGCGCGGATGGGACGCGCATCCGGAAGAAGGTCAGCGGGCGGACCAAGGCCGAGGTCCGCGACAGGCTCCGCGAACTTCATCAGCAGGTGGACAGCGGGCTGCGGCCGCGGCGGCGCTACACCGTGGGCGACGCGCTCGAGGACTGGCTGGCTCACGGCCTGGACGGGCTCTCGTCACGAACCGTGACCTTGTACCGCGGCACGATCGTGAAGGCGTTGAACGAGGAGCTAGGCGGCGTCAGGCTGACGGAGCTCACTGCGGGGGATGTCCAGGGTGCGCTGGGCAGGACGGCGCCGGAGCTGTCGACGCGGACGCTGCAGATCGCGCATAACGTGCTGGTCCGTGCGATCCGGCAGGCTGAGCGTGACGACCTGGTGGGGCGGAACGTCGCCGCGCTGGTGGACGCGCCGAAGGGGCAGCGGGGCGGGCGGCCGTCGAAGTCGCTGACCTTGGAGCAGGCGGTTGCGCTGATGGCTGCGGCCAAGGGGACGCGGCTGGAAGCGTACATCGTCGTGTCGTTGCTCGCGGGCCTGCGGACGGAGGAGGTTCGGGCGCTGCGCTGGGATCATGTTGTGGCTTGGGTCGATGGCCAGTGGCAGCCCGTGAGCGAGGCCGGGTTTGATCACGAGCAGCTGGCGGTGTTCGTGTGGCGCGCCGAACGCGCCGGCGGGGATACCAAGACGCCGAAGTCTCGGAGGACGCTGGCGCTGCCGCGCAAATGTGTTGAGGCGCTGCGGGAGCACCGGGTGCGGCAGGCGGAGGACCGGCTCGCGGCGGGGCCGCTATGGCGAGACCACAACCTGGTGTTCGCGTCGACGGTCGGAACGCCGCTGGATGACCACAATGTGCGCAGGCAGTTCCGCGTGATTACCGAGGCTGCCGGGCTCGGTAAGACGTGGGTGCCGCGGGAACTGCGGCACACGTTCGTGTCGCTGCTCTCTGCCCACGGAGTGCCGGTCGAAGCCATCGCGCTGCTGGCGGGACACAACCAGACAGCTACGACTGAGCTGGTCTACCGGCATCAGATCGTGCCTGCGTTGACTCGCGGCGCTGAAGTTATGGATCAGATCTTCGGCTAGTTAGGCGTCAACGATCTGAGTCCCTGACGGCGCCGCCGGGAGGCCCGGATAGGCGCGGGTGAGCCGCGGGCTCCCGACGCTGCAGAGCAGCAGTGCAATGAGTATCTTCACGCAGGGGCCCGCGACGGCCCGCCTATTCCCGCGTCCGGAATGTTCCCCAGTTCGGCACGATCTCGACTAGGCCATCCTCGGCCAGGCGCCGCAGTGCCTTGATGACGGTGTTGCGGGCCACGCCGTACTGGTGCGCTAGCTCGGCCACAGCCGGCAGCCGCTCGCCAGGCTCCCATTCCCCAGCGCTGCACCGCCGGCGCAGGTCGTCCTCGACCTGGCGGGAGGGCAGTTCCGGTCCCCGTGGCGGCATGGGGTCCATGATCGCAAGCCCGGCCTGACCTGCGCACACCGTCTATAGTGACTCTACTAACTCATAGTGTCTGTACTGTCTAGTTACAAGGAATCGCACCCCGAGCCAGGTAGGAACCCATGACCAGCCTCCCCGCGCCCGGCGCAGTCGCGCAGCTCACAAGCTTCCTCGAGCAGCACCCATGGTGGTCAGCCTTCCGGGACAAGCGCTATGGCGTCTGGCGCGTCGCCGAAGACGACCCCGACTCGGCCCTGTACGCCGAAAGCACCGACGCCGCCGAGGTACTCGGCTACATGACAGCGCACTCCTGAGAACGAGCCGCCCACCGACAGGCCTCCACGACTGTCACATCCCGGTCCCCGTTTGCAGTCGGCCGCAGTCAATCAATGGCTTCCATTCAGTTATGGCCCGGCCTCCCGGTTACTCCAGCGCCTGGCAGGAGGAGCCGACGGGCTTGACCGGAGCGAGCTTGGTGACGCGTTCCGGGAGATCGCGGCCGGTATCACCTTGCTGGAACTGCGCTACACCGGCCAGCGGCCAGCTGTCCCGTCTCAGGCATCTTGTCGAGCATGACCTGGGATTTGACACGTTCCTGAGACGCCGACGCCTCGGTCCGTCTCAGTGATCATGGCGATTCCGGAGCCCAGCTCCGGCAGCGGCTGCGAGTGTGGGGGATGGCGGAGACGATGCCAGTCATCTGTGTCAGCGGCGGGTGAAATCTCAGCCGTTAATCATCCTCATCCGACCACTCGCCGGTGCTCGGGGTGAGCTCGAACTTGTACTGGCCGCTGAAGAGGCTCGCGTTCGGCCCGCTGACCTTGACCGTGCAGGGATAGAAGTAGGAGGTGATGTACTGGCCTGGCGTGTACGAACGCGCGCGGACGGTCTCCAGGGCGCCGCACGCGACCGAGACCGGGGTCGAGGGCGAGTCAAGGTAGCAGTACTGGATCGTCTTCTGGACCGCGGTGGCCATCGTGTCCGGTGTCGACGGCATTGATACCCATCCGAGGAGGTATCCCTCGCTCGTAATGCAGTTGACCGGGCTCGCGGTGCTTGGCGCCCCCGCGGAGCCGCCTCCGGCGCCGCCCGTGGCGGCGTGGGCCGCCACGGAGGCCCCGCCGAGTGGGAAGGCGGAGGTCCCGCCTCCGCCCCCGCCGCCCGCCGCGGCGGCGATGCCGGCGACCGCGGCCACCACGACCAGCCCAGCGCCGCCCGCAGCGGCCCACTGCAGACGGTTACGCGGCCGGTAGCGCTTCCAGTTCCGTCGCATGGTGCTGTGGCCGCTGTCCTCCGAACGGAGGTGGGCCAAGTGCTCCTCGTGCTCCACATGTTCCAGGTGCTCCTCGTGCCGCACGTGTTCCAGGTGCTCCAGATGCTCTTCGTGCTTGACGTGCTCCAGATGCTTCAGGTGCTCTTCGTGCTTGACGTGCTCCAGGTGCTTCAGGTGCTCCAGGTGGTGCAGGTGCTCCGCGCGGGTCTCGCCGCTGCTCCCCGTTGTCTGTCCGGCGTGCGCGGCGCGGGCCGCCTCGCCTTGATGCGCCGGCTGGGCCGCGTGGGGCGGCT
>NZ_JASIAL010000278.1:0-3789 GCF_030042015.1 Trebonia sp. | reverse complement strand
GGTGATCGCCGTGTGCGCGCCAGGGGTGATCGCGGCCTGGCAGCAGCGGCTGTCCAGGCGGGCGGGCGGCCGGGGCCGGCGCGGTGCGCGCGGCCACATACGGCTGGTCGCCGAGGTGACCGCGGTGGCGGCGGCGGCGGCCGGCCTGGTCGTGTTCCGGCAGCAGGGCACGCAGGCGGGGGCGGGCGTGAACCTGTACACCAGCGCCGCCCCGGTGCTGGTCGCGGTCCCGGCGGTGGTCGTGGTGCTCCGGGTGTACCCGGTGCTGCTGCGCGGGCTGCTGCGCGTCTTCGCGCGCCGGCGGGCCGCGGCCGCGTTCCTCGGGCTGGCCCGGGCCGCCAGGGCCGCGCTCACCCCGGCGCTGCCCGCGTTCGCCCTCGTCCTCGCGCTGAGCCTGGCCGCGTTCGCGGGCATGGTCAGGGACGCGGTCACCAGCGGCGAGGTCGCCGCGTCGTGGCAGGCCGCCGGAGCCGACGTGACGATCGCCGCGTCGACCAACAACCTGCTCGGCAGCGCCACGATCAGCCCGGCCGCGCAGCGGGCGGCGGCCGCGGTGCCCGGCGTCACGCACGCCGCCGATGTCTGGGAGGCCCCCTGGACCACCCCTGGCGGCAAGCAGGTCATCGGCCTCGCCGTCGACCCGGCCAGCTACGCGGCGCTTGTCTCCGCCACCCAGACATATCCGCAGGCGCCGGCCGGGCCGCTGGCGGCGGGATCGCCGCAGCCGGTGCTCGTGTCACCGCAGGCGGCCGCGGACCTCGGCTCCGGCGTGACGACGCTCAGCACGGGGGCCGCGGCGGCCGCGCCGGTCCGGGTCCGGGTCGCGGGCGTGCTGTCAGGGACGCCGGCGCTGCCCGGTGGCGGCGCGTTCGTGATAATGCCGCTGTCGGTGTTTCGCAGCACGGCCACCCCGCCACTGCCTGTCCCCATCAACGACGTGCTGCTGACCGGGTCGGGGATCGACGCGGCGCAGGTCAACGCGCTGATCGCGAAGACGATGCCAGGGGCAGTCGCGACGTTCCGTTCGGACATATTGAACGGCCTGGCCGGGGCGCCGCTGCAGCATGGCGCCTACGTCCTGTTTGAACTGGCCGTCGTGGTCGCGGCCGTGCTCGGGCTGGCGGTGATGCTGCTTGAGCTGACGCTTGGCGCCGCCGAACGGGAAGCGACGCTCGCCCGGCTCGCCACCATGGGCCTGGGTGAGGGCCAGCGGGCCCGCGTGGTGGTGCTTGAGGTGCTGCCCGCGCTGCTCGCCGCCGCCGTGGCGGCGGTCGCCTGCGGGCTGGTCCTGCCGAGCGTGGTCGCGCCGACGATCAGCCTGTCGGTGTTCACCGGTTCGGTCGGCGGCGTCGCGCTGCGGCCCGACGTGGCGTCCTTCGCGGTGCCGCTTGCCGCGCTGGCGGTGGTGGCGGTGGCCGCGCTGTACGTGGAGATCAGGTCAGGCCGGGAGCGCGGCGTCGCGGCAAGCATCCGGGCAGGAGGATAATGAGGAGCACCGATGACGGCCTCAGAACTTGACGCCCTGCGCCAGGACGCCACGCGCGCGCACGGCGACTTCGGCGCGGGCGCGCTGATCGTCTGCGACCGGCTGGTGCGCATCTACGCCGCCGAGGGGATCGAGGTGCAGGCCCTGCAGGGCCTGGACCTGGTGATCGAGTCGGGCGAGATGACCGCGCTCGTCGGCGCGTCCGGCAGCGGGAAGTCCACGCTGATGAACATCCTGGCCGGGCTGGACTCGCCGACCGCCGGCGCGGTGCGCGTGGCGGGGCACGACCTGGCCGCCATGTCGGCACGGCAGCGGCTGGGCTACCGGCGGTCCGTCGTCGGCTTCATCTGGCAGCAGACGGCGCGCAACCTGCTGCCCTACCTGACCGGCTACCAGAACGTTGAGCTGCCGCTGCGGCTGGCCGGCAGCGGCCGCACCGCGCGGCGCCAGCGCGTCGGCCAGCTTCTTGAGCTGCTCGGCGTGCCGGACTGCGCGGGGCGGCGGCCCGACCAGATGTCCGGCGGCGAGCAGCAGCGGGTCTCGATCGCGGTGGCGCTGGCGAACGCGCCGTCCGTGCTGCTGGCCGACGAGCCGACAGGAGAGCTCGACAGCGTGACAGCCGAATCGGTGTTCGGCGCCATGCGGACCGCCAACAGCGAGCTGGGGGTGACCGTGCTCATCGTGACCCACGACCCGTCGGTGTCGTCGATGGTGCGCCGGGTGATCGCGATCAGGGACGGCCGGACAAGCACGGAGACGCTGCGGCACGGCGCCGGCGACGGCACGGGTGACGGGCATGCCGTCGAGTACGCGGTGCTCGACCGGGCGGGGCGGCTGCAGCTTCCGCTTGAGATGACCGAGTCGCTCGGCATGCGGGACCGGGTGCGGCTCGAACCGCAGGAGGACCACATCGGCGTGTGGCCGGACCGGGCCGTGCCGTCATCCGACCCGGGCTCGCCGGCCCGGTCCGCGTCGGCCGAAGGCGGTGGCGCGTGACCATGGTGGACGTGCGGGACGTGACCCGCACCTACGGCAGCGGCCCGACCGCGACCCCGGCACTGCGCGGGGTCAGCTTCGCGATCGGCGAGGGCAAGCTGGTCGCGCTGCGCGGCCGGTCGGGGTCCGGCAAGACCACGCTCCTCAACGTGGTCGGCGGGCTGGACGCGCCGGACAGCGGCACGGTCGTGGTGGCCGGGCAGGAGGTGACCGCGATGGACGAGCGCGACCGGATGCGGCTGCGCCGGGAGACCGTGGCCTACATCTTCCAGTCGTTCGGGCTGCTGCCCGTGCTGTCGGCCGCCGAGAACGTCGGCGTCCCGCTGCGGATCTCCGGCGTCGCGCCACGGCAGCGGGAGGAGCGCGTCTCCCTGATGCTGTCGATCGTCGGGCTCGCCGGCCACACGAAGCAGCGCCCTGGCGAGCTGTCCGGCGGGCAGCAGCAGCGGGTCGCGATCGCCCGCGCGCTGGCCACCAGGCCCGCGCTGCTGCTCGCCGACGAGCCAACGGGCCAGCTCGACCAGGAGACCGGCAAGCAGATCATGCGGCTGCTGCGCGCCGTCGTGCGCTCCGAGGGCGTCACCGCGCTTGTCGCCACCCACGACCCCGCGCTCATCGACATCGCCGACTCGGTCCTGGAGCTGGCGGACGGCAGGATCACCGACGGCTGACCCGGCCGGCGCCGACGGCGGGGCGTCGCCGGTATTTCACACGACCACGGTGCCCGTGGTGGCCGTGAGGTTCGCGTAAAGCTCGGTGAGGTGCTTGGTGACCGGGCCGGTGGCGCCGTCGCCGATCGTCCTGCCGTCGACGGCGATGACGGGCGCCAGGCCGCCCATCGTGCCGGTGACGAAGGCCTCGTCGGCGTTGTACAGCTGCGGGAGCGTGTAGTCGCCTAGTTCGGCCGGGAGGCCGGCGTCCTGCGCCAGCCGCAGCACCGCCGCGCGGGTGATCCCCTCCGGGCAGGACGCCGCTGTCGGGGTCAGCAGCGCGCCGCCGGCGACCAGGAAGATGTTCGTCGCGTTGGTCTCCGCGATGAAGCCGCGGTGGTCGAGCATCACCGCGTCGTCGGCGCCGGCGACGTTGGCCTCGATCTTGGCGAGGATCGAAGGCAGCAGGTTGTTGTGGTGGATCTTCGGGTCCAGGCAGTCCGGCGCGGGCCGCCGGACGCTGGCGGTGACCAGCGTGATCCCAGCCAGGTCGTATACGGGGTCCTTGAACTCGGCGAGGACGATCAGCGTCGGGCCCGAGGTGTTCAGCCGGGGGTCCATGCCCGAGGTGATCTTGACCCCGCGGGTCAGCGTGAG
>NZ_JASIAL010000277.1:0-10891 GCF_030042015.1 Trebonia sp. | reverse complement strand
CTACCTGTCCGGCCAGAGCCGGGCCGAGCGCTTCGGGTACGTGTCCTGCGACCCCGCCACGCTGGCCCGCGACCTCGGGCTGCTGCTCGAGCGGGGCTGGACGCTGGCGGGGCTGCGCGCGTTCGACGCGTTCCCGATGACCCATCATGTGGAGTGCGTGGCTACGGTTGCCCGGTGACCCGCCGGAATCCGGCGCGTCGTCCCGCCACAGCCACGCGGGCATCCACCCCTTACGTCACATCAGCAACATCTGTCTTCTTTGCACACTTTGTGCGATCCTGGTGGCCAAATCCCCGGCTCTGGCGCAGATAGCGGATCACGCCCGTACCGGATGCCCCGGTCAGCACATGCCGTTCGCGGTCCGCGGTGATCCTCGCGGTGTGTTCGGGGTTTGTGCTGGCATGACGACGCGAACCCGGAACGTATCGCGGCGGCGGGCGGCCGGGATTGCCGGCCCGGGTGCCGCCGGGCATGGTACTGCGCCGGGGCGTGACGGGGCGGCCCCGGCCGCGGCCGGCGCGCCACATGAACCAGAATTAACCACCAGGATCTCCTTGCATGGACAAACCGGGTATTACGGGCGGCGAAATCGTCATGGAGTGTGCGAAGTCGCACGTGAGTGGCCCTTGTGACCAGCGGGACTGTGCCAGGGGCACCGCCCCGTCGGCGTGGCACACGGACGGTCGGCCGTACGGACTAGTGACGCGGCTTCGGCGCGCAACTCCCGTCACGATGCCGCACTTCGGTAGCCCCGGCGCCATGGTGCCACTTGGTGAACGGCCGACAGTGAGGCTGGTAGCGAGGGTGGCGGCGGTGGTGGTGGGTGCGGACCCCGGGGCTGGTGGCGCGGACGTGGACGGGGTGAGGTCAGGCGTGGGCGGTTTCGTGGTGGATGCGGCCCTCGGTCTGGGTGAGGGCGCGGCCGGTGCCGCCCCAGCGGAGCTGGATCAGCTCGGCGGCGATGGATACCGCCGTCTCCTCGGGCGTCCGGGCGCCCAGGTCGAGGCCGATCGGCGAGCGCAGCCGCGCCAGTTCTGGCTCGGTCATGCCGACAGCGCGCAGCCGTTCCAGCCGGTCCTCGTGCGTGCGCCGAGAGCCCATCGCGCCGATGTACCCGGCCGGGGTGCGCAGCGCGACCTCGAGGACGGGCACGTCGAACTTCGGGTCGTGGGTGAGCACGCAGATCACCGTGCGCGCGTCCACCTCGGCTCCCGCCAGGAACCGGTGCGGCCAGTCGACGATGACCTCGTCCGCGTCAGGGAACCGGGACCGGGTGGCGAAGACAGGGCGTGCGTCGCACACGGTCACGTGGTAGCCGAGGAACTTGCCGACCCGCGCGACGGCCGCCGCGAAGTCGATCGCGCCGAACACGAACATCCGCGGCGGCGGCGCGAACGAGTTCACGAACACGCTGAGCTCGTCGCCGCGGCGCTCGCCGTGCTCGCCGTAGCGGCGGATGCCGGTCAGCCCCTGGGCCAGCATGCCGCGCACGTCGTCGTCGACGGCGGCGTCGAGCCGCTCGCCTGCCCCCAGGCTGCCCGTGCTCGGCCGACCGTCATCGTCCCAGATCACCCGGCGGGCGCCGATCTGGCCGGGACCTGAGATCACCGTGGCCACGGCCACGGGTTCACCGCGGTCCACGGCCGCGGCGATGTCGCCGAGTTCGGGAAAGCGCTGCCTGCTGACTGGCTCGACGAAGATGTCCAGGATGCCGCCGCAGGTCAGGCCGACGGCGAACGCGTCGTCATCACTGACCCCGTATGTCTGCAGCACCGGGTGCCCGCTCGCGGACACCTCCGTAGACAGTTCGTAGACGGCACCCTCGACACAGCCGCCCGACACGCTGCCGATCACCTCGCCGCCCGGCGCGACCGCCAGCGCTGCCCCGGGGTCGCGCGGCGCGCTGCGGAACGTCCGGACCACCGTGGCGAGGCCGAACGTCTCGCCCGACTCCCACCACTTGGTGATCGTGTTCAGGATGTCACGCAATACCCCACCTCACGGTTCTACCGCCTGCAACAACGGTACGCGAGGGCTCGCTATGCCCGCCAGGCTGGCGATCACTCGACGATCTTGGAGATCGGGATCTCCAGGATGTCCTGCGCGCCGGCCGCCTTGAGGGCGGGGATGAGGGTGTTGACGCCGCGCTTGGGGACCACGGTCTCGACCGCGTTCATGTCGCCCGAGGCGAGCGAGGTGATCGTCGGCGAGGACATCGCGGGCAGCATCTGGGTGACCGCCGCCAGCTTGACGGCTGGCACGTTGAGCTTGAGCAGCACGTTGCCGCGCGCCTGGATGGCGCCGCGCAGCAGCAGCGCGATGTCCTCCATCGCCCCCCGCTTGTCCTGGCTGGCGTAGGACGACGGGCAGGCCACCAGTTCGGTGTAACTGGTCAGCAGGGTGTCCAGGATGCGCAGCCCGTTCTTGCGTAGCGACGACCCGGTCTCGGTAAGGTCGACGATCGCGTCCACGATGTCAGGGACCTTGGCCTCGGTCGCTCCGTACGAGGGGACCACCATCGCCCGCACGCCGTGCTCGGCGAGGAAGCGCGCGGTCAGCGACGGAAACTCCGTCGAGATCCTGATGCCCTCAGGCAGGTCGGCGGCGGTCTTCCAGGGCGAGCCGTCCGGCACCGCGAGCACCACGCGCACCGGGTTAGACGTGGCCTTGGAGTACTGGAGCTCGCCGAGCGAGACGACGTCCGCTTCGGTCTCGGTGATCCAGTCCCGGCCGGTGATGCCGATGTCGAACAGCCCGCGCTCCAGGTAGGACGGGATCTCCTGCGGGCGCAGGAACCGCACGCGGTCGATGCGCGGGTCGTCGATCGAGGCGTGGTAGTCGCGGTCGGATGCCCGCTGGACGGTGAGGTCGGCGGCGTCGAACAGGTCGAGGGTGGCCTTTTCCAGCGAGCCCTTGGGCAAAACCAGTGAAAGCATGGGGAAAGTCTCTCTCATCGCGGCGGGTGAGGGGCGGGGGACATGGGAGGATCGGGCGACCGCGAGCAGCCAGGAGCCGCAGGCACCACAGGGGCAGGTGCGCCGTCAAGGCGCAGCCGGGCTAGCGGGGACAGTCTCCCCGGAGCAGGTGCGCCGTTAGGCGCAGCCGGGGGGTCCGGGGGGTCGCCCCCGGACTAGCAGCGACGAGCCGCAGGCACCACAGAGGCAAGTGCGCCGTTAGGCGCAGCCGGGGGGGTCCGGGGGGTCGCCCCCCCGGACATCAATGTCGGCGGATGGAGCGCAGCAGGAGCGCGGTGTCCAGCGCTGCCACGACCGCCTCCCATCCCTTGTCCTCGCTGCTGTCAGGCAGCCCGCACCGATCGCGGGCCTCCTGCAGGGTATTACACGTCAGCACGCCGTTCCCGACGGGAGTTCCCGCGTCAAGCGCCACCCGGGTCAGCCCGGCGGTCACCGCGTCGCAGACGTACTCAAAGTGCGGGGTGCCGCCGCGAATGACCGCGCCGAGGCACGCCACGGCGTCGAAGTGCCTGGCCAGCTCCGCCGCCACGACGGGGAGCTCGACCGCGCCGGCCACGCGGACCACGAGCACGTCTTCGACCCCGCAGGCCTTCGCCGCGGCGCTGGCCCGGTCAACCAGGGAATCGGCGATTTCCGCGTGCCACCGCGTGCCCGCGATCGCAAGCGTCAGGTCAGCGGCGTCCACGGTCTCGAGCTGTGGGCGCCCCGCTCCGCTCATCCTGCTTTCTCTCCCGTGACAGGAACGACCGCCGGGGCGGGAACCGCGTGTCCGTTCGGCGTAATGCTCTGCGGGGGGTCCGGGAGGTCGTCCCTGCACAGGGTGATCTGGTGCCCCAGGCGGTCCCGCTTGGCCGTCAGGTACCGGAGGTTGTGCGGCGTCGGCAGCGGCGGCAGCGGGATGCGCGTGACGCCGAAGCCGTGCTGGGCGAGCGCGTCCACCTTCGCCGGGTTGTTGGTCAGCAGCCGCACCGAGCGCACGCCGAGGTCGGCAAGCAGCTGGGCGGCCACCGAGTACTCGCGTGCGTCCACCGGCAGCCCGAGCTTGAGGTTCGCGTCCACGGTGTCGGCGCCGGCGTCCTGCAGCGCGTAGGCCTGCAGCTTGCTGAGCAGCCCGATGCCGCGGCCCTCATGGCCCCGCAGGTAGAGGACCACGCCGCGGCCCCGCTCGGCGATCGCCGCCATCGCCGCCTGGAGCTGCGCGCCGCAGTCGCAGCGCTGCGAGCCGAGCACGTCGCCGGTGAGACATTCGGAGTGCACCCGGGTCAGCACGTCGCTGCCGTCGCCGATGTCGCCGAGGACGAGCGCGAGATGTTCGGCGTGGTCGACGTCGCTGCGGTACCCGTAGGCGCGCCACCTGCCGTGTGAGTTCGGGATCTGGGTCTGCGCGACCCGGGTGACCAGGCGCTCGGTGCGGCGGCGATAGTCCGCGAGCTGCTCGATCGAGATCAGCGCGAGGCCGTGGGAGTCCGCGAACTGGCGCAGCTTCGGCAGCCGCATCATCGTGCCGTCGTCGTTGACCACCTCGGCGAGCACGCCGGCCGGCGGCAGGCCGGCGAGCCTGGCCAGGTCCACCGCGGCCTCGGTGTGGCCGGGGCGGGCGAGCACGCCGCCCTCGGCGTACCGCAGCGGGAAGATGTGGCCGGGTCGGACGAAGTCCGCAGCGCTGCTTGCGGGGTCGGCGAGCTTCCTGATCGTGGTGGTGCGGTCGCTGGCGGAGATGCCGGTGGTCACGTCCTGGCGGGCGTCCACGGTGACGGTGAACGCGGTGCGCATGCGCTCGGTGTTCTGGGTGGTCATCAGCGGGAGCTGCAGCCGGTCCAGGTCCTCGCCGGTCATGGGCGCGCAGATCACGCCGCTGGTGTAGCGGATCATGAACGCGAGCAACTCGGGGGTCGCCTTGCTCGCGGCGAAGATGATGTCGCCCTCGTTCTCCCTGTTGGCGTCGTCCGCCACGACGACCGGGCGGCCGGCGGCTATGTCCGCGATCGCGCGGCCGACCTCGTCCAGCCGGACCGCAGGCCCGCGGCTCTCGGCGGTCCCGGCGGTTTCGGCGGTCACCTCGCGCCTCCGATCAGTTTCTCCACGTACTTCGCGATCACGTCGACCTCCAGGTTGACCGTCTCGCCGGGTTTCTTCCTGCCCAGGGTGGTGCGCTTGAGGGTCTCCGGGATCAGGCTCACCTCGAACCACGTCTCGCCGAGCCTGGACACGGTCAGGCTGATGCCGTCGACGGCGACCGAGCCCTTCTCGACGACGTACCTGGCAAGCGCGGGCGGGAGGCCGACGCGGACGACCTCCCAGTGCTCTTGCGATTCGCGGCTGAGGATGGCGGCGGTCGCGTCGACGTGCCCCTGGACGAGATGGCCGCCGAGCCGGCCGGCCAGGCGCACCGACCGCTCCAGGTTGACCCGGGAGCCAGGGGCGATGTCCTTGAGGCTGGACCTGGCGAGAGTCTCGCCCATGACGTCCGCGGTGAAGCCGCGGGGCGGCGGGGGCGCGGTGGTCGCGATCCCCGGCGGGCCGGACGTGAGCCCGGTGACGGTGAGGCATACGCCGTTCACGGCGATCGAGTCACCCGGGCGGGCATCCTCGGTGACCGTGGAGCTGCGAATCGTGATCCGGGCGGAGTCTGCCAGGTGCTCCACCGCTTCGACTTCGCCAAGCTCCTCGACGATGCCGGTGAACATCGCGTCCTCCTCCCGGTCGGTGGCTCCGGGGGGACGCGGTGGGCGCCAGCTGGTCCGTGTCCTCGCGGCTCCCGCACCGTCGGTGCGAGGTACCACCGGGGGCACGGCCGGCGGTGACCGGCCGCGCGTGCTGCCTCCCATCCGGACTTTAACCGTCGGTCCCGGAGTTCCACCGGATCAGCCGGCCGCTGGTGCGGCCGGGTCGCGGACTTTCACCGCCGGTTCGGAGTTCCACCGACCCCGGAGCACGCTTGTGTTGCGCTAACTATTGTGCCACACCAGATATTCCCACCCCGAACCGGGGAATATCGATGGGCCTCTGCCGCGGTGCGCGGCGGCGTTCAGCCCGACATCCGGGTGACCGCGCGCATCTTGTTGGTCGCGTCGAGGGCGGCCACCTTGTAGGACTCGGCGAGCGTCGGATAGTTGAACACCGCGTCCACGAGGTAGTCGATGGTGCCGCCGCAGCCCATCACGGCCTGGCCGATGTGGACGAGCTCGGTGGCCCCGGTCCCGAACACGTGCACGCCGAGCAGCTTGCGGTTCTCCGGTGAGACCAGCAGCTTGAGCACGCCGTAGGAGTCGCCGACGATCTGCCCGCGGGCGAGTTCGCGGTAGCGCGACACCCCTACCTCGAACGGCACGCACGCCTCGGTGAGCTGGTCTTCTGTGCGGCCGACAAAGCTGATCTCCGGGATGCTGTAAATGCCGATCGGCTGCGGCACGTCCGTGGCGCGGGCCGGCTCGCCGAAGGCGTGGTGCGCGGCCAGCCTGCCCTGCTCCATCGATGTCGCGGCAAGCGCGGGGAACCCGATGACGTCGCCGACGGCGTAGATGTGCGGCACCTGCGTGCGGAAGAACTCGTCGACCGGGATCCTGCCGCGGTCGTCCGCGGCCAGGCCCGCGGCGTCGAGCCCGAGCTCACCGGTCATGCCCTGACGCCCCGCCGAGTACAGCACCGTGTCGGCCGGGATCTTCTTCCCGCTGCGCAGCAGCGCGATCGCGCCCTCGGGGTGGGACTCGACGGAGGCGACCGTCTCGCCGAAGCGGAACGTGACGGCGAGGTCGCGCAGATGGAACTTGAGCGCCTCGACCACTTCCTCGTCGCAGAATTCCAGCATCCGGTCCCGCCGCTCGACCACGGTGACCTTGGTGCCGAGGGCGGCGAACATCGAGGCGTACTCGATGCCGATCACGCCTGCGCCGGCCACCACCATCGAACGCGGCACCCGCTCCAGGTGGATGATGCCGTCGGAGTCGATGATCGTCTTGTCGTCGAAGGCCACGCTGTCCGGGCGGGCCGGCCTGGTGCCGGTCGCGATGACGATGTTGTCCGCGGTGACACGGCGAAGCCGGCCGCCGCCGTCGTCCACCTCGACCTCGTGCGGCCCGGTGAACTTGGCGGTGCCCGGGATGATCGCCACGCGGTTGCGGGTCAGCTGACTGCGGACCACATCGTTTTCCCTGGTCACCACGTGTGTCGTGCGGGCGGTCAGGTCGGCGATGGTGATCTCGTCCTTGACCTGGTAGGACTGCCCGTAGATCTCGCGCTGATCGACGCCGGTCAGGTAGAGGATGGCTTCCCGCAGCGTCTTGGACGGGATCGTCCCGGTATTGACGCATACGCCCCCGAGCATCGCCGGGCGCTCGACCACGGCGACCCGCCGGTCAAGCTTCGCGGCCGCGATCGCGGCCTTCTGCCCGCCCGGCCCCGAGCCGATTACCAGCAGGTCGTAGTCGTGCACATTACCAGTGTGGCAGTCCCGTCCTGGGAAACTGAAGCCTCGTAACATACAGTTCACTGCCATTCGCCTCGGGAAACAAAAGGTGACGGGAATGTCCGGGCCGGCGAAACCGCGGGCAGCCAGGGACCGTCTAAGAGGTGTCTGCTGAATCGAGGCACCTCTATGACCACACGACGCGCGCGGGCCAGCCACCTCCCCCTGCTCGCATCGCTCCCCCTGGTCGCCCTGGTCGCCCTGGTCACGCTGGCCGCCGGATGCGGGACGGTGCGCACGCCGCCGTCGGGGGGCGCGCACGGCACGACGGCGGCCCAGGCGACGGCCGCGCCCACGACGGCGGCCCCCGCACCGGCGACCGCGACGCCGGTGCCGACGACGACCGGCGGGAGCGTGCCCTCCGGGCAGTCAGCGTGCACGGGCTGGCCGGCGAACGCCGCGCACGGCTCGCTGCCCGCGTCGTTCATCCCGGTGGCGGTGCTGCGGTGCGTGCTCGGCGACCAGCTGATCCCCGGCAAGGGGGAATGGCAGACCGCGACCCTGGAGCGGGCCGACAAGGACCTGGGGCCGCTGATCGCGGCGCTGCGCCTGCCGCGGGGACGTACCACCCCGGCCATCATGTGCCCTGCCAGCGTCGTGCTGCCGCCGCAGATCGCGCTGATCAACGGGGAAGGGAAAACGCTGATCCCGCTGATCCCGCTGAACGGCTGCGGGACCACCGCGCAGCAGGTGCTCGTCGCGCTTGGCGAGCTGCACTGGCAGACGGTGTCCGTGCGCCTGGTCTCGCAGGTCGAGACCGAGCAGGAGGTCGCCACCGGCTGCGCGCCTGTCTACATGGACCCGTTCGCCGCGGACCGTCCGATCCCGGCGTCAGCGGGCGGCGCCGTATATCCCGCGTGGCCGGCGTCGCTGCGGATCTGCGTGTACTCCTCCGGCGGCATCGCGAGCGCGACGCAGTTCGTGGGGGGTGCCACCGTCACCGGCGCGACGAAAACGGATCTGCTGGCCGGCCTGTCGAGCGGCCGTAGCACGGGCCTGTGCGGGCTGCCGCACGCCAAGTTCGCGGTCGTCGCGGGCGCGGGATCCGGCTCCCCCGCGATCTACGTAGAGCTGGGCGGCTGCGACCGCGTCTACCGCTACGCATCGGGGACAAGCGGGCTGCTTGGCGTATCGACCGGCCAGGCGACCCCGCAGGCGGTCTCGATCATCGAGTCGCTCACGCTCCGCGGGTGAGTCCGTACCATACGGCTTATGGCGGTGCGGGCGGTTATCTTCGACTGGGGCGGCACGCTGACGCCATGGCACACGGTCGATCACGAGGCGCTGTGGCGCGACGTCTGCGCACCGCACTTCCCTGCCGACCAGGTGCCCGCGATCGCCGAAGCGATCCGCCGGGCTGAGTTCGAACTGTGGCGGCGGTCGGAGACCGCGCAGCAAAGCGCCACGCTCGATCACGTCTTCGCCCGCGCGGGGGTGAGCGTCGACGAGGCGTTCCTCGCCACCTACTTCCGCACGTGGGAACCGCACACCTACACCGACCCCGACGTGGCGCCGTTGCTGCGCGAACTGCGCGACCGCGGCATCCGGATCGGCGTGCTATCCAACACCATGTGGCCGCGCAGCGCGCACGAGCAGGTGTTCACCAGGGATAAGGTGCTCGAGCTCATCGACGGGGCGGTGTACAGCAGCGAGATCCCCTGGACCAAGCCGCACCCGCAGGCCTTCCGCGCCGCGATGGCCGCCGTCGGGGTGACCGACCCGGCGGCGTGCGTCTTCGTCGGCGACCGGCCGTACGACGACATCTTCGGCGCGAAGCGCCTTGGCATGCGCGGGGTGCTGATCCCGCACAGCGAGGTGCCGCCGCACGACGCCGTCGTTCCCGACGCGGTCATCGGCCGTCTTGCCGGGCTGCTGGCGCACGTGGACACGTGGTAGGCCGGGCCGGACCTTAGCGTCGCGGACAGCCGCGGCAAAGTTCTCAGAAAAATCCCGGGAAAAGTTGTTGGCGTCACGCAGGCCGGCCACTCATACAGGCGATGGGTGGAATCGCAGGAGCCCGGGCGGCGCCGGAGGGGGCGCCGGCCCGGGTGCCGCCACGAGCCGCGGCCTGGCTGACGCGAGAGGTGGGCGCCAGCCGGGCCGCGCCAGGAAGGGTGGGCCGGGGTGAGGGGCGCGGGGGCGCTCATCCCGGTCGCCCGCCGCGCCAGCGGCGCCGTCCTTTCCGGCGGCGACGCCGCCGGAAAGGACGGGACGCATGTGTTAACAGGGGTGCACATTCGTCCCTGGCGTTTCATCACTGTGTCGGGAACACGACAATGCCATCTTTTTCATCACCAACGGGAGGAAGGCACCGCTACCGTATGCCCATGCGCGACAGCGAAGCGGCCCTCGTCGCGTCGATCGTGGCAGGCGACCCCGACGGGCTCGCCGAGGCCTACGACAGGTACGCAGGTCCCCTCTACAAGTACTGCCGGTCAATGCTCGTCGACCCGGGCGATGCCGCCGACGCGGTACAGGACACGTTCGTCCTCGCCGCTTCGCGGCTCGCCGGGCTGCGCGACCCGGAGCGGTTGCGTGCCTGGCTGTACGCCGTCGCGCGCAACGAAGCCTTGCGGATGCAGCGGGCCAGGAGGACGACGTCGGTACTTGATGAGCCGCCTGACGTGGTAGACGAGAGCGCCGACGTCGGCGGGGACGCCGAACGCGCCGAGCTGCGCGCCCTGCTCGCCGGGGCTGTCGAGGGCCTGAACCCCGCCGAGCGCGAGGCCGTCGAGCTGCAACTGCAGCAGGGACTCGATGCCGCCGAGGTGGCGGCCGTGCTCGGCGTGTCCCGCAACCACGCGCACGCGCTGCTGTCCCGTGCCCGCGGGCAGCTCGCGGCCTGCCTCGGCGTGCTGCTCGTCGGCCGCACCGGGCGCGACGAATGCGAGGAGCTCGCCGCCATGCTCGCCGGCTGGGACGGGCGCCTCACCGCGGCGCTGCGCAAGCGGGTCAACCGGCACATCGGGCACTGCCCGACCTGCGCCGCGCGCCGTTCGTTCGAGCTGCGCCCGGCCATGTTGCTCGGCCTGTCCCCTGCTGCGGCGCTGGCCGCCGCGGCGGCCGACAGCCTCCGGCTCGAGGCAGGCCCGCCCGCGGAGCTCAAGGCCCACACGCTCGCGCTCGCCGCCGGGCACAGCCCCGCCGCGCTCGCGCACCAGGCCGCGGTGCTTGGCAGGGCCGGGGCGTTCGGGCGTTACGGCTTTCCCGAGCCGGTACACCCGGCGGCGGCAGCGCCGCTGCGGCACGCGGGCGGCAAGGGCGCGATCCGCTCGTCGCGGCGGCTGCAGGCGGCCGTGGCAGCCGGTGTCGTGGCCGCCGCCGCGGTCGCCGCGATCGCCTTCGCGCTGACCGGCAACACCGGCCAGGCCAAGCTGGCCGACGTCAAGCCGCCTGGCACCGGGCCTGCGGCGCAGGCCTCGGCCCAGGCGACGGTGCCGGCCGCCAGCAC
>NZ_JASIAL010000276.1:0-51054 GCF_030042015.1 Trebonia sp. | reverse complement strand
CAATCCGGTCGAGCGGATCTGGGGCGGGCTGAAGAACTACGTGGCCAACACCGCCGTCAGCTGGCCCGCCCGGCTACGGCAGATCCACTCCTTCTTCCGCGCCCGCTCACCGGACCAGATGCTGGACACCGCCGCGCCCTGGACCAGCCCTTGGCTACCGCCGCGTTACGAGCAGAACCTCTGGAATGCCGCTTAGCGCAGGTCCGAGCTCGGCATATTCGGCGAACGTCCACACGCGGCGGAATCGAAGGCCCCGACGCATATGCGCCGGGCGACTCGCCGAGAAAACGCGCGACCTCGGCGTCGTCGCGGTCGTCAGCAAATCCCAGCTCGTTCAAGGAAGCGACCGAGCTCGGCGGCCTGCCCACCCCTGCAAGATGTCGACGACGCCAAAAGCGACCTTCGACGTGGGCGCCGCCGCCCGAACAACCTTGCAGGCTTTGAAATGTATCGGAGAAGGTCCACGACCATGCGTGGACCTTCTCCGAACTGCCCACCCTCCTCGGTACTGGATCTGAGTTTCACCTCGAACTGCCCGCGCCTAAGCCGCACTATGTCAACCACGCGTCCGATGGCCTCTCCTCGCAGGCTGGCAAGCTCCTGAACGTGTGCGCATGTATCAAAGCCGAAGTGCCGACTATGCTTACGTCATGGCGCGTCGTATACTAGCCATTGCTCGAGCGAATTCTTTATATATGTATGGACGGTCAGCCTTGATACATTTCGACAAAGCGACAATTAGCCCTACGAGAAGCAGAGAATAGCGCACTATTGCGCGAATCGCCGGCAGGATGACAACTATCAGCGGAAGCCACATTTCTAGTTGGTGACTAGAAATCATCATGATTCCTCCCGGTATCTCGCTCTCAGTCTCATCGAACCCCACAAGTCTCCCTTGCTCCAAGAACTCCGTCCCATCTAACACTGTTGGGCCATAGTTCGGAATGATCCAGACGATCTCGGCGTCATATGGGAGAATAACCTCGGACGAGTCCGGACGAGACCGGACGCACACGGGAGGGAACGCCATCGAACTCGAAGGGTCTCACACGCAGGCTGCCGAAAGCCTGGTCTCCGAGCTCAACTCACTTCGCCGAGCTGCGGGCAATCCTTCTCTCGGACAGTTGGTCCGACTGAGCCACGACAAGCTAGCCCGGGCGACGCTTGATGACCACCTTTCAGGTCGCCGAAAGCGGTTGCCACCTTGGCATCTCGTGTCGGCGTACGTGCGTGCTTGTCACGAGGCGGCAACTGCAACCGGGCTCGATGTCCGGCCGTTGGGAACAATCGATGAGTGGAAGACCAGGTGGACCGCTGCCCTCGAAGGCAATGTCCAGGCAGCCAGCCCACTGAAGGAATTCATCAACACGACTGGTCTCACTACTCGCATTGATGAACCGACAGTGGCCGTCGAGCGATTTGTTTCTCTCAACGAAAATTCTCGCAGGTTTGACGCTGAGCGCCCGACGATGATCGCAGATCCTAATAGCGCCACAGCCTCAATTGCTCCCGTTCTCCAACGGCTTGAAGACAAGGTTTCGAAGCGAGCGCAATCGCTACCCTCGCAAACAGGGTTGCTCGTAGTAACCAACGGCGCAACCATTGGAACGAGCTTTCAAATTGAACATAACCTTACAACCATTGGCCGTAATCCAGCAAATGACATCTGGCTCAATGATCCCACTGTTTCTCGCAGCCATGCCCTTATTTACCGATATGGCAATAAATTTTTTGTGGAAGATCTCGATAGCAGCAATGGTACGTTTCTTCATCAGACTCGCATCATTGAGAAATCTGCACTTTCGCCTTATGATGAACTATGTATCGGCGTCTTTATTTTTTTGTTTATGCAGGGTCGCGCTACGCAAGACGAGACCACTTCACGTGTACCAGTTCGGAGAGGTCCCCTCTTGCCCCATTCAAGACTCGAGGAAGATATAGAGGCAGATACGGAGAGATTCAGGGCTTTCGCGGCCCGTCAAGACGAAGACTGGTCTTCCGGATATAGCGACGACTATGGTTGGCGCAGCCGAATCAGATGGCCACGGCGTCGCCATAGTGATTAGGACGCTTTCAAGGTCAGGCAGGATACGGAGTTCACTTGTAGCGCAAGCATGTCGGAGTGTGCGATCCCGGTAGATGCCTGACACCTTGGTTCTGGTTCCCGGGCGACAGTTTGCGGACGCGGTTCCGGTAGCTGGCTGACAGTAGTTCCGGTAGGTGGGCGACACTCCGAAGAGGTTTCCGTGTTTTCCGCATGCCTGGCGCTTGGCTGCGATCAACAGGCCCACGAGGTCGGCTATCTGCTCGATCGTGACTCCGTTGTCACTCATGATCGACACGAACGAGTGCCGAAGCTCTCGCGGTGTCCAGTTCTCCTCCAGGCCTGCGGCCTTGGTGATGCGGCGGAACGAGCGGCGCACGTTGGCCGCGTCGAGCGGCGTACCGACGCTGGTCGCGAAGACAAGGTCGTTGTCTTGCCACGCCTTGCCGACTTGGAGTCGTTGCCTGGCCTGCGCGCGCGGCATGATGGTCGCGTAGCGCCTTGGCGACGTCGTCGGGGATTTCCAGTGTGCGGCGGGACTTCTCGGTCTTGGTGTCGCCGTCTTCGCGCACCGAGCGCCACACGTAGACAGCCTACTTCTTGTGCCGAAAGCCGGTCTCGCTGACCGGTCGCCACTCCTTGGCTTCCGGTACCCACGCCGCGACGTGGGACCAACGAAGTGCGCGGGCTTCCTCGGTGCGGACACCGGTCATGAGACTGAGCACGACGTAGGCGTAAAGCGGACGTTGTCGGCGGTCAGCTCCTTGAGCTTGTACGCGCCGATGAACGGGATGAGGTTGGAGCCGGCGAGACTCTTGCAGTCGTTGATCGTCTTGGCGGACAGACCCTTGGTACCTCTGGCGGCTTCGACGGTGCCCTGGAATGGACCGACATAAGCGCGATCCTGCGGGCCGTCCTACCGCGACTGGCGGCCGTTCGGCCAGATCGCGGGCGTGCACACGGTCACATCGGGCGGCCACTACTTCGTCAGGGACCGCGCTGCCCAGGTCGCGGCTCCGCTCGAGCGGCACGCCCGTCAGTGACCGGCCCGCCCCCGCCGGAGCCGGGCTGGCGGGCCGCGGGAACCACTGTCCGTTCGGGATGATGTCTTTGATCTTCCGAACGGTCCCGGGTGACTGCCGCCCGCCCGAGCGGGCGCCGGAGAGCGATGGCGAACGGGTAAGCCGCTGAGCGAGCAATAGGCTTTTGCGGGAAAGCAACGGCAGATATACTCAATTCATATGCCTTCCGGTCGCATGCCGGCGCCCAGGCTGCTGGCTTTCAGTGATCTGCATGTAGGTTTTCCCGAGAATCGGAAGATTGTAGAGCAGCTCCGCCCGGAATCGGCAGCGGACTGGCTGCTTGTGGCCGGCGACGTCGCGGAGCGTTTCGCGGACATCGAATGGGCGCTGCGGGTTCTGAGCGAGCGGTTCGCGACCGTCGTGTGGGCACCGGGCAATCACGAACTGTGGACGCATCCGCGCGATAAGGTCCAGCTTCGCGGCGGGGAACGGTACGCGGGACTTGTGCGGCTGTGCCGGAGCCTGGGCGTGCTGACACCGGAGGATCCGTACCCGGTGTGGGACGGCGCCGGCGGCCCGGCGACGGTCGCGCCGCTGTTCGTCTTGTACGACTACACGTTCCGCCCGCCGGGGACGTCGGACAAGGCGCAGGGGCTTGCCGCGGCCTACGCCGCCGGCGTGGTCTGCTCCGACGAGCTGCTGCTGCACCCGGACCCGTATCCGAGCCGGGAGGACTGGTGCCGGGCCAGGGTCGAACTGACCAGGCGGCGGCTTGAGGCCCGCGAACCGGCGCTGCCGGTCGTCCTCGTGAACCATTTCCCGCTGGTTCGCGAGCCGACCCGGGTGCTGCGCTACCCGGAGTTCGCGCAGTGGTGCGGTACCGAGCGCACCGCCGACTGGCATGTCAGGTTCAACGCGGTCGCCGTGGTCTACGGTCATCTGCACATTCCGCGGACGACGTGGCATGACGGCGTGCGATTCGAGGAGGTCTCGCTCGGCTACCCGCGGGAATGGCAGGCCAGGCGGCGCGGCCCGCTCGGCCCGCGGCAGATCCTGCCGGCTCCAGTGACTCAAGTGACACGGGGATGACCGGGCAAGCAGGCCCGGAGCGGCCCGGCACCGGCCACTCAATTCTTCCGGGAAAGGCTGCTCCCTGATATTCTAGTTGCCGATCCTTCTAAAGGAGGATGCGTGACCGACCTGACGGTTCGCGCGCGCGGACTGCGCAAGCGATACGACGATGTCGTGGCCATCAACGGGCTGGATTTGGACATTGTACAGGGCGAGGTTTTCGCGCTTCTCGGGCCGAACGGCGCCGGTAAAAGCACCACCGTGGAAATCTTCGAGGGATATCGGAAGCGGGACGCCGGCGAGGTGCGCGTCCTGGGCACCGATCCGGCGGTGGCCGACCGCGCGTGGCGGGCCAGAATAGGAATCGTCCCGCAGTCTAGCCGGGACTCGGCCGAGTCGACCGTGCGCGAGATCGTCCGGCATTTCGCGGGATTCTATCCGAATCCACATGACCCCGAGGAGGTGATCGAGCAGACCGGATTGCTGGAGAAGGCCGATACCCGGCTGCACGCCCTTTCCGGCGGGCAGCGCCGCCGGGTGGACGTGGCGCTCGGCATCGTCGGCCGCCCCGACCTCGTCTTCCTCGACGAGCCGACGACGGGGTTCGACCCCGAGGCGCGGCGGCAGTTCTGGACGCTGGTGCGCGGGCTGTCCCGCGACGGCACGACGATCATGCTGACCACGCATTACCTGGAGGAGGCCGAGGCGCTGGCGGACCGCGTCGGCGTGATCGCCCGCGGCCAACTGCGCGCCGTGGCACCGCCCGCCTCGCTCGGCGGGCGGGATCGGGCGACCGCGCGAGTGACCTGGACCGGGCCCGACGGCCCGCGCAGCGTCGAGACCCGCACGCCGACCCAGACCGTGGCCGAGATCTCCGCCCTGTTCGGCGGGGAGATCCCCGGACTGACCGTCAGCCGGCCGACGCTGGAGGACATCTACCTGACGATGATCAGGGACGCGCAATGAGGACGACGGCCGGCAGCGGTGAGCGCGTGACGGCCGTCTCGCCGGCGCGACTGCCCGGCACCACCAGGACGGGCCTGTCCCGGGCGCGCCTTGAGCTGCGGGTCTTCTTCCGCGAGATGGACGCGGTGATCTTCACGTTCGCGATGCCGGTCATGCTGCTTGTCATTTTCGGCGCGATCTTCAACGGCAGCGTCGCGAACACGGGAGTGAGCTACCGGCAGTACTTCATCGCCGGCATCATCGCCAGCGGCGTCATGTCGACGACCTTCAACACGCTGGGAGCCACCGTAGCGATCGAGCGTGACGACGGCACCCTCAAGCGGCTGGCGGGCACGCCGATGCCGCCGGCCGCCTACTTCGTCGGCAAGATCTTGTTCGCGCTCGTGCTGTCCGTACTCGAGACGGTGATCATGCTGGCCATCGGGGTGGGCCTGTACGGGCTCCGGTTGCCCGCGGACCCTGGCCGGTGGGTGACGCTGGCCTGGGTCTTCCTGCTGTCGGCCGGCACCTGCACGCTGCTCGGGATCGCGGTGAGCAGCATTCCGCGCTCGGCGCGAAGCGCGGCGGGCGTGGTCAGCCTGCCGTACCTCGCGCTGCAGTTCATCTCGGGCGTCTACTTCCCGTTCACCAGCCTGCCCCGCGTCATCCAGCAGATCGCCGCGCTGTTCCCGCTGAAGTGGATGTGCCAGGGGCTGCGCTCGGTCTTCCTGCCTGACGCGCTGCTCCCCGCGGAGCCGGCGCACTCCTGGGAACATCCCATGACCGCCCTGATCCTGGCCGCGTGGGGGGTGGCCGGCCTGCTGCTGTGCCTGAAGACGTTCCGCTGGACCAGCCGGCTCGGCGGGTGACCCGCAGCTGACCCACGCCCTGGAGAACCCGTGCTTGAGGAACTGGTCCCGCCGCAGGTGGCCGTCGCCGAACGGTTCGACGACGCGCCCGCCGATGTCATGTTCCCGGAAGAGGCGGCCGTGATCGGCAACGCCGTGGACAAGCGGCGGCGGGAATTCCGGACCGTCCGCGCCTGCGCCAGGGACGCACTCGGGCAGCTCGGATGGCCGCCGGCGCCGATCCTGCCCGGCGAGCAGGGTGCGCCGCGATGGCCGGCCGGCCTGGTGGGCAGCATGACGCACTGCGACGGATACCGCGCGTCGGCTGTCGCCCGCGCGGCGGACATGGCCTCGCTCGGGATCGACGCCGAGCCCAACGCGGCGCTGCCCGACGGTGTGCTCGGCCTGATCAGCCTGCCAGCAGAGCGCGTGATGCTCGCGACGCTCGCGGCCGCCACGGCCGGGGCCTGTGCCGCTCGCGCGGGCGGCGTGCGGGGAGCGGCGGGTCCATGCTGGGACCGGATACTGTTCAGCGCCAAGGAGTCCGTCTACAAGGCATGGTTCCCGCTGACTCGCCGCTGGCTCTCCTTCGAGGAGGCGGCCGTCACGATCAGCCCGGCGGACGGCGCGTTCACGGCCCGCCTGCTCGTGCCCGGTCCTGTCGTGGGCTCCAGGCCGCTGCGTGCCTTCGAGGGGCGCTGGCTGGTCAGGCAGGGCCTGATCCTGACCGTGATCACGGTGCCCGCCGGATCTCGGCCCGGAGCAGCTCAGCGCACGCCATCCGGTCGACCTTGCCGCGGTCGTTGAGCGGCAGCCGCTCGATCCGGACCAGGTACCCGGGGATCATGTGCAGCGGCAGATGCGCGCGCAGCCGTGCCCGGAACTCGGCGAGCGGCGGCACCTGTCCGGCGCACACCGCGGCAAGCGCGATCCCGCCGTCCGGCGTGCTTACCAGGTCAACCACGACATCGCCGGCGTCAGCCCAGGTCCGGATCGCTCCCTCCACCTCATGGAGCTCAACGCGATTGCCCCGGATCTTGATCTGCTGGTCCAGGCGGCCCAGATGGACCAGGCCCTCGTCCTGGACCGCGACCCGGTCCCCGGTGCGGTACCACGCCTCCGCCGGCACCGGGCCGTCCGTGGCGGGCGGGGTGAACCGCCCCTCGTTGTCCGCCGGATCGTGATAGCCGAAGAACCGCTGTGAGCCCCGGATGAGCAGTTCCCCGTCGGATTCGATCCGGTATTCCAGGTGCGGGTAGACGTGCCCGATGGGAATCGTGCCGTTGGCGGTGATCGGCCACGCCGCCGGGTCACGCGGCAGTTGGTAGGTCGTCACCGCGACCGTGCACTCGGTAGGCCCGTACAGGTTCTCCATCGTGCCGTTCGGTGCCGCCTCCGCCCACGCCCGGGCCTGCGCCGCGGTGAGCTGCTCCCCGCCGAACAGGCTCCAGCGCAGCGACGGCATGCTGCCCGGCGGCAGCAGGCCTGCCTCGTGGGCGATGGTGATCAGCGACGGGACCGAGAACATGTGCGTGACCTGGTGCTGATTGATGAACCGCACCGGGTCGTACAAGTCGTCCGCCGACGGCACGACAAGGGCCGAGCCGGCGCCCCAGGCCGTGAACATTTCCAGGACCGACGGGTCGAACGCCAGGCTCGTCATCTGCGCCATGCGGCTGCCCGGCCCGAGATCGTACCTGTCGATGTTGAAGCGCAGGAACTCGTCCAGGTTGCCGTGCCGGATCGGCACTCCCTTCGGGCGTCCCGTCGACCCGGACGTGTAGAGCAGGTAGGCGACCTGGGCAGGGCCACCGGTCCAGTCGGGCGGGTCATCGGCCCGGGCCGGGGCGCGGAGCAGGTCCGACAGCGTCTCCGGGCCGATCCGCAGTACGCAGACCCGGCTCCCGTCAAGGAACGCGGTGTCCTGCTTCCGGTCGGCGATCACGAAGCTCAGCCCGGCCGACGCGGCGATCCGCGACAACCGCTCCGCGGGGTGTCCCGGGTCGAGCGGGACCGCGACGCCGCCGACGCGGAGCGCGGCCAGGTACCCCGCGTACGCCGCCACGGTCCTCGTGGCGAGCAGCCCGACCGCCGGGCGGACCGCCCCCGCTGCCCGCAGGCGGCCGGCGATCCCGCGGGAGACCGCGTCGAGCTGGGCGTACGTGAGCCGCGTGCCGGCCACGACCAGCGCCGTCCCGGACCGGTGGCTGCGCGCGCTGCGCGTGAACCAGTCGTGTAGCATCGCGTCGCCCTTTCTTCACTGCTCGAAGGCCGCGGTGACCGTCTCGGCGAACTCGTCGGGCGTCTCGGCGAAGGGCGCGATGACTGGCGTGGTCCCGGCTCCCCTGTACACCTCCATCTGGGCCCTGATCTGGTCCTTGGTGCCGAACAGGGTCAGCTCCCTCGGGTCGAGTTCGCCGTTCGCCTCGAGCACGTAGCGGTAGTAGGGCAGCAGCCGGTAGGCCTGTATCTGCCGGGTGGCTGTCTCGTAGGCATCGCCGGGGTCGTCTGTGACGTGCGTGGGAACCAGGGTGAGGACCTGGAACTGCTCGGGGTCCTTCCCGAACTTGGCGCACGCCTCGCGGACCACGGGGGTGACATGCTCCCTGATGTACCGCGGGGTGCACAGCCATAGCAGGATGCCGTCGCAGCGCTGCACGGCCAGCCTGATCATCTGCGGGCGCAGTGCCGCGAGGAAGAGCGGCACCGGCCCCCGGGGCGATCCGTACTGGGCGCGGCCGGTGAAGTGCCTGCCCTCCAGGGTGGACGCGCCCTGCTCGATCAGATCCGTGACGATCCGCAGGTAATCGCGCATCGCTCCGATCGGCGGCCCCGGCCGGCAGCCGAGCACATATTCGTTGACGAACTGATGGCTGTAGCCCACTCCGAGCGCGAACCGCCCGCCGGAGAACTCCGACAGCGTCAGCGCGGCCTGCGCCGTCGATACCGGATGCCGGGCATAGGCGGGCAGCACCGCGGTGCCGACCAGCGCGGCCGGGGCGGCCTGCAGGAACATGCTGGACAGGATCGTCGCGTCCCGGTGGTCCGGTAGCTGCGCCACCCATATCTGGTCCGCGCCGAGCTCCCCGGCGATTCCGGCCAGCTCGGTCATGCGGACCGCGCTGCCGAATCGCGTCGAGATCGAAACCGGCCGCAGCGGTGGTTTCAATGTCATGTCGGTCCTTTCAGCTCAGAATTGGGCGAGGGTGCCGGCCGCGCGCAGGCGACGTTCGGTGCTGAGGAAGGCCCAGACGCCGATCGCCAGCCACGCGGCGGCGGTCGCGACCGCCGCCGCCACCTCCGCTGCCACGGGGGCGAGCGGCCGGGTAGCCAGGGTGAGATGCCTGATCAGGTCAAGTTCCCAGGTGTCAGGCAGGATGTAGGTGGGCAGCCGTGCGGCCGCGGGCAACAGTGTCAGCGGGAAGAACACGCCGGAGAACAGCATGACGAGCAGGGTGGGCAGCTCGACGATCACGTCGGCTTCGCGCAGCACGAGCACCGCGGCTCCCACCAGGTAGCTGTAGCCGCAGTTTCCGGCCAGCATGAGCAGCAGGACGGGAAGGCTCAGCAGCACGCCGGGCAGCGCGAACGAGCCGTGCAGCAGCGTGACGGCGATCGTGAGCAGGACGATGCTGGACACGGTGCCGAACAGGCTCCCGGTCAGCACGCCGCCGAGGACGAACGCCTGCCGCGGCGCGGGGCTGGCCCACGAGTGCTCGATCACACCGGTCTGCCTGTCGGCCTCGAGTGTCTCGTACACGCTGGTCACGGCCCCGACAAGCAGCGTCGCGGTGAGCACTCCCGCCCCGATCCAGCCGGCGAGGTCGCTGGTGCCAGTCTGCCTGGACAGCCCGACCGCTGAGCCGCCCACGACGAACGCGCTGCCGAGCAGCAGCGTGGGCAGGGCCAGCTGGTACAGCGGCGTCAGGAAGGCGAGGTTGACCATGCTGACCGGGTAGCGGCGCTGCACCCGCCATTCCCGCAGCACGACCGCGGCGGTCGCCCGGATCAAAACTGCCCCAGCCGGCCCGTGCGGCTGATGCTGCGCATCGTCAGTCCGAGCAGCACCACCGCCAGTGCGCCGATGGCGGCGCCGAGGGCGAGCAGCAGCAGGCACCTGCTCCATAGGCCAGGGATCGCCGGGCTGTCGAGCACGGTCCCGCGCAGCGCGTTCAGCACCTGCGTGACCGGCAGCGCGTAGCTGATCGGGTGGACCCAGCCGGGCAGGATCGCGATCGGATAGGTGACACCGCAGAGGATGGCGACCAGCCCGCGGATCGCCGCGCCCACGCCGGCGGAGTCGCGCACCCGCATCACCAGCACCCCGACCAGCCCGCCCAGCGCGAACAGCACCGGGACGGAGGCGAGCATGACGATCACCCCGCCGGCTATCTGCCCGGCCCCGAGCGGGACTCCGAAGGCGAACCGCATCATCAGCCCGGCCAGGGTGAACTCAAGCGCGGTCGGGAAGAGCTGTGCCACCGATGGCGCGAACAGCAACGTAAAGCGGGAGACCGGGGTCAGGAACAGGCTCTCAAGCGATCCCTGCATGCGCTCCCTGCGCAGCCACATGCCCGGACCCCAGATCATCGTGCTGATCCACATGTAAACGGCCCAGCCGAGGTAGATGAAGCCGGCCACGCTCTGCGTGCCTGAGCGCTGGGTGAACGCGTGCGAGGCGCTCGCGGAGCCGCCCTCGAACCCCATCGCCTGCGCCCAGTAAGCCAGCGGCATCAGCACGGTCTCGAGCAGCAGCATCGTGGTGTTCGGCCAGTAGCGCATCATCACCTGCCACTCCTTGCGGACGGTGGCGGCGAACGCGGCGGCCTCATGCGGAAGGCGGTTCACTGGACAGCCCCCTCCCGGTCAGCGTGATGAAGACGTCCCGCAGGCTGACCGGGTCGTTCTCCACGCGCAGCACCGAACCGCCTCGCTTGGCGACGGTGGCGATCACCGCCGACACCAGGTCGGTGCCGTTCGTGGCCAGCAGGGTCAGCTCGACAGCGCGGCCGGCCGTGACGGCGCCGTCGTCCGGCCCCGCGCCGTCCGCGGCGCAGGGACCGTGACCGGTTTCGACCGTGATCCTGGCGATAGGGGCCAGATCGCCGACGATCAGATCCAGGCCCGCTTGCGACGCGACCGCGATCCGCGCGCGGACGACCTGGGTCGCACCGACCGACCGCTTCAGCTCGGCGGAGGTGCCCTCGCCCACCAGCTTCCCGCCGTCGATGATGCCGAGCCGGTCCGACAGCGCGTCCGCCTCGGCCATGTCGTGGGTCGTGAGCAGGATCGTGTGCCCGGCGTCCTTCAGCCGCAGGATGTGCTCGTGCATGGCCTGCGTGGCACGCGGGTCCAGGCCGCTTGACGGCTCGTCGAGCAGCAGCACACGCGGCCAGTTCAGCAGCGCGCGGGCCAGCACAAGCCGCTGCCGCATGCCGCTGGACCAGGTCTCGATATGGTCGTCGGCGTGATCGGCCAGGCCCATCTGGTCGAGAACGTCGCTGATCCGGCTCCGGGACTTGCGGCGGGAGCTGCCGTGCAGCGCCGCGAAGTATTCCAGGTTCTGCCGGGCGGTCAGCTTCCAGTAGACGCTGCGCTCGCCGCCGAGCGCGACTCCGAGCATGTTCCTGACCTCGCGCTGCCGGGTCCTGGTGTCGAGGCCGCAGACCCGCACCTGCCCGGATGTCGGCTCGAGCAAGGTGGCGATCATGCGGATCGTCGTGGACTTGCCGGCGCCGTTCGGTCCGAGCAGGCCGAAGACCTGGCCGACCGGGATCACGAGGTTGATGTGGTCCACCGACGGGGCCGCCGGGCCGCTGGCCCCGCGCCGCCGCGGGTAGACCTTGGTCAGCTCGGTCAGTTCCACCGCCGCGGCCGGATCGCGGCCGCGGGACCGCGCGGCGACCGGGGCGGGAGCGCGGGTCTCAGCCGATGCCACGACGGATGCCTTCAAGCAGTTGCCGTTCCCCGGAGGGCGGGGGGAAATGGCCGCCGGGCAGGACGACTCGCGTGAACGTCCCGCTCGTGATCTGGCCCCAGTCCGCCAGCGTCCCTACCGGGACGGCGGGGTCGGACACGCCGCCGAACGCGGTCACCGGGCAGTCCACCACCATGCCGGAATCCCAGGGATGGGTCTCGACCAGCCGCAGGTCGGCACGGGCGGTGGTGGCTATCTGCTCGACCAGGTCGGGGAAGCCGAGGATCTCCTGCGGGATTCGGCCGTATCCGGTCAGCCTCGCGAGGAAGCGATCGGGCGGGAGCCGGTGGATCGGGAAGTCCGGGTCCGGCCGGCTGGGCGGCCTGCACGCGCCGACGAACAGGTGATAGGGACCAGGCCCGCCGTCGGCCTCCATGCGGAGCGCGAGCCCGTATGCCATCATCGCGCCGGCACTGTGGCCGTAGATGGCGTACGGGCGTCCGGCGAGGTTCGTCCGCAGCGGTTCCGCGACCGCACCGGTCAGCTCCGCCAGGTCCGTGGTCAGTGGCTCGGTGAACCGGCTCTCCCGGCCGGGCAGCTGCACCGGCCAGACCTCGATGCCGTAGCCGGCGAGGACGGCGCACCAGTCCCGGTAGGCGGACGCGCTTCCCGCCGCGTGCGGGAAGCACACCAGGACCATGCCGCCGGCTGACACCGGCTGGACGTACTGTATCCAGGCCGAGAACCCGGTGCCGGGCCGGACCGGGCTCACGGCGCCGCCCCTGTCTCCTGGAGGGCTCGCGTGGCGGAGACGAATTCGGCGAGGGCGCGCACGGTCGGCAGATCGAAGAGCACGGCGATCGGCAGGTCGACCGCGAACACCTCGCGCATCCGGGCGGCAAGCTGCACCGCGACCAGCGAATTGCCGCCAAGCTCGAAGAACACGTCGTCGATCCCGACTCGCGCGATGCCAAGCGACGTTTCCCACAGCCGGGCGATGGTCCGCTCGGTGTCCGTGGCCGGCGCCGTGTACGGCGTGTCGACTAGGCGATCCTGGCCCGCGCCGGTGAAGGGCGCCGTGCCGAGGTTCTGCCGTACCACGTCGATGGTGAGCGCCTGGGTGCGGCGCAGGTTGCGATCGATGCCCTCGGGGACCACCAGGATGTGCGGCGCGGGCCGCCAGTACAGGACCCGCCGCAGGACATCGCGGCCCAGGTCCGGGGTGACGCTGACCTCGTCCAGACTGTGCACGGGCGTACTGGCCGCGTCGGCGGCGTTCCCGCCGCCGACGCGGCCGTCTACCGCGGCGCGGACGGCCGTCCGGTCCACTCGCCGCTCGGCGTACTCGTCGATGTGGGCGATCTCGGTCCCGTCACCGTGCATCAGCACCGCCGTCACCCGGTCGAACTCGGCGCCCGGCTCGCTCAGGTGCCGGATGTGCACCCAAAATCGCGGCGGCAGCGGCTCGTGAACGCGGATCCGGCCGTAGCCGAACGGGAGATAGCTTTCGCCGCGCGCGATTCGCTCCTCGTCGTACCTGGCCTCGGTGACGGCGGTGTCCAGGAGCGCCGGGTGCAGGCGGTACTGGCCGGCCTCCGGCCAGAATGCCTCAGGGAGCTCGACGAGCGACAGCTCTTCCCTGTCGCCGACCGCCATCGTCTTGACATTGCCGGCCCAGTGGGCGCCGTGGTCGATCATGCCAGCGGCGGACGGGAGCTGGCCGTCGGCGAACGCCGCCGTCGAGCATCTGGCCCTGATCTCCGCGATGTCATGCACCGGGACAGCCGCGGGCTCCCCGGGCTTGACCCGGCAGCGCAGCCGTTCCGCCCAGGTCCAGCCGCCCTGGCCGGACGCGCCGACGGTGACGGTCACCGCGTGCCCGTCGCCGTCGGGGACGAATCCGGTCCGGATCTCGGTGGGCCCGGTGATCCCGATCGGCCCGATGAAGACGACATCGCTGATCTCCGGCGTCGCCGCGAGCGCCTCCCGGTAGGCACCGTCGATCATCTCGAGCAGGGCGGTGCCGACGACGACATCCGCGCCGTCAAGCCGGTGCTCCGCGCAGATCCAGCGGGCGCCCGGCTCGAGCAGGGTGCTGAACAAGATCGTCTCGCCAGGCGCGGCGACGCGGCGGTCGAGCAGGGGATGCGCGGCGGGCTCGTAGCGCGCCCCGACCTGCAGTTCCCTGAACGCGTGCGGGGCCGCGCCCTCATGCTCCACGGCCATGCCCGAGTCGGTCCACCGCATCCAGCCGATTGAGTAGACCGGCCTGCCCTGCTGGGCCGCCCAGCGGGCGAAGGAGTCCAGGAAGTTGTTCGCCGCGCAGTAGTCGACCTGGCCGAACGCTCCGGTCGCGGCGGTCAGCGAGGAGAACAGCACGAGGAACTCCGCCTCCTCGCCCAGCAGGCGGTACAGCGCCAGCGTCCCGGCCACCTTCGCCGCGAGCACTGCGTCGGCGTCGGCGTCGGCCCGGATGGCCATCATCGCGCCGCCCGCGACTCCGGCGCAGTGATAGGCGCCGCTGATCCGGCCGTACCGCTCGCGCACCGCCGTGACGGCGGCGCGCAGCGCGGATTCGTCCGACACGTCGCAGGAGACCGTCACGACCGTCGAGCCGCGCTCCTCGATGCCCAGCAGCCGGCTGAGCCTGCCGCGGAGCTTCTCGTCGGTGTCGGCCGACGCGATCAGCGCCGGCCAGCTCGCACGCGGCGGGACCGGGGTCCGGGCGAGCAGCACGATCGTGGCGGGCGCGGTGTCTGCCAGGTCCTCGGCGACGACCAGCCCGAGCGCGCCGAGACCGCCGGTGATCAGGTACGTCGCGCCCTGCGGGCGGTCGCGGAGCGGCGTCGCCAGCGGCATGCCCTGATAATCAAGCCGCCACCGCTTGCGGCCGCGCCAGCCGACCTGAGCGTGCCGCGCGGGGGCCGTCATCTCGGCGAGAAGCTGGGCGGCCACAGCCGCCGACGGCAGCGGGCCAGGGACCGCGAGGTCGATGCTCCGGGAGGACACCCCGGGAATTTCCCGCTGCGCCAGCATCACCGGCCCGAGCCACAGGGCCTTGGCGGGTTCCAGCGGCTCGGTGCCCGAGATCTCCTGCATGTTGCTCGAGACCACGTGCACCCGGACCGGCGCCCCGCCGCTGCGAGCGGCCAGCTCCCTGCCGAGGTGGAGCAGGCTGTAGAAACCGTCCCGGCCGGCCGTGACCGCCGCCTGGCCGACGGCATCCGGGTGCGGCTCGGTCAGGCCGAAGGCGTGCACGATATGCGCGGGCAGGCCGTCCGGCAGCGCGTCGAGCAGCGCGTGCAGATCGGCGGCGTCCGCGGGGTGGACCGTGTACCGGCCGGGACCCGTGGCCGCGAACGAGGCGCCAGGGCTGACCACGGTCACGGCGGCGCCGCTGGCGGCCAGCGCGGCTGTCAGCGCGCCGATTACGGGGTGCCCGCTGTCGAAGACCAGGACGCGCGCCCCCGCGACCTGGCCCGCCGGCTCGTCGAGCGGCGCCTCCCGCCATATCGGCGTGAACGTGCAGCGCTCCGGCGGCAGCGGCAAGTCGTCTTCGTCCCCGCCATCGCGGTCCGAGGCCGGCGCCGGATCTGGCTGAGCCCAGAAGGGCTGGCGTTCGAACGGGTAGGCGGGCAGCGGGACGCGGCGGCGCTTGCCTGTCCATGCGGCCCAGGCGGCCCAGTCGACCTCGGCGCCCTGGCACCACAGTTCGCCAAGCGCCTCGGCGAGCACCCGGTCGTCCGGACCGGAGCGGAGCGGATGCCGCATGGCCGTCACCACCGGCACCGCCGCGCTGCCGGTGATCTGGCGTGCCAGCCTGGACAGCGTGTCGCCGGGGCCGACCTCCAGGAGCAGGACGTCCCGGCCGAGGGCGGAGATCCCGTCCGCGAACAGCACGGGGGAGCGCAGGTGCCGCGCCCAGTACTGCGGGTCTGTCGCGTTCTCGTCGGTGATCCAGGTCCCGGTCACGTTGGAGACGAACGGGATCGCCGGCCGGCTCATGTCATATCCGGCGACGACAGCCGCGAACTCCTCCCGGCACGGTTCGATCAGGCTGGAGTGGAACGCGTGTGAGGTGACCAGTTCGGTGCAGCCGATCTGCCTGGCTTCCAGCAACTGCCGGGCAGCCGCGACCGCCGGACCCGGTCCGGCGATGACCGTGGACCGCGGGCCGTTGACGGCCGCGATCTCCGCGTCCCGCGGGAGCATCGACTGGACGAGGAACGCCGGGCAGTCAACGGCCAGCATCGCGCCGGGCGGCATCGCCTGCATCAGGCGGCCGCGGGCCGCGATGATCGCGAGCGCGTCGGACAGCGTGAAGACGCCGGCCAGGCACGCCGCGACGTACTCGCCGACGGAATGGCCGATCATGCTGGCTGGCGTGATGCCCGCCGTGGCCAGCGTGGTGGCGAGCGCGTATTCCACGGCGAACAGGGCAGGCTGGCTGTACCGCGTTTCGCGGAGCCGCGCCTCATGCCCGGAGCCCTCGCGGGCGAAGATCAGGTCCCTGATGTCGAGGCCAACGTGCGGGGCCAGCAGCCCAGCGCACATGGCAAGCGCGTCATGATAGGCAGGCTCGGTCTGGTAGAGATCGCGCCCCATGCCGAGGTGCTGCGTGCCCTGCCCAGGGAACATCATGACCAGCGGCCGCCCGGCAGCGGCGGCCACGGCCGCGCGGCGGTCAACCGCCGCCGCGAGAGCGTCGGCGGCGGTCTCGATGGTCTCGGCGGCCACCGCACGCCGGTGGCCGAACGCGGGACGCCCTACCTGGGCGGTGAACGCGACGTCCTCGAGGGCGCAACCCTTCATGTTCGGCAGTGCCTCGCGGAGGGCACGGGCGGCGGCATCGGCGGTCGCGGCTGTCTTGGCGGACACGGGAATCGTGTGCCACCGGCGGCGCGGACCCGCCGGACAGGGGGAGCTGCGCGGGGCCGGCGCCTCCTCGACGATCACATGGACGTTCGTGCCGCCGATGCCAAACGAACTGACACCCGCCCGGCGCGGCGATTCGCTCACCGGCCACGCCCGCAACTCGGTGGTCACGAAGAACGGGCTCCCGTCCAGTGCCAGGTTGGGGTTCGGCCGCTCGTAGTTGATGCTCGGCGGCAGCTGCTCGTGCTCGAGCGCGAGGCAGACCTTGATGAGGCCGGCGACGCCGGATGCCGGGCCGAGGTGCCCGATGTTCCCTTTGACGGAGCCGATCGGGATCGACTGCCTGGCCGAGCAGCCCGCGTCCTGGTAGGCCCGCCGCAGCCCGGCGACCTCTATCGGGTCGCCGACCAGCGTCCCGGTCGCGTGCGCCTCGACATAGCCGATCGTGTCGGGGTCCACCTCGGCGACCGCGAGCGCCTCCGTGATCAGCTGCACCTGGCCCTCGACACCCGGGGCGGTGAACCCGGCCCGGGCGCCGCCGTCGTTGTTTACCGCGGAACCGCGTAGTACCCCGTAGATGTGGTCGCGGTCATCGACCGCGTCGCAGAGGCGTTTGAGCGCCACGACGCCGACGCCGCTGCCGAATATGGTGCCGGACGCCTCGGCATCGAAGGGACGGATATGGCCGGTCTTGGTGTAAATGCCGCCTTCCAGCCAGGTGTGCCCGGCACGGCCGGGCAGTTCCACCTGAGCCCCGCCCGCGAGCGCGTAGTCGCATTCGCCGCTGCGCAGCAGCTGGCTGGCGATGTGCACGGCGAGCAGCGAGGTGGAACACGCGGTCTGCACGCTGATGCTCGGCCCGCGCAAGCCCAGCCGGTAGGAGACGGTCGTGGCGAGGTAGTCCGGCGCGCTTCCCACCCCGATCGCCATCGGCCCCACGGCCGCGCTCAGCGCCGCGTTGCGCTTGACGTAGTGCTCGCCGTACAGGTTGTTGGCCATGCCGCCGACTACGGCAACGAGACCGCCGAGGCGGCCCACGTCGTAGCCGCTGTCCTGAACCGCGGCGTAGCAGGTCTCAAGGAACCAGCGCCCCTGCGGGTCGCGCACCTCACTTTCGCGCGGCGTGTAGCCGAAGAAGCGGGCGTCGAAGTATTCCATGTCCTCGATGAGGAAAGCCGCCTTGACATAGTGCGGATGCCTGAACTCGCGCGGCGGGACGCCGCTCGCGGCCAGATCCTCTTCGCTCAGCCAGGTAATTGACTCGACCCCGTCGACCAGATTCTGCCAGTATTCGCTCGTCGTGTTCGCTCCAGGAAAGCGGCAGGCCATCCCGACAACGGCAATGTGATCATCGCGAGGCGGACCGGGCACTAGGGTGCTCCCATGGATTAGCAACCCGAGAATCAGCGCGCTGCTTCATCGGGGCCGCGTGTCGGAACTACCTGTTATAAGGTTAGATGGCAGTGCAGCACGCTAGGAAAGTCATATATGCGTGGCGGCGCGCCTCGTCATGTATGTCAAGCAAAGGGACTACACAGGTACCGGGTACCGAATCCGGCGCTGTCAAGCATCGTTAAGCAGCGATAGCGTCACATGAATCCGACATACTGCCAGCCGGGAGGTTGTGCCTACGCTAAAGAGATTAGTCCGCCGCCGGCCTTTCCGCGGACAGGAACGCCGGCGGCGGGTAGCTGGCCGGCGTGCGGCTGGATACCTAAGGAGTAATACGGGTGAGTGCACTTGAGGATGCCTCCGTACCGGCCAGCCCGCGTATCGCCATCATCGGGATGGCGGGGAGGTTCCCCGGCGCAGGCGATATCGATGAGTTCTGGCAGAATCTCATAAACGGCGTGGAGTCGCTTACCAAACTGGAACCTGACCAGATGCGGGCGGCCGGGCTGTCGGAATCGCTGATAGCTAACCCCAATCACGTGCCATTCGTCCCGATGCTCGACGACATTGAGGGTTTCGACGCCCGGTACTTTGGCTATACCGCGCGCGAGGCGCAAATCGCCGACCCGCAGCAGCGGATTTTCCTCGAGGTCTGCCACGCGGCACTGCAGCACGCGGGCTACGATCCCGCCCGCTACGCGGGTCGCATCGGCGTCTACGGGGGCGGGGCGCCCAACACCTACGCCGAGGAGTACGTCCACGAGAACGACAAGGCGCGCGCCGGGGCCGGCGACCTGGCCATCGAGTTCAACAACGCCTCCGACTACATCGCGACCAGGGTAGCCTACGCCCTCGGCCTGTCCGGGCCCGCTGTGTCGATCGCGACCGCGTGCTCCACGGCGCTGGTCACGGTCCACCAGGCGTGCCGTGCGCTCGCAGCCGGCGAGTGCTCGATGGCCCTGGCCGGTGCGGTCAACGTGCGGGCCCCGTACACCAGGGGCCATGTCTGGGCGGAGAACAGCATCTACTCGCGCGACGGGCACGTGCGGCCGTTCGACGCCGATGCCACCGGCACCACCTTCGGGTACGGGGCCGGAACGGTCGTGCTCAAGCGGCTCGAAGACGCCATCGCCGATCGCGACACGATCCACGCGGTCGTGATCGGCTCCGCCGTGAACAACGACGGGGCCAAGCGCAGCAGTTTCAGCGCGCCGAGCGCCGTCGGCCAGGCGGACGTCATCCGGCAGGCGCTGCGGGCGGCGGGCGGCATCTCGCCCGACTCGATCGGCTACGTCGAAGCCCACGGCACCGGGACCACGGTGGGTGACCCGGTGGAGGTCGCCGCGCTCACGACCGCGTACCGGGAGGCGGGGGCCACCGCGAGGCGGTCGATCCCCATCGGCAGCGTGAAGTCCAACATCGGCCATCTCGGCACCGCGTCCGGCATGCCCGGCCTGATCAAGACCATACTGGCGATGCGGCACCACCGGCTGCCCGGAACGCTGCACTACGAGAAGCCGAACCCGCTCATCGATTTCTCCGACACGCCGTTCCACGTCAACAAGCAATCGCGGCACTGGCCGAAGACGGGCGGGCCGCTGCGCGCCGGAGTCAGCGCCTTCGGCATCGGCGGCACCAACGCCCACGTCATCGTCGAGGAACCGCCCGCGCCCGAGCCGACCGACGCCGGGCCCTGCTGGCAGGTTCTCCCGCTGTCGGCGAAATCCCCGGCCGCGCTCGAGGCGATGGGACCGAGGCTGTTCGAGCACCTGGAGGCCAACCCCGGCCTTGAACTCGCCGATGTCGCCTACACCCTGCAGATAGGCAGGCCGCAGCTTGCCCACCGCGCGTTCGCCGTGTGCCGGGACGACAGGACCGCGCTCCAGACACTGACGATCAGCTCGGGCTCCCAAGTCAGGCCGATGCAGCACACACCGGTCGTCTTCATGTTCCCTGGCCAGGGAACGCAGCACATGGACATGGCCGCGGAGGTCTACCAGGCCGAGGCGGTCTTCCGCGCCGCGTTCGATCAATGCGCCGAACTCGCCGCGCCGTCGCTCGGGCACGATCTGCGCGACCTCGTGTTCAGCTCGCGCTCCCCGGCGGCAGACGCCGCGGAGCTGTCGGACCGGCTGCGCCGCACCGAGTTCGCCCAGCCTGCCCTGTTCTCGGTTGAGTACGCACTCGCCCAGTTGTGGATGAGCTGGGGCGTGGAACCGATGGCAATGCTCGGCCACAGCATCGGCGAGATAGTTGCCGCCTGCCTGGCCGGGGTATTCGCCCTGCCCGCCGCGATCGAATTCGTGGTCACCAGAGGGCGGCTGACCCAGGCCATGCCCGCGGGGGCGATGCTTGCCCTGCCGCTGGCAGAGGCGGAGGTCGAGGCCGTTCTCAGCGGCGAGATCAGCCTGGCCGCGAGCAACGGGCCGCGCGCCACCGTGGTCGCCGGGCCGCACGAGGCGATAGACACGCTCACCAGGACGCTGGCAGGAGTCGGCGTCCAGGGCACGCTGCTGCACACATCGCACGCCTTCCACTCCTCGATGCTCGACCCGATCGTCGCGCCGCTGCGGCGTTCCGCCGAGCAGGCGGGGCTCAGGCCTCCCGAGCGGCGATTCCTCTCGACGGTCACCGGGGACTGGATAACCGGCGAGCAGGCGGCTGACCCGGGCTACTGGGCGGCGCAGGTACGCCGGCCCGTGCGATTCGCCGCGGCGGTGCAGGCCGCCGCCAAGACCGGGGCGGTGCTGCTGGAGACCGGCCCCCGGCGGTCGTTGACCGCGCTGGCCAGGCAGAGCCTCGGCAGGACGGCGAGCGTTGTCTCCTCGCTCGATTCTCCTCGCGGCGACGGCGCGGCGCAGGACGGGCGTTCGCTCGCCCAGGCCATCGGCGAGCTATGGGCCAGCGGCGCGGCGGTGGACTGGGGCGCGCTGAGCAGAGGCCAGCGCAGGCGGCGCGTCCCGCTGCCCGCTTACCCGTACGAGCGGACACGATACTGGGTGGATCCCGAACCCGGTGCGCGGACTGAGCCGTCACCGGGGCGGGCGGGGCGGGCGGGCCTCGCCGAGGCCGACCAGGCGGACCCGGCCGACCTCGCCTACCTGCCCGCGTGGCGCCAGCGGCGGCTCCCGGCGCCGACCGCGGGCGAGGCCGACGACGGGCCGCTGCTCGTCTTCAGTCCCGGCAGCGGGCCGGTCGCCGAAGCCGCCGCGGCATGGGCCCGGCACGGGCGGGCCGTGATCGAGGTCGCGGCCGGGGACGGGTTCGCCGGGCTCGGGGACGGCCGGTACCAGGTCGCCCCGGGCAGCCGGGACGACTACGGCAGGCTGCTCGAGGAGGTGGACGCCTCGGTCGGCCGTCCCACCGCCGTCCTGCACGGATGGACCGCCGCGTCGGCCAGCACGCCGCCAGACGCGATCAAGGCAACGCATGAGGTTCGCGAAGCCGGCTTCTTCAGCCTGCTGTTCCTGACGCAGGCCTACACGACGCGCTGGCCCGACGCCGGGCTGACACTGCGGGTCGTCACCACCTGCAGCGCCGACGTCTCCGGTACCGAGGAAGTGGAGCCGGCCAAGGCGCTGCTGCACGGCCCGTGCAAGGTCGTGCCGATAGAGGCGCGCCAGGTGGCCTGCCAGCTTATCGACGTACCGCGGGACAGCGGAGCCGACCAGTTGCTGCGTGAGATGGCCGTGCCGGTCAGCGACCAGCTCGTGGCATACCGCGGTAACCGCCGCTGGGTGGCTGACTACGAGCCCGCGGGCGAGCTGGCCGGGCCGGTGGCCATGCCGCGCGGGCTGCGCCGCCGCGGCGTCTACCTGGTGACCGGCGGTCTCAGCGGCGTGGGCCTGCAAGTCGCGCGACAGCTCGCGTCGTCCGCCGGTGCGCGGCTCGTCCTCACCGGGCGCACGCGGCTTCCCGGCCGGGCCGAGTGGGATGATTACCTGGCCACGCGCGGTCAGGACGGGATCGGCGCGCGCATCAGGGCGGTCCGCGATCTCGAAGGCCTCGGAAGCGAGGTGCTGGCGCTGTCCGCCGACGTGGCCGACGAACCGGCGATGCGTGCGGTGGTGAACGCCGCCACCGAGCGGTTCGGCAAGATCGACGGCGTGTTCCACGCGGCAGGCGTTCCTGGCGCCGGGGTGATCGCGATGAAGGGCCGGGACCGGGCCGAGTCCGTGCTGCGCCCGAAGGTGGACGGGACGATCGTGCTCGACCGGCTGCTCGGCGGCCAGATCGAGCTCTTCGTGCTGTTCTCCTCGGTTTTCGGCGTGACCGGGATGTTCGGTCAGGTTGACTACTGCGCGGCCAACGCGTTCCTTGACGCGTTCGCGCAGGCGCGGTCCGGTGGCCGGACGCGGGTCCTGTCGGTGAGCTGGTGCGGGTGGCTGGGCGTCGGCATGCTCGGCAGTGACCCGGACGCTCAGCCGGCCGCCGCCTTGCCGCCGTCGGCGGAGCCGGCGGACGTCGCCAGCCCAGAATCGGTCATCGCACCGGAACCCGCCGTCGCGGAGGCCGGCCTAGGCGGCAACGGGCCGGGACTGCTCGGCCGCCGCGTCCTTGACGGCGGCGAGATCGTCTTCTCCCGCGTCGTCGGCCCCGGCGTGCACTGGGTCCTCGCCGAGCACCTGGTAGCCGGCCGCCAGGTCTTCCCGGGCACCTCCTACGCGGAGATGATCGCGGCGGCCGCCCGGGAGACGTTCGGCGGCGGCGGGATCGAACTGCGCGACCTCATCTTCGGCCGCCTGTTGACCATCGACGGCCCGCGCGAGATGCGGGTCACCGGGACGCGGCGCGGGCCGGACAGCTACGAATTCACCGTGACCAGCCGGCCGGCCGGGGCAGCGGACGCGCTGTGGGAGCGGCACGCGAGCGCTACCGCCGCCCCGTACCACGGTGCCGAGCCACCCTGGCAGGACATCGAGGCGATCGCGAAGCGCTGCGACCTGCTGAGCTGGAAGCCGGACCCGGGCAGGGCCGGCGGGATGGTGGTGTGCGGGCCGCACTGGCAGGTGGTCGAGTCGGTCGGGCTCGGGCAGGGCGAGCAGTTCGCCAGCCTGGGGCTGCCCGCCGGCCTCGATGCCGACCTGGCGGAATACGTCCTGCACCCGTCACTGCTCGACTGCGCGACGGCGATGAGCCTGTACCTTCCCGAAGGGTCGGGCGCGGGCCGCAGCTACCTGCCGATCGCCTATGACCGGATCGTGGTGCGGGACTCGCTACCGGGCCGGTTCTACAGCCACATCCGCAACCACGACGACGTCAACGCCACGATCAAGTCCTACGACATCTCGCTTCTGGACGAGGACGGCAGGGAAGCCGTCTTGATCGAGGGCTTTTCCGTGCGCATCGTGGACGTCAACGCGGTCCAGGAGGGTATCGAGTCCAGCGGGACGCAGGAGCGCCGCGCGCTGCTGCAGGCCGGCCTGGGCGCCGACGAGGTGCCGATAACCCCTGCGCTCGCCCTGGACCTGCTGTGGCGCATGATCGGCGCGGCGCAGGAGCCGCACTATATCGTGACGATCGAACCGCTCGGCGACCGGATCAAGCGGGTCGCCGGGGTAGCCGACCGGGTCGCCGAGATGATCGAGTCGGCGCGCGGCGGCATGCTGGCCAATACCGCCGCCACCTTGTCCGCGGGCCTGCCCCGGTCGGCGTCCGAACCGGTGAGTTCCACCGAGGGGATACTGCTCTCGCTCTGGGAGGACGCCTTCGGGGTCTCTCAGCTCGGGCTTGACGTGGATTTCCTCGACCTTGGCGGTAACTCGCTTGTCGCGGTACAGCTGGCGGTCCGGATCAGGGAACGGTTCGGGGTGAACGTCCCTGGCGTCGCGATGCTGGAGTACTCGACCGTGCGGATGCTCGGGGAGTACGTCGACGTCCTGGTGGCAGAGGGGGCCAGAAGCTGACGCGATGACAGGGATCCCGGAACTTTCCGCGAGCGCCTCCGACGACGACTCCATGGCGGTCTACGCCTGCGCCGTGCGGCGTGGCGGCGTGACAGACAGCGATCCGGGGCTGCGCGAAGAACTCGGACTCGCGCCTGAGGCCGTCGACGCCGCGCTGGCCCGGCTTGTGGACCTGCACCTGCTGCGGGCCGGACCAGGAGACGGCGGGCGCCCCCTCGTCCCGGTCAGCCCGGATGTCGCCGCGGCGTCTCTCATCTCGCCGATCGGCGAGGAGATGCACCGTCAGCGCACGGTAATGCGCCAGATCCAGGCACGGCTGAGCCTCTTCCAGCCGCATTACGAGGCCAACAGGGACTCCTCGCCCGGCCAGGGAAGGATCGAATCGCTGAGCGGAGACGTCGAGCTGTCCGGGCGCCTGCACCTGGCGGTCGAGCAGTGCGCCAGGGAGTTTCTTGCCTTCCGGCCGGGCGGCCCGCTGCCCCTGGGCCGGATAGCGGCGATGGCGTGCCGTGGGGTGGCTATCCGGCTGCTCGTCCAGCATTCGCTCCGGGCCGATCTGCGTGCCCGGACGGCGATGAGGGAGATCATCGCTCTCGGCGGGGACATCAGGACCGTGGGACAGCTGCCGCGGCAAGTGATCATCTTCGATGACGAGGCGGCCTTCCTGCTCGACGACAAGCAGCCAGGGCCGTGCGGCGTGGTCATCGGTCACCGGCAGACGGTGGCTCTGCTGCGCGAGGTCGCCGAAATGGTATGGACGTTCGCGGAGCCGTACTCCACCGGGGATATCGGGTACCAGGGGGTCACCGGCGACCTGCAGCGGACGATCGTCGAGCTGCTGGCGTCCGGGCTGACCGACGAGGCGATCGCCAGGCGTCTGGGGGTCTCGGTGCGGACCTGCCGGCGCCACATCGCGGCGGTGCTGAGCAGTCTGGACGCGGTGAGCCGCTTTCAGGCGGGAGCGCTGGCCGTCTCGGCCAACCTCCTGGACACCGGGCGGCTGCGGAACGCCGCGCCGGGCAGGGCCTCAGCCGGTTAGCACCCGGACGTAGGCGGCCGGAACCTGGATGGCGGACAGGTCGGATTCCAGGATGACGTTCGAGCCGTCCCTGGCTACCTCGGTGAATCCGGCGAACGCATAGGTGACCCGCATCAGCCGGTTCCTGCCCGTCTCCACGAAGTGGGCGCGCAGCCGCGCCCCGGCGTCCCTGGCCATCGCCATGATGTGGTTGAGCAGGATCGTCCCGACGCCGCGGGACATCGTCCTGCAGGACATGAGAAGCAGGAGCAGTTGCCAGCACTGCGGGTCGCGCGCCACCAGCGCGAGGCCGATCGTGCCGTACGCGCCGAACCGGTCGTCGAGCTCGGCGACAAGGACCACATGGTCCGGACTGGCGCACAGGGCCGCGAGCTCGTCGTAGGAATACGTGTGCCCGGTCGAGTTGAGCTGGTTGGTCCGGATCGTCAGCTCCTCCGCGCGGCGCAGGTCGGCCTGGGTAGCGCGGCGGATTCGGAAGACCATCCGCAGCGACGCGAGGAATTCCTCGCTGGTGCCCTGGAAGCCGCGTTCGCCCTCCTCGCGCTCGATCTGACTGCGGTACATCTCCCGGCGCCGCTTCGACTCCTCGGTAATGAACCGCGGACTGAACTCCGCGGTGTCGAGCGCCGCGATCACGTCCGCTGGGTCGACACACAGCACGCCGGGGTGGGCGTGGGCGACCTCGGCACGCTCGAATTCCTGGTCGTCGATGAACGCCACCGCGTCCAGGCCGAAGTTCAGGGATCTGGCGACCCGCTCGACCCCGCCGGACTTCGGGCCCCAGCCGATCTGCGGATAGACGAACATCTCATCGATCCCGAGGGCGCGCATCCGCGCGCGAGCGGCATCGGAGTCGTTCTTGCTGGCCACTGACTGCAGGATGCCGCGCTGGTCGAGAACGTCAAGCGCCCTGGCGGCGTCCGCCCTCAGCGCACAGCTATCGCCCTCGAGCAGCACGCCGTCCCACACGGTGTTGTCGAGGTCCCAGATCACGCACTTGATCCTGCCGCGCTGGCCGTTCCCGCCGGTGCTCATACGACTGAGGTGCTTCCAGGGGAAGGGTGCCAATAAGCGGTGTTGGCGATGGTGAGCTGCTGTATCTCCGTGCTCCCCTCGATGATTTCCATGACCTTGGCATCGCGGTAATAGCGGGCAACAGGGTAACCGGGGCCGCATCCGTTGGCGCCGTGGATCTGCACCGCCGCCGAGGCGTGCCTGGCGGCCGCGGTGGAGGTGAAGTACTTGGCGATCCAGGTGGCCATGACGGTCCGGGGATCGCCGTCGTCCTTGAGCCGGCCGGCCTGCTCGACCAGCAGCCGCCCCGCGGCGGCGTCCGTGACCATGTCGGAGATCTTGGCCCGGATAAGCTGCAGGTCGCGCAGCATGCTCCCGCCGACACTGCGAGCCGATGTATAGGCCGCGGAAGCGTCGAGGCAGGCCTCGATGATGCCGAGCGACCCGGCGGCGACACTGTACCGTCCGATGTCGAGCATGCTCGACAAGACCAGCCCGGAAACGAACGAGGCGGGCCCGAGTAGCGCCTCGGATGCTACTTCGACGTCGCGGAAGCGGACCGTGGCGAGCATGCTCGCACGGGTGCCGAGGATATCGGCGAGCGGCTCGACCTCCACGCCAGGAGTGCCCCGCGGCACGAGGAAGGCCGCCAGGCCGCTGCCCGCCCGGGCGTATGCGAGAAACACGTCGGCCCGCTGACCGCCCGTGATCCACTTCTTGGTCCCGGTGAGCCGCCAGCCTCCAGCCGCGCGGGTCGCCGTGGCCGCCAGGCCGGCGGTATCGCTGCCCGCCTCGGGCTCGGTGATGCAGACCGCCCCGAGCAGGTCCCCGCGAGCCAACGGCGCGAGCCATCGGGCCCGCTGGTCCTCGGTGCCCCAGCGGTTGACCGCCCAGGCGAGCATCGTGTGCACGGTGAGCAGGCTGCGGACCGACGAGCAGCCGCGCCCGATTTCCGCGTGCACCCGTCCGAGCTCGGTGAAGCTCAGGCCCGCGCCGCCGAACTCCGGCGGCAGAAAGGGCGCCCACAGTCCCGCCCGTGACATCTGCCGGAGGAACTCGTCGGGCACCCGGCCTTCGCGGTCGAAACGCTCGGCCCGCGGCACGATATGGTCGTCGGCGAAGCGGCGGGCCGCCGCGGCGTCGAGCGCGATCCCGGCCGCCGTGTCCGTCACGACCATGCCGCCGTCACCGCGGGCCGGGCTCGACGGCGAGCCCGGCGTGCTCGGCTACCAGGGCCGCCATCGCGTTCAGGCTCCGGAACGAGTCAAGCCGCAGCGCCTCGTTCGGGACGGTGAAGGCGAATGTGGTCTCAAGGAACATCACGAGTTCCATGGCGAACAGCGAGTTGACGAAGCCCAGGGCGAAGATATCGTCGTCCGGCCCCAGCCCGACGTCGGGGAACCGGACCGCGATGAACTCGGCGATGGGCTTGATGACGGAGTCGCCAGCCAAGGTCCGTCCTCACTTTCCCGGCGAGACGTAGGTGTAGAACCCCCGGCCGGTCTTGCGGCCGTGCAGGCCTGCCTGCGCCATCTGCTTCAGCAGCGGGCAGGGCCGGTACTTGCTGTCACCGAAGTGCTCGTACATCACCTCGATGCTGCGCAGGACGGTGTCGATGCCGATGAGGTCGGCCGTCTGCAGCGGGCCGATCGGATGCCCGAAGCAGCCACGGAAGATCTCGTCGACGGCAGCCGCGTCGGCGACGCCCTCGTGCACGAGAAACGCCGCCTCGTTGATCGTGGGCATCAGGACCCGGTTGGCGACGAATCCGCACGCGTCACCGACCTGGACCGGCTTCTTGCCCATGCCGACCAGCAGGGCGCGGGTGCGCTCAAGCGTCTCCTCGCTCGTGTGCACGCCGGGGATCAGCTCGACCACGTGCCGGTGCGGCACCGGGTTCATGAAATGGACTCCGACCACCCGGTCCGGACGCCGGGTCGCGGCCGCCAAGCGGGTGATCGGGATGCATGAAGTGTTCGCGATGAACACCGTCCCGGGCCCGCACACCTCGTCGATCTCAGCGTAGAGGCTGGCTTTGGCCGCCCAGTCCTCGGTGATGTTCTCGATCACGATATCGGCCTTGGCCAGCGTGTCTGACCCGATGGCGAACGTGATCCTCGACAATACGTCCGCCGGGTCGACCGGCGGCCCGCCAAACAGCCTGCTCGCCCGGCAGTTGCGCTCGATCTCGGCCCGCGCGCGGTCCAGTGCTCCGCTGCTCACGTCCGCCAAGATGACGTCGTGCCCCACCTGGGCGAGGTTCTGGGCGACGCCAACCCCGATGACCCCGGCGCCAACGACGCTCGTCACGGCCATGCCAGCTCCTTCCGCACGCCCGGGCCGCAGGCAGCCGGTCCTGCGCTGGCCGCACCCGCGCCGAGACCCATGATCCTGGGTCCTGAGGCCGCGTCGTAGCCCTCGCGGCTGGCAGCTAGCGGACGGCATGTTCCTGCCAGCGGGGGTGGCTGGACGCCAGCGCTCCGGCTGACTTGCAATGAAGTGACCACTCCCACAGGCGGTGCCCGGCCGCGCCCCGCGGCGGCATCGCCGATTCCCCGCTGCCGTGGTCTGTGAGGAAGAGAGGATGGCCGGACAGCCGATGCGGGACCATGACATAGCCGTCATTTCGATGACCGGGCGCTTCCCCGGGGCCGCGGACGTGGCAGGCTTCTGGGAGAACCTCGAAAACGGCGTGGAGTCGATCGCGCAGATCACCCCTGAGGACATCAAGCGGGCCGGCCGCTATAGCATACTGTCCCTGCATCCGGACTACGTCTGGCGACGCCCGGTGCTTGACGACATCAGGGGCTTCGACGCCGCGCTGTTCGGTTTCAGCCCGCGCGAGGCTATGATCGCCGACCCGCAGCTGCGCATCTTCCTGGAGTGCGCGTATGAGGTCCTCGACATCGCCGGGTACGGCAGGGCCGACGGCCGCGGCCGAGTCGGCATCTTCGCAGGCAACAACATCAGCATGTACCTGCAGGAACAGATGAACTCCCCGGAGATCCTACTCAAGGTCGACCAGCACGAGACCGTCGTGGGCAATGACAAGGACGCGCTGACCACGGTAGTGGCCTACCGGCTGAACCTGACCGGCCCGGCCGTGTCCGTGCAGACGTTCTGCTCCACGTCCGCGGTGGCCATCCACCTGGCCTGCCAGAGCCTGCGGCACGGCGAGTGCGAGATGGCGCTGGCCGGCGGCGTGTGCGTCCGGGTACCGGACCGGGTCGGGTACATCTACACCGAAGGGGGCATGACGTCGCCTGACGGGAGCGTCCGGACCTTCGACGAGAAGGGCCGGGGCGGCGTCTTCGGCGACGGGTCCGCGATCGTCCTGCTCAAGCCGCTGCGCCGCGCGATCGCTGACCGGGACACGATCCTGGGGGTGATCCGGGGCTCGGCGATAAACAACGACGGCGCCTCGAAGTTCAGCTACACCGCGCCGAGCGTGGTCGGCCAGGCCACGGCCGTGGCGGCCGCCCTGGCTGACGCCGGGGTCGCACCGCGGGAGATCTCCTACGTGGAGGCGCACGGGACCGCCACCGAACTGGGCGACCCGATCGAGGTGGCGGCGCTGACCCGGGCGTTCCGCGAGGCGGAGCTGGCCCGCAGCGGCGCCGAGCTGCGCGACCGCCAGTACTGCGCGATCGGGTCGGTCAAGACAAACGTCGGCCACCTCGACCGGGCCGCGACCGTCGCCGGGTTCATCAAGGTCATCGAGGCGATGCGACATGAGCTGATCCCGCGGTCACTGAACTTCGAGACACCCAATCCCGAGATCGACTTCGCCCATAGTCCGTTCTTCGTCGCGGGCCGAGCGGTGCCCTGGCCGCGCCAGGCAGGCCAGCCAAGGCTGGCCGGGGTCAACGGCCTCGGCATGGGCGGCACGAACGTGCACATCGTGGTGCAGGAAGCACCGGACCCGCAGCCCCGCCCCGCCGCCGCGCGTTCCTGGCACGTCTTGCCGGTCTCGGGACAAACGGAACAGGCCGCCGTCGACTACTGCGAGCGGATGGCGGAGCATCTGGCCAGCGACACGGGGCGGCGGCAGGACCTAGCGGATATCGCGTTCACGCTGCAAGTCGGGCGCGGCCTCTACCCGCACCGCAGGGCCGTAGTCGCCAGCTGCACCGGGGACGCCGCGGCCGCGTTCGCCGCGACCGGCGATGGCACCGCGAACCTGCTCGCCCGCCGTGACCCGATGAAGGGACGCCGCAGCGCCTTCCTGTTCGCAGGCGTCGGTGAGCACTACGCCGGGATGGCCGGCGATCTCTACCGGACCGAGCCGTCATTCCGTCGTTACCTGGACGCGGGCCAGGCGCTGCTGTCCGAGTTTTCCGGCATCGACGTCGTCGCGCCGCTGACCTCCGCCCGCGCTGCCGCGGCCGGCGGGCTGGCCGCGCTGATGGGACGTGCCTGCGACTGCGCCCCGGGCCCGCTCAGCAGCACGGCGGTCGCCCAGCCGGCCGTCTTCCTCGCCGAGTACGCCCTGGCCCAGACCCTCATCGACTGGGGGATCAAGCCCGCCCTCGTGCTCGGCTACAGCGTCGGGGAGTATGTCGCCGCATGCCTGGCGGGCGTGCTGTCTGCGTCCGACGCGATCCGGCTCGTCGCGTACCGCGCGCGGCTCATCGAGGGCCTGCCCGGCGGGTCGATGCTCGCCGTCGCGCGTACCAGGGAGGAGCTGTCGGCGCTCGTCCCCGACCTCGCTGCCCGCGGCATCGACCTGTCCGCGGTTGTCTCCGGTCACACGGTCGTCGGCGGCCCGGAGGCGGCGATCACCGAGCTTGCTGGGATGCTCCGCGAGAGCCACAGGATCGCCTGCCGCGAGATCGACACCACGCACGCCTTCCACACCCGCATGCTCGAGCCGGCGGCCGCCGAGCTGACCCGGTGGATCTCGGCCAACATCACGCTGCATCCGCCTTCGCTGCCTTACGTGTCCAACGTCACCGGGGAGCTGGCCACCGGCGAGCTCGTCACCGATCCCGGCTACTGGGCGGCGCACATGTGCCGGCCGGTGCAGTTCGCCGACGCGCTGGCGACCGCGCTCGGCCGGGCCGATCACGTGCTCGTCGAGGTGGGACCGGGTAAGTCGCTGGGCGCGATGGCCCGTTCCCACCCGGCCTGCGACCGTTCCCGGTGGCCGCTCGTCCTCGCCACGATGCCCGGCGCGGCGGACGAGGCGACGGGTGACAGAACCCTCGCCGGGTTCTTGGCAGAAGCATGGCTGACCGGAGTCAGCATCGACTGGAACGCCTACCACCGGGGAGGCGGCGACTGGACGCCGGGCCGGGTGCCGCTGCCCGGCTACCCATTCCAGCATCAGCCGTACTGGCTGACCAAGGACGCGCTGCCCGACGTGCCGCTGCCGGATTACTACATGAACGACGAGGTCCTTGCCGGGATCGATTTCTACGGCGGGGTCGATCCCAGCAGGGGGGGCGACGGCCCGGTCTCCGTCCCGGCAGCCAGCACCGGCGCGGACGGCGGCTCAGGCGAGTCCGACCTTGAGGCGCTGTACAACGAGTACGAGACCAAGCCGCTGCTGCCTGAGCATCAGTGGCTGAACATGTGCGTGTGGCGCGAGCGGGCGCCGCGCCCCCCGATGGCCGATCCTGGCCGGCACTGGGTGGTGTTCACCGAGACGGGGACGGCCGACCAGATCGCCGGGCCGCTGGCGGCCGAACTCGCCGCCGCCGGCCGCGACGTCGTCCTGGTGCGGCCAGGCAACGGGTTCTCGGCCGAAGACGGGTGCTACCGGATCCGCCCCGGCAACATCGAGGACACCGCGGAGCTGTTCAGCGCGCTCAAGCGCGACGGCCGTGTCCCGGACCGGGTGGTGCACCTGTGGACGCTGGCGCAGGCGACCGCCGAGGACACCGTCCGGCTGGGCCTGCACACCCTGGTCGCGGTCGCCCGCGCCGCGCACGAGATCGGCTTCGGCGAGTGGAAGCTCGACGTCGTGACGGCCGGCACGTTCCAGGTGACCGGCGAGGAGACGATTGTCCCGGCCAGATCCACGGTGTTCGGCCCCTGCACGATCCTGCCCGTCGAGTACCCGGGCGCGGCGATCCGCGTCGTGGACCTGGTCCACGACGCGGCGCCGTCGGTCGGCGACGTGCTGGCGGAACTGCGCGGCGATCCGGCGAACCAGTTCGTGGCGCTGCGCGGCGGGCGGCGCTGGTCGCCGGAGTTCGACGTCCTTGAGCTGCCACAGGACGAGGAGCCGCCCGCCGGGCCGGACGCCGCGAGGTTCCGCGACGGCGGCGTGTACCTCATCACCGGCGGCCTCGGCGGGGTCGGCCTCGGGCTCGCCGAGCGGATCGCCGCCGCGCACAGCGGCGTGCGCCTGGTGCTGTTCGGCCGGACGTCCGTGCCGCCGCGGGCGCAGTGGGATGCGATCCTCACCGACCCCGCCGCCACGGCCGAGGTGCGGCGCCGCATCGAGGGCCTGCTTGCGCTGGAAGCGAAGGGTGCCCACGTCGACGTCGTGGCCGGGGACGTCGCCCTTGTGGCGGACGTGCGCCGCGCGGTGCGCCGCGCGCACGAACGCTTCGGCGGTCTGCACGGCGTGCTGCACGCCGCCGGGGTGCCGGCCATGGGCATGATGCAGTTCAAGACCATCGCCGACGTCGACCGGGTGCTCGCGCCCAAGGTCGCCGGGACACTCGCGATCGCGGAGGCGATCGGCGACGCGCCGCTGGACTTCCTTGTGCTGTTCTCCTCGGTTGCCTCCTGGACCGGTGCCCTGGGCCAGGCCGACTACTCGGCGGCCAACTCGTTCCTCGACACGTTCGCCCGCAGCGGCGCGCTTCCCCAGGCGAGGGTGGTGTCCATCGGATGGGGTGAATGGACGTGGAACGGCTGGACCGAGGGGCTGGACGGCTACGAGCCGGTGCTGCGCCAGTTCTACACGCACCACCGCGAGGTCTTCGGCATCTCCTTCGACGCCGGCTGGCGCTGCCTGACCCGGATTCTCGCCCGCCAGGAACCCTACCTCGTGGTGAACACGCAGGACTTCTCCGACGCCGTCGCGGGCAGCCGCAGCTACACCCTGCACGACATCCAGGAGGGCGCGCGCCGTGGCCGCGGCGACTCGCGGCATCCGCGTCCGGAGCTGTCGACGCCGTACGTCGCGCCGTCGACCGAAGCGGAGACGCGGGTCGCCGAGATCTGGGGTGACTGGCTGGGTGTGGATCAGGTTGGCGTCCTCGACAACTTCTTCGAGCTCGGCGGCAACTCCCTGATCGGCGTCAGCATCATCCACGCTGTCCGGCAGGCACTCGACATCGACCATATCCCGGCGCACGTGCTGTACCAGGCGCCGACGGTGTCCGCGCTCGCCGCGGCGGTGACCGGCGGCGCGCCCGCGGAGCGCGCTGTTCCAGGGGAAGAGGAAGAGGACGACCGGGCCGGCCTGCGCCAGCAACGGCTGGCACGCCGCCGCGCGAGCATGCGGGGAGGAGACAGCGATGCCTGAGGTGGACTACGACTCGGCGATCGCCGTGGTCGGCATGGCCGGCCGGTTCCCTGGCGCGGACAGCGTGGAAGAGCTGTGGGACAACCTGCTCGCGGGCCGGCTCGGCCTGCGGCAGCTCAGCGAGGACGAGCTGATCGCGGCGGGGGTCAGGCCGGCCCAGCTGGCCGACCCTGACTACGTGCGCACGTCCGGACCTGTCAACGGCTACGACATGTTCGACGCGGGCATGTTCGGCCTTACCCGCCGCGAGGCCGAGGTGATGGATCCCCAGCACCGGTTGTTTCTTGAGACCTGCTTTCACGCGCTGGAGAACGCCGGGTACCCGGCGATGGAGATGACGCAGAAGGTTGGCGTCTTCGCCGGCTGCGGGTTCCCCGACTACATGTGGAACGTCGCCGTCGACACGATGGCGGAGGCCGGCGGCGCGCTGATGATGGCGATCGGAAACGAGCGCGACTCGCTGGCGTCCCTGGTTTCCTACAAGCTGAACCTGCGCGGCCCGAGCATCACCGTGCAGACGTTCTGCTCGACCGCCCTCACCGCCGTGCACCTGGCCGCGCAGGCGCTGCTGAACTTCGAGTGCGAGGTCGCTCTCGCGGGCGGGGTCTTCGTGCCGCTACCGCAAGGCGTCGGCTACGCCTTCGAGGAGGGCAGCATCCTGTCGCCCGATGGCCGGGTCCGGGCCTTCGACGCCGCCGCGCGGGGCAGCGTCATGGGAAGCGGCGTCTCGGTGGTGACGCTCAAGCGCCTTGGCGACGCTCTCGCCGACGGCGACTGCGTCAACGCCGTCATCCTGGGGTCGGCGGCCAACAACGACGGCAGCGCGTGCGCCGGCTACACCGCGCCAGGCGTTACCGGCCAGGCCGCGGTGATCGCCGACGCGCTCACGTTCGCCGGGGTCAAGCCGGAGACGATCGACTACGTCGAATGCCACGGTACGGGGACCATGCTCGGCGACTCGATCGAGATAGCGGCCATGTCACGGGTGTTCCCCGACCGGCCGGGCAATCCCGTGGTGCTCGGCTCGCTCAAGTCGAGCATCGGGCACCTGGACCGGGCAGCCGGCACCTGCAGCATGATCCGGGCGATCCTGGCCCTCCGGCATCGGGTGCTGCCGGCCACGCCCAACTACGAGACCCCGAACGAGGCCCTCGCGGCGGCGCGGGACAAGTTCACCGTCCTGAGCGAGCACCGGCCGTGGACCGCCGGGCCGGGACCGCGCCGGGCCGGCGTGAGCGCGTTCGGCCTCGGCGGCTCCAATGTTCATGTCGTGCTCGAAGAACCGCCTGCCGCGGCAGAGCCGGCCGGCCGGCCGGGACCGCACCTGCTGGTGATCTCTGGCCGGGACCAGACCGCGCTCGGCGAGGCGACAGAGAACCTGCTGCGGCACCTCGACCGGCATCCGGAGCTGAGCATCGCCGACGTCGCCTACACGCTCCAGCAGTCGCGCTCGTACTTCCCTGTCCGGCGGGCCGTCGTCTGCGACGATGCCGATGACGCGCGCCGCGCGCTCGGCGAGCCGCGCCGCTGGCTGACCGCGCGGACGCAACTGCGGGATCCGCTCGTGGAACTGGTGCTGGCAGACCCTCCCGCGGACCCGGCATGGGCCGCGCTGGTCGCGGACGCGGCGGCCCGTGTCGCGGGCACCGGCCCGGCGGAAGACGGCCCGGCCGGGCTTGCCCTCGCGGTCGCGGTCGCGTTGCGCACACTCGGCGTGCGGGTCGGCACGGTGACAGGATCGGGCCCGATGGCGGACGCGGCCGCCCGGGTGGCCGCCGAACTCGGGACGGTCGGCGAGCCCTGCAAGGCGCGGCTTGAGATCGGCCAGGACGCGGACGGGCCGGCGGAGCACTGGCTGGCCCGGGCGGTCGCTCGGCTGTGGCTGGCCGGGGCGCAGATTCGCTGGGAAGAACTGCACCAGGGCAGCCCGTGCCGGCTTCCGCTGCCCCCTTACCCCTTCCAGCGACGCCGGTACTGGGTCGACGGCACGGCACGCACGGCCGGCCCGCCCGCCGCGGTCGCCGACGGCCGGGCCGGCGACCTGGACCGCTGGACCTATCTGCCAGCCTGGACCTCGCTCCCGGTACCGATCTACGACCGGGCGGAGGAGATCCGCGCCGCCAGCCCCTGGCTCGTGCTGGCGGCCGAGGCACGCGCGGAGGCGACGGCGGCCCGCCTCCGCCAGGCCGGCGCGGAGGTGATCCTGGCCCGCCCGGGGACGGCCTTCGCGGCCGTCGGCGGCGGCGACTTCCTGGTCCGGCCGGGTTCCGCCGAGGACATGCTGGACCTGCTGTCCGAGGCCGCAGTGACACCGCGCACGGTGATCCACGCGTTCTCCCTCGGCGCCGGGGACAGCCACACGCTCGGCTACGACTGCGCGCTAGCGGTCATCGGCGCGTACGCCGCCGCGGCCCCCGATCTCAGCCTCAGCCTGGTGGCGGTCACCGAGGGTGCCGTGGGCGTCGCGGGCGCGGCGCCGGCCCGTCCCGAGCAGGCCGCGCTCGCCGGGCTGCTGCCGGTGCTGGCGCAGGAGAACCCCGGCTGGATCTGCCGGCATGTCGATGTCGGGGCGGACGCCACCGCACGGGCCGACGCGGCGGCGGCGGAGGCGATCATCGCGGAAGCGCTCACCGTCTTCACCGGCCCGGTCGCTCTGCGCGGGGCAGTCCGCTGGTCCCGGGCCTTCTGGCATCTGCCGCTGCCCACGGCAGACGGCGCACTGCGACCCGGCTCGCCGGTCCTCATCACCGGCGGTCTCGGCTATGTGGGCCTGCTCCTGGCCAGGCACCTGGCGGTCACCAGGAAGTGCCGGGTGCTGCTGACATCCCGTACCCCGCTTCCGCCGCGGCCGGAGTGGGAGGCGCACGCCGCAGGATCGTCGCGGACGGCGAGCATGACGGCCGCGCTGCTCGACCTGGAGCGGCTCGGCGCCGAGGTCGTCCCCGTCACCGCCGACGTATGTGACCTGGCGCAGATGCGTGCCACCGTGGCCATGGCCGACGAGCGGTTCGGCGGGCTCGACCTCGTCGTGCACGCGGCCGGCATCTCCGATCCCAGCGGGTTCGGCCCAGCGCACATGATCAGCGCGGAGGGATGCAGGCAGCACTTCGAGGCGAAGGTCAAAGGCTTCGACACGCTCCGGCAGGCGCTCGCCGGGCGCGACGTGCCCGGGATCACGCTGTCGTCGCTGTCGGCGGTTCTCGGCGGCATCTCGCTCGGCGCCTACGCCGCGGCGAACGCGGCACTGGACGCGCGGGTGACCGCCGCCCGCGCGGCCGACGGGCTGCGCTGGATCACCGTGGACTGGGACACCTGGGGTAGGGAGGCGGGTCCTGACGCGCCCCCGCCCGGCGCGTTCGACATGGCCCCGGCAGAGGCGGTCGAGATATTCGAGCGCGCGGTGGGCGTCATCGACCGGGTCGGTCACCTGGTGATCTCGACCGGCTCCCTGGAGGGCCGGTTCCGGCAATGGGTGGTCGACCGCGGCGGCGGCACGGATCTCGCCGACGACGAGGATGTCGAGCGTGACCCGCGGCCGGACATCGCGACGCCCTATGTCCAGCCGGCCGAGGGAACCGAGCAGGCGCTCGCCGAGATCTGGGCCCGGGTGCTGCGGCTGGAGATGGTCGGGGCCGAGGACGACTTCTTCGGGCTCGGCGGTAACTCGGTCCTGGCCATCGAGGTGGTCGCGCGAATCCGCAAGGAGCTCAAGATCCCCGTGCCGACATCGGCCGTCCTTGGCTACCCGACCGTCCGCGGGCTTGCCGGGCAGATCGACGCGCTGGCGTAATCGGACCCCGACCCGCCGCCGTGGCCCGCGACGTTCGCGGCATCCCCGTCAGTTCCGCGCCGACCGTCACCGGCTAGCCGTGACGGTTACCCGGCCGACGCGCTAGGCCCCGCGGTCTACGATGGCGAACCGGAGCTCGCTGGTACACCGCCCGCCGCCCGGGCCGTGCGGCAGCCACAGTTCGCCGGGTCCCGGATACATCTCGCTGATCGTACACATCGCCTGGGCCTGCTCTCCCGCCGGGCAGCGCGCCACGCTGGCCAGCATGTTCACCAGCAGCGGGCTCGTCAGGTCGATGTAGAAGGGCTTCGGCTGCCAGGGGAGCCGGACGAACACGTGATCGGGCAGCCCCAGCTCGTGGGCCCACCGGCGCGCGCCGCGGAACCGGTCCGCCTCGTCCGATATGCCCGGCCAGGCAAGGTCCACGGCCGGGACCTGCCACTGTTCCCTGGCGAAGACGAAGCGATCGATGGCGACCCGCGGCTGGTGCGGTGCCGGCGCCATCGGCCGGAACTGGTTGGGCAAACCGTCGATGAGGAACTCGCCGAGCAGCGCGAGCGCGGGCCAGCGCCGGCCGGCGTCGTCCTCGTCCTCGATCCACAAGGTCCCGTCCTGGCCCCTGACGACCAGCAGGTCCGAGGCCGCTATCACCATCCCGGCCATCCCCGCCCGCGGCGGCGCCGCCGACATCTGCACGTACTCCAACCCCGGGCTGATCAGGAACGGCGGGGGGTAGTTCCGGCCTGAGACCCCGGGAAATGCCAGCGAATAGGACGGGATCAGCCACCGTCCGCGGGAAGCCTCCTGGTCAGCCATCGCCTGCATACGGTCCCGGTCAGGGTGTGAGACCACGAAGACGGGCTGGTTGAGGGTGATCGCGCCGCAGTGCATCTCGCCGAGCACCCAGGTGTAATCCCCGCGGCAGATCGACTCGACGTCGGCGGCGGCGATCAGGATGTCCGGGCAGTGGAACCGGCCAGACAGCCAGGGGGCGCTGGCGGCCGCGAACTCCTGGCGGACCGCGCCGGCGATGTCCACGGCGCGGACACGGTGCCTGGCCGCGCCGGGCGGGACACCCAGGATCGCCGCCCAGCGCCGCTGGAACTCCGCGACGAGAGGGGTGGCCTCCGCCGCGACCGCGCGGGCCGCGCACCTGGGCAGGAACTCGGCGAGCACCGCCCCCAGGCCAACGCCCCGGGTACCCGGGCGGACTAGGCCATCGAAGATCTCGCCGGCTATCTGCAGGTAGCGCGCCGCGATCTGGCCGGTCAGCCACCGGGACGAGGCGAGCAGGAGGTCGAGCGGGCCGGCCAGGTCGGCGAGCAGCGAAGGTTGCAGGGAGATCGACAGCGTGCTCCGGCAGTCCTCCAGCATCAGCCCGCGCCCTGCGCCCTCGCTGGCCTCCAGGGTCCGGTAGGCGGGCAGCCCGGTGGCGTCCGTGAACCGGCGCTCCAGATCGGCGAAGGCGGGGCCGAGCTGACCGGGACCCGCGTTGCGCACCCGGTCCGCCGCGGCCAGGATGCCGTCGAGGACGGTCAGGTGCTGATCCCGCACGCCCGCGTCGGGGAGGCACGCGAGCTGGTCGCGCAGCTGCCTGTCGGCGTCCATGTCGAGCGGCACCCCGAACCCGGCCCGGACATACCCAGCGCGCTCGAGGGCGGCCAGGTGGCGCTCGACGTCGTCGGCTGACGCGATGCCGGGCGTGCCGCCGGCGACCAGCCGTCCGGCGATCTCGCTGACCGTGCTGTGCCCGTCGCAGGCGGCCAGCACGTCGGACCGGGGCCGCGGCATCGTGAACCAGCCGCGCAGCGGAGTGCGCACCCGCCCGTCCCGGACCCTGAGAGTCGGGCTGACGACCGGCCTGAGCCACGGACGTGTCAGCGGGTCCGCGGCGAACCGCTCGGCGAGCGCCTGCACGGCCCAGGTCTCGACGTGCGCCCGGCGGGCGGCTATCTCGCCGTGGAAGCCCGTCGCTGACGCGGCAGGCGCCGCCGCGCCGTGTCCCGGGCCCGGGCCAGGGGCCGATCCGCCGGCCGCCCAGCGCGCCCAGCCGACCGGGCCGAAGAAGCCGACCGACTCGTTCCTGGCGTGGTAGCGCTGGACGTACTTGGTCAGGACCGTCTCGCGATGGCGCTGCTTCGCGTTGCGGGCGCCCCCGGCCCGCCGCACTGCCAGGAAACGATCGAGGACTTCGACGTTCAGCTCCCGGTTCTGCCAGACCATCGCCGCCCGGAAGGAGTCGCCCTGGACGATGTCCGCGAGCGCCGCGTTCGAGTCCTCGATGGCGGCCTGGTAGGCCGCGCGGAACGCGGGATCGCCGGCGCCGGCGCCGGCGTCGGCACTGGCCGCCAGCGCGGGCCTGCCGAGGCCGAGCAGGTCGCCGGCCGGGAACCCGGCTGCCCGCACCGCCATGTCGCGCCATACCCACCAGGGACCGGCCAGGTGCACGGTCAGCGGGTCGGTTCCGTTCTCGGTCATGGGGCCTCTGGCGGGGTCGTGTCGGCGACCGTCAGCCGCAGCTCACTGGTGTAGCGCCTGCCCTCGGCGTCAGGAAGCCAGAGCTCACCGGGGCCGGGGTACATCTCGGTGAAGACGATCGTGGCGCAGGCGGCGCGGCGCAGTTCGCGTACGAAGACGGCGGCGAGCGGCGGGCTGTGCAGGTCGAGGTAGACCGGCTTGACCCCGGGCGCGTGCCGCCAGAATGTGTGCCGCGGCAGCCCGCGGGCGACCGCGAGCTGCCGCAGGCCGGCAAAGGCGGCCGCCTCCGGCAGCGCCGCCAGCGGCGTGAACTCCGCCACCGGGATCCGCCAGGTCTCCCGGGCGATCACCAGCCGGTCGACGGTTACCCGCGGCGTGTGCGGGCAGGCGGGCATCGGCCGGAACCGGCTGGCGACCGCATAGCTCACGTACTCGCCGAGGGCGTGCAGCAGCCGGTGGCGGCTGCCGTCGGGCAGCAGGACCTGGAGCCGGCCGCCTTGCGGCGTGACCATGGCCGATCCGGTGGGCACCCGCGTACCGGGCACTGCCCGCTCGCCGATCCGTTCGCCGAAGGACAGGTAGGTGTAGGCGGCGGAGAACCCGTCCGGCGGCGGATAGTTCCAGCCGCTGATCAGATCGGGCGTGCCCCGCACGTGCAGCGGCACGAAACGCGGCTGTCCGTCGACCAGCGCCAGTTCGGCGCACCGGCGGGCGAGGTCCTGGTCCGGGGCGAAATCGAGGAACGTCCGGCTGTCGATGGTGACCATCCCGATGTGCAGCTCGCCGAGGACGAACTCGAAGTCGCCGGCCTCGATCGCGACCGGGCCCGCGGCCGCGATCATGATGTCCGGACTGTGATGACGACCGGCCGCGTACCCGGGGGCAGGGCCGTCGAACTCGCGGCGGACCGCCGCGGCCAGCGAGGCGGCGCTCCGCGCGACCCGGGCCGCGGCCAGGTCGGGGCCGAGCACGCGAAGCCATCGCCTGGACAGCTCATCGACGAGCTCGTCCAGCCATGTCCCTGGCCGGGTGAGCGCGGCCAGGCGGCTGATCAAAGCGTTGAGCGGCACCGCGTCGTCCGCGTAAAGCGGCGCCAGTTCCCGGTGAACCTTCGCCGCGACGTTCTCGAATTCCTGCCCGGCCTGCCGGGCGAGCCATCGCGCGCTCGACAGAACCAGGGCAAGCGGCGTGGTCAGCTCGTCGGCTAGCGCCGGACCCAGCGTGATCTGGATGTCCCGGCCGCCCTGCATCGCCAGCGGGCGCCTGCCGGACGCGAATTCGTCCCTGCGTCGTGTCGCGGCCTTTCCCGAGAGCCGGGAGAACAGCTCGTCGACGTCTGCGAGGGCGGCTTCCAGCGCCGGCGCCGTGCGGGCCGCCCGCACTGCGGCGCGGGCGGCCTCCAGTGCCGCGAGCGCCGCGAGTGACCGCGCGACCGCGGGCCCGGGCGCCAGCGCCCCGAGCGCGTGCGCCAGCGCCTGCTCTGGCTCCATCTCCGGCGGTATGTCAAAGGCGCGGGTAACCAGGCCGTCCGCGATCAGCGGGGCCAGGCTGTCCGCCACGTGCCGCGCGGGCCAGCCGAGCTCGGCCGCGATGTCCTGCGCTGTCCGCCGCCCGTCGATCAGGGCGACGACGCCGGCTTCCGCGGCCCGCAGCCGCCGCATGCCGCCGTCGGGCAGCATGAGCACCCGGCCCAGCCGGGTGACGCCGAACGCGAGTGCGGGCGGAAGCTGCCCGGCGATCTCGGCCTCCGTGGCGAATGCGCGGCCCAGCTCGTCGATCGCCCAGTCTTCGAAGTACACCAGCTCACGGCCCCGCACCGCGGGTCCCGGCCGGGCATCGATCCGGGAGCCGGCCGCGCGGAACGTGCCCCAGGCCACCGGGCCGAAGAACCCCACGGACTCGTTCTTCGCGTGATAGCGCTGCAGGTACTTGACGACGGTGTGCTCGCTGGCGCGGCGGCGGGCATTGCGCCGGCCGGCGCTGGCCGGGCCGGCCCGCAGCCAGTCCACCGACAGTTCCAGAACCCGCGGGTTCTGCCACAGCAGCGCCTGCCGTACCCCGTCCGATCCGGCCAGCCGGAGGGCTCTGTCCAGGCCGGCGGCCATCGACCGTTCCCAGTCGAACCCCGGCAGGTCAGCGAGGCTGGCGGCGGGATCGCTCAGCGCCTCGGTCAGCGCGGCGAACGGGAAGCCGGCGCTGCGCAGCACAAAATGCCGCCACAGTACCCAGCCGCCGAACGGCAGCCGTTCGCGACCCGTGCCCTTCTGGCCGGTCATCGGGGCTCCCGTCGGCTACTCATCCGGCCGCGCCTGCGCCGCCCGCCTGCCGCGCGCCGCCAGCCGGCGGGACCGCTCGCCAACCCGGGACATGCGGGATGTGTCAGCCTGGACGGGCGCCACGGCCAGCCGGGACAGGCTCCGCGCCATCGCACGCACGCTTGGGTTCTCATAAAGCGCCAGCAGCGGGACCTGATCGCCGAGCTCGCGCCTGATCGCCGAGTGCAGCCGCAGCATGCTCAGCGAGGTGCCGCCCAGGTCGAAGAAGCTCGCGGTCACGTCAACCCGCTCGATGCCGAGCACCACCGACCAGAGCCGCGCGAGCCGGCCTTCCAGCGAGCCGGCCGCCCCGGCGGCATCGGCCCGTGCCGCCCGCGCCGCGGTCGCGGCCGGGAGTGCGGCGCGGTCGATCTTCCCGTTGGGGGTCAGCGGGAGTCGGTCCACGCGGATGATGCGCTCAGGGACCAGCGGGGCCGGCAGGAGTGCCGCCAGCCGCGCGCGTATCGTCGCGGGCACCGGGTCGGGACCCACCACGTAGCTGGCCAGCGCCGGGCCGTCGGGGCCGGTCCAGGGCACGGTCACCGAGGCGCTCACGCCAGGAACGGAGGCGAGGGCACGGTCGGTCTCGGCCGGGTGAACGCGGAAGCCCCTGACGCTGACTACGCCGTCCGCACGGCCCAGGAAAGCGACGCTGCCGTCGGTCTGATAGCGCCCCAGGTCCCCGGTGACGAAGCGCCTGATGCCGGGCAGCCGATCACAGCTCAAGAGCTGGCCGTTCTGGGCCGGCTGGCCCGCCGCCGGCGCGGGTGTGGCCCCCCCGCCGGGCCTGATTTCGTCCGCCAGGTGCCTGCTGCGGACCACGATGCTGCCTGCCTCGCCTATTCCGCATAGCTCGCCCGCCGCGTCGAGGACGAGCAGCTGGCTTCCCGGCGCGCCGGCGCCCAGCGCCGGCGGCCGGCCGACCAGCAGCCGGCGCCGCGAGACGAGCTGGGGCGTCTCGGTGGTCCCGTACCCGTTGAGCAGCACCGCGCCCGGTGCGACCGCGGTCATCCGCTCGACGTCGGCGGTGCTGACCGCGTCGCCGGCCAGGCAGGCCAGGCGAAGGCCGGGTAGCGGCACGCCCTGGGCCGCGAGCAGCCGGGCGAGCGGCGGGGTCAGGTTCACGACGCTGATCCGCTCACCCCGCAGCCAGCGGGCGAGCTCGTCCGGCGCGCGGAAGACTTCCGGCGCCGGGATGCAGAGCGTTCCGCCGTTCCACAGCGGCAGCAGCACGTCGCGGAAGACCGGGTCGTGGGCGAGCCCGGCGAGCAGCGCGAACCGGTCGCGCGGGCCGAGCCGGTATTCCGCGCTGTACCAGTGCAGGAAGTGCTCTACGGCGCGAAGGCCGCCGCGGACGACCGTCGGCTCTCCGCCGGATCCCGAGGTGAAGGCCAGGTAACCGGGTCCCTCATCCGCCGTCGCGGTAAGGCCTCCCGACGTCCGCGCCAGCAGCGCGGTCCCGTGATCGAACCGGATCAGCGTCCGCGCCGGCAGACCCGGGTCCTGCGCCCCGCAGCTTACCAGGCACTGCGCCTGCCCCGCGTCCATGTACCGGACCAGCCGCGCGGCGGGATACGCGGGATCGAGCATCAGCAGCCTGGCCCCGGACGCCAGGACCCCGAGCATGGCCGTCACGGTGGCCGCGTCGCGCGCCCCGTGCACCGCGACCGTGTGCCCGGGCCCGGCGCCGGCCGTGCGCAGCACGCCCGCGAGCGCGCGGACGGCCACCCGGAGCTGGGTGAAGCTGGTCTGGCCGTCCGCGTCGCGCAGCGCGGCGGATCCCCCGCGCGAGCGCGCCACGGAAAGGAGCCTTCTCGCCAGCGCCGCAGGCGGCGGAGTGTCGAGAGGATCGCCGGGGTCGGGCAGCAGCGCCGCCCGCCGCGTAGCGCGGCCGTGCCGGCGAAGCGGGGTGGCCGGGGCGGCGACCACCGCGGCGAGCAGCGTCAGGTACTGCTCGAGCACTTCGGCCGCGGCGTCGTCCGAGCAGGCCGCCACATCGTAGACAAGCTCGACGCGAATGTCCGCGTCGTGTTCCGTGACGTAGACGTTCAGGTCGAACAGGGCAGGCGGTGCCGGGACGTCCGGCAGGGTCGCCGTGAGCCCGGTCATCTCCGGCGGCCTGATCGCATCGCCGAGATAGTTGAACCAGGCACGGAAGACAGGCGTGCCGCGCCCCTGCCCGGCCGCGGCCCCGTCGGCGAGCGCGTCGAACGGCCCCGCGTCCAGGACCGCGTCCACGACGTCCGAGCGGACCCGGTCGACCAGCGCGGCGAACGAGGGACGGCCGGACAGGTCCGCCCGGATCAGGCAGGTGTCGACGAAGAACCCGGCGATGCCGCCGGCCTGCCACTGCTCGCGCCTGCTCACCGGGAAGCCGACGCAGACGTCGTCCGAGCCGGACCAGCGGGCCGCGACGTCGGCGAAGCCGGCCAGCATGACGACGAACGCGGTCGTCCGGTGCCGGCTCGCGCAGGCCCGCACGGACTCGGTGAGCCGACCGCCCAGCCAGCCACAGCAGCGGGCTCCGGACCCGGTGCAGGCGCCCGGATCCGGGCCCTCGAGGGCGAGCGGCCGGTCCTGGTAGCCGTCCAGCTTCCTGATCTGGCGGTCTCGCCGCCGCGCTGGCAGGTCCGCGGCGCGGGCCGCGTGCCACGCGGCGAGATCCCCGTAAGCCGCGGTCAGCGGCGTGAGCGCCGCGGGAACCCCGGCCAGCGCCGCGTTGTAGAGCTGGCCGAGCTCGGCCAGCAGGATCCGCTGCGAATCCCCGTCCGTGGCGATGTGGTGGACGGCGAGCACGAGCCAGTGCCGGGCGGTTCCCAGGCACAGCAGCAGGACCCGGACCGGGATCTGCGTGCTGAGCGCGAACGGGCGGCGAAGGAATTCCGCCGCCCGTTCCCGGGCATGCTGCTCGTCCGCCACGGACTCGGCGTCGATCCGGACGGGGCCGGGATCGAGTACCCGGCAGACGGCCCTGGCGCCGGAGTCGTCCACGACGGTCCGCAGCGGCTCATGCCGGGCCACCAGGCCGGACAAGGCGGCGGACAGCGCGTCCACGTCGAGTTTCCCCGCCAGGTTCACGATCGTGGCGACCGTATACCGCGGCTGATCCGGGTAGAGCTGGCTGATCAGCCACAGCCGCTCCTGGCCGGGAGTCAGCGGGTGCGTCGCCGGGTCGGCGCGGGGCCCGGCAGCCGGCGCCGGCTGCCGCTGTGCCTGCACGAAGTCGGCGAACGCCGCGAAGGCCGGGTACTCGAACAGCGCGCGGGGCGGGACGGCGATGCCGGCTCGCCTGGCGACCCGGAGCGCGACGAGCGCGGCCGCGACCGAATCTCCCCCGAGGGCGAAGAAATCGTCTTCCGGGCCGAAGTGGCTGAGCCTGAGGGCGGCGGCCCAGGCACCGCGAACGATGTCGGCGGTGTGCGCCGGATCGAGCGCGGCCTCTCCTCGCGCTGGCATCGTCACGTCAGCCGCCTGACCTGGCGGGCGCCAGGCCGCCAGGGCGAGAGCCCCCCGCCCTCGGTGACCGGTGTGCTTGACCACGGCAGGCCGGAAAGGACGGTCAGCGTCGCGGCCCACCGCCGGAGCAGGCTGCTGACCGTCCGCGCGTCCGCGACGCCGCCGTCGGCCAGCGCGCCCACGGTCAGCGCGGCGGGCGGGGCCGATGTCATCGGCGGTGGGTCCTCAAGCAGGTAGAAGTCGATGTCCGCGCCGGTAGGACAGACGGAGACCGCGGCCCGGCTGACCACAGCGGTGCCGAGCCGGTACTGCCCGCCCGGCGGGCCGCCGCTCAGTTCCCTGGGCAGGTAGACAAGCGCGCAGGTCGGCCCCGCCTGGTGCGCGTCCGCCGCGGTGGCGGCGAGCAGTTCGCCCGGCACACGCTGCGCGGCGAGCGCGGCGAATATCTCGCCGCGCAGCGCGGTCAGGTATTCGTGAACGGTTCCCCGGCGTGCCGGAAGCCGGATGGCGGCGTCGGTGGCAAACCAGCCGACGGCCTCCTGCTCGGCTACGGTCTCCCGGCCAGCCAGCGTCGTGAGCAGCGCGAACGGCTGATCTCGGGTATCGGCGACGTCGTCGGCGACACCGAGCACCAAGGCCATCGCGGCGACCGCGAGGACCGATCCGCGTGACTGGCGCACTCGTGCCCGCAGTGCCGCGGCGACTGGGTCCTCCAGCGCCAGGAACTGCTCGTGCACATCACCGGGGCGATCCTCGTCTGGGTCCGGGTGAATCGGCCACCGCCACCGCGCGTCAGCGAGGTGGCGCCGCCGCTCGGTCACGACCGTAGTGCCTTCGGAACCGGCGAGCCAGTCCTGCCGCTCGCGCCAGACCGCGGCGTAGCCGTCGGGTTCGCGGGAATCCCGCGCGCTCCCGGCTCCGAACAGGTCGCCGATGATCAGGTTCGCCGACCAGCTGTCGCCCACCAACTGATCGACGGTCAGGACGAGCAGGTGGTGGTCGTCCTCGGGGGACAAGAGCATGCCGCGGACCAGGGGATGCTCGCCACGGAAGAACGGGCGCCGCCCCTCGAAGTCAGCGATCTGGATGGCGGCCCGCCAGCGGGACGCGGCGTCGGGGCCAGTGACGGCCTGCCTGCGCAGTTCCGTCGACCCGCCGGCCAGGCGGTGCGTCCCGTGGCCGGTGAACATGCTGCCCAGCGCGGGCCGCCGGGCGATGAGACCGTCCAGTCGGGCGCGCAGTTCCGCCTCGTCCACGGGCCCGCGGATCTCGGCTGCGACGCTCAGGCAGTGACGCAGCCGCCCGGCCGGGCCGCGGTTGGCGATCCTGCGAATCCGTTCGCACTGCGCGACACTATTGGGCAGCTCTGGACTTGCTTCCAGCCGCGCCGCATTGTCCATCCTCGCCTTCCGGAAACGTGCAAGGAAACCTTTGCTTATCATCTCCGTTCCCGCGGCCAGTGCCCACGTCTCAATTGAGTAACTCAGGGACAGCGGGGAGCGCTTCATTTGTCTGTAATGCGAAAAGGTCTATCGACTTGCTGGCGCTATGGCCGCCAACGGGACCGCCGGCAGGGTAGCGTTCTCGTATACCAGGCCGAGTTCGATCGCGAGCCTGGTCAGGTCCGCTTTATTGCCCGACCCCACTTTCTGGCGGACCCGCTGGACATAGGTGTCAACGGTTGCCTTCGTGAGCCTCAGCTTGGCGCCGATCTGCTTGTGGGTCAGGCCCTGCGCCACCATGATCAGCACGTCGCGCTCGCGCGGGGTCAGGCCCTCCACCTGGGCGGGGGCGAGCCGGGCGGCCTCCTGTCCGACACGGTCGAACAGCAGCCCTTCGAATGGGCTGCCGAGGTAGATCCCGCCGAATCCCACCGCACTGACCGCGTCAGCCAGGATCGCGGCACGGGCGTTCTTGCTGATGAACCCGCGCACGCCTTGCCGCAGCGCGCAGCGCACCGAGTCGACGTGGGTGCACGCCGAGATGATCATCACCGCGTAGGGCTTGGGCGCGTGGGCCACCTGGCCGAGTCCGGCGTCCGGGTCGCAGAAGGGGTCCACGAGCAGGACGACCGGATGGGCCTGCGACGGCAACTCCGCTACCTGGTGGTAGACGCCGAGGACATCAAAAGGGTCGTTCTCGCGCAAGACCTCTATCGCCCCGCGCATGGCAAGCGAACTGTCGTCGATGATCGCGACCGCGGTCGTCATTCGCGCACCTCACAGCCTCTGTGGAGCCGGTTCGGGACTCCCGCGCCCGCCAGCGCGGGTGATGCTGGGGCCGGTCGCCAGGGGTTCGCGTTAGGTCCTTTCGCCGCTCGGACGCGTGATCGCTGGCCGTCGCCTGCCCTGCGGCTAGCCAGGCACCGATTCCGCGTCAGCGGGGCGGCCGACGGACCTGGCGGCGATCCGGTTGACGGCCGAGGTGATCGCGCGCGCCACTGCCATCGTGGCCGAGCAGTCGATGCCGGCCCCGTAGGCGCTGCCGGCCGGCAGCGTAACCCGGGCGTACGCGGCGGTACGAACCAGGTCGCCGTGCCCTTCGACAGGATGCGCGCTGACGTTGCCGATGGCCACCGGGTAGCCGGTATCGGCCAGGATCTGGGCGTACGCGGCGGCAGCGGTGCCGGCGGCGGCGGACCGCACGGCCTGCTGCCCGCTGGGGAGGCGCAGCCGGACCTCGACCTGCACCTGGCCGTCCCGCTCAAGCTCGCGCAACTCCTCAAGGACGAGCCCCCCGGCGGGGTCGATGTATTCACGCCGGAAAATCTCCCAGAGCTGCCGGGAGTTGATCTCGGCACCGGACTCGTCGGCCGTTTCCTGTACGGCCTTCGCCAGGTCGACGCGCATCGCACGGGGCAGGTTGAGGCCGCGGGAACTCAGCAGGACATGCGCGATGCCGCCCTTCCCCGACTGGCTGTTGACCCGGACCACGGTTTCGTAGTCCCGCCCCACGTCGCGGGGATCTATGGGCAGGTAGGGAACCTGCCATGGGAGGCTGCCCGGGGCTACGCCTGACGTTGACGCGCGGTCCGCCAATGCCGCAAGGCCCTTCGCGATGCCGTCTTGGTGCTGCCCGGAGAATGCCGTGTACACCAGGTCGCCGGCATAAGGGTGCCGCGCGTGCACCGGCATCTGGTTGCAGAATTCGACGGTCCGCCGGATCGCGTCGATATCCGAGAAGTCGAGCTGCGGGTCGACCCCGTGGCTGAACAGGTTCAGCGCCAGCGTAGCGAGGCAGACGTTGCCGGTCCGCTCCCCGCTGCCGAACAGGGTCCCTTCCACCCGGTCGGCGCCAGCCATGAGGGCAAGCTCGGCCGCGGCGACGGCCCCGCCCCGGTCGTTGTGCGGGTGCACCGACAAGATGACCGAGGCACGCCTGTCGAGGTGGCGGTGCATCCACTCGATCTGATCCGCGTAGACGTTCGGCGAGTGTGTCTCCACCGTCGATGGCAGGTTCACCGTCACCGGGCGCTCGGGGCATGCCTCCCAGGCGGAGGTGACCGCGTTGGTGACGTCGAGCGCGAAATCGGGCTCTGTGACGTTGAATGTCTCCGGAGAGTACTCGAACCGCAGCCGTGACCCTGGCATGGCGTCGCCGAGCCTGGCCACGCGCTCGGCCGCGTCCACAGTGAATGTGCGCAGCTCCCCGGCGGACATCCCCAGGACGACGTCACGCCACAGGCACGACGTCGCCAGGCACAGGTGGACGATCGCCCGGCTCGCGCCGCTGATGGCCTCGAACGTCCGGTCGATCAGCTCGGCCCGCGCCGGGGTGAAGACCGAGATCGTCACGTCATCGGGCACCTGGCCTTCCCGCACCAGGCCGCGTATGAACGCGAAGTCCGCCTCGCTCGCCGCCGGGTACCCGACCTCGATCTCCTTGAACCCCATCCGGACGAGCAGGTCGAACATGGCCAGCTTTCGCCGCGGGTCCATCGGGGCCGGCAGTGCCTGGTTCCCGTCACGCAGGTCAACCGAGCACCACAGCGGCGGGAAGTCCACGCTTCGATCGGGCCAGCTCCGGCTGAACGGCTCCCCCGGGACCTGCGGGACCCGCGGGTCCGTCCGCGTGTAGCGCCAGACCGGCATCGAGGATGCCCGCTGCGGATTCCAGCCGGGCTGCCCGCGCCGGCCTGGTCCGCACGGCGTCCTGAGCCGTGCCAAAGGCAATTCAGTACCAGACATATCAGCGACCTCTTCATGATGAGACTGAGCACTAATTAGGCGCAGCTTTCAGCATAAAGCTGGTATGTGTAGCAGACTCTCACGCTCGCTTAACAAGCAAGTTAGGAGCGCTTATCTCGCTAAAGGTACTTAACACTAAGATAGACGTTAGCAAGCATGTCATGATTGTGCAATGGTGATTTCGTCGGCAGCACCGTCCTAATGAGAAGCCCGCGGGCCAAGGAGGATCGCGGGCCGGTGCGCGGCGACGATACCGGACCGCTCTGGTCCCGCTTACAGTGGACGTATACGGCAGTTGTACATCGTTACCGTGGCGTCTCGTCGGCGTAGGCGTGCCATCGCTGATGGGCTTGCTGAGCGCCGTACTGGTGGCGGCGGCGCCACAGCGCCCAGGCATCGCGGTAGGGCTTATCGCGGCGGGGCTCGGGAATGACGGTCCCGCGGAGCTGCCTGAGCGGCTCAGGTACGGTGACGGGGATCAGCTTGAGCCTGGCGGTGCTGGCGTCTGCGGCTCGCTGCCAGGCGGCGGCGACGGTGAGGAAGGCGTAGGCGAGCAGGCTGATCGCTGTCCAGCGGTGCCAGGAGGTCCAGGCGGTGACCTGACCGCTGTCGAGCCGGGTGACTTGCCTGGACTGCTGGTGGTCTTCCGCGGTGGCGCCGGAGCAGCAGGACGGCGTGCCCGTCAGCCTGGCCTTCGGGGGTGTCGTCGGGGGTGACCTCGATCATGGCCCAGTGGTAGTCCTTGGCTCCCTTGGTGGCCGATCCGGTGCGCATCCGCTGCCACATGCCGGGCTTGACCAGGCTGGATGCTGCTTTCACGGTGAGGCGGCGGCCGGAGGGCAGGGTCACCGCGTGATTGGAGCGGACGGGGGGCACGTAGCCGGTGCCGCGTGTGGCTCGAGGGTCACCGGCCCGGCGGCGTGCAGGATCCGGCGGACGGCCAGGGCCGACGGGGCGTGCAGCCCGGCCTGCCCATCGTCGGCAGGCAAGACCTACACAGATGCGGGCAGCCAGCCCCACGGGTGCGTTCCCCACCCCGGAGAGAACTCCTCGCCCGCCTTCAGCGTGTAGACAGGGACCAGTCCATATCCGCCCCGGAACACCTGCCCGGTGGTGTCAGTGAACGTGAAGTCGCCCTCAGCAACGTCGATGATGCTCAGGTCGGCGTCCCGCCCGACCGCGATAGCCCCGAGTTCGTCTTGCTGGCTGAGCGCCCTGGCCGCACTAGAGGTGGTTGCCTTGACCACGTCAGCCAGCGTGTAGCCAATCGAC
>NZ_JASIAL010000275.1:0-19117 GCF_030042015.1 Trebonia sp. | reverse complement strand
CTCGTCAGGCACGGGCGCCGCGGCCGCCAGGTGCCAGGCCCGGCGCTCCGGCTGCGCGCCGATGACCGCGGCGAACGCGGTGTGGGCGCGGCGGCGCAGGTCCGCGTCGGCGGACTGGTAGATCGCCGAGCGCATCAGCGGGTGCCCGAACGTGACCTTCTCCTGCGAGACCGCGAGCACGCCGGCGTCCATGGCGTCACACAGCGCGCCGGCGCCCGAGCCGGGAACGACGAGCGCGACGGCCGCGGTGATCTCCGCGAAGTCGTCGCTGTCGGCCGCCGCCGCGACGACAACCGCCGAGCGCGCCGGCCCGCTCAGCGCGCCGGCGCGCTCGGCGAAACTGCGCTCGAGGCGGGCGGTCAGCGGGACGCGGACATCGCTGCCCGCCTCGCCGGCGCCCGCGGCCAGCGGCAGCTCGACCAGCGCGAGCGGGTTGCCTTCCGCATGGTCGACCACCCAGTCGCGGTGCCGCTCATCTAGGTCCGGGTGCCGCAGCAGGACCACCCGCTCCGCCTCAGCGCGCGGCAGCGGGCGGAGCACCCGCACGGGCACCTCGGCCCCCGCGAGCGGGTCATCGAACCCGGGACGCGTCGCGCCGAGCAGCGCGATCGGCTCGGTCGCCATCCGGCGGGCGACGAACCCGAGCACCTGCCCGGTGGCGTCGTCGATCCAGTGCAGGTCGTCGACGACGACAAGCAGCCCGCTGCCGGCGGCGGCGTCGGCGAGCAGCTCGAGGGTGGCGATGGCGATCAGGAAGACCTGCAGCGTCGGCCCGTCGAGACAGCCGAACGCGGCAAGCAGCGCCTTACGCTGCGGCGGTGCGAGCAGTCCGAAGCGTTCGGTCAGCGGATAGAGCAGCTGGTGCAGCCCGGCGAACGGCACGGCCGCCTCGCACGCGGCCCCGGTCGCCCGCAGCACGGTGCGGCCATCGCGGCCGGCGGCGCGGGCTGCCGCGTCAAGCAGCGCCGACTTCCCGATGCCCGCCTCACCGGCCAGCAGCAGGCCCGACCCGCCGGCGCCGCGCAGCATCGCGGCGATCGCGGACATCTCGCCGTCACGGCCGACCAGGTCCGACGGCCAGCAATCGTCTGTCATCGCGGCCTCCGCCAGCGGGGTGCTCCGGGCGCAACGGTCAACTGTCCGTATAGCAGGATCGATGTAGACCGATCGTTCCTTCTACATATATGATGGGGTCATCGGCGGCCTGATCACAAGTCCTTCCGGGATGCTGAGCGCGAGATCTTTCTTGACGAACGAGGTGCTTCAGTGACAAGTCCGGTCAGCGGCGCCGTCCGGCGGCGGCGGGCAGACTCGCTCGCCAGGCGGCGGCAGCAGGAGGCCAGCACGGCGCGGGAGCGGATCCTCGCGACGGCCGACCGGCTGTTCTACGGGAACGGCATCCAGGCGATCGGTGTGCAGCGGCTCATCGAGGAGTCGCGGGTGACGCGGGTGACCTTCTACCGGCACTTCCCGTCCAAGGACGACCTGGTCCTGGCCTACCTGGAACAGCGCAAGCAGCTGGCGCGCGCGGCGGTGCAGGCGATCATCGACCGCCACCCGGGCGACCCGCGCGGCGCGCTGCACGAGTGGGGTGTCGCGTTCACCGAGGACGGGATCGTCGACGAGTACCGCGGCTGCACGTTCGTCAACGCGTCCGCCGAGTACGGGCGGCCGGACCACCCCGTCCGCGAGATGGCCATCGACCAGCGGCGGTGGGTCAACGCGACGACGCAGGCCCTGCTGCAGGCGGCCGGGCATCCCGATCCGGCCGCGGCGACGCGCGTCCTGACCGCGCTGCGCACCGGGTACGTGTACTCGCTGGGGCTGGAAGAAGACACCGGCTGGGCGGAGCAGTTCCTGGCGGCGTACGACCGCCTGATCGACCAGCGGCGCGGGTGAGGCGGCGCGCTACCAGGTCGGGACGAGCCCGCCGTCGATGCGGATATCGGCGCCGGTGACGTTGGCGGTGACGTCGCTTGCCAGCAGCAGCACCAGGTCGGCGACCTCCTCGGGGCGGCTGAACCGGCCGGTGACCATCGCGCTCGCGGCGCTGCTCGCGACGTCCTCGGGCCGGGCGCCTGTCGCCCGCCCGACCGTGGCCGCGACCCCGCCCGCCCCCAGCCACAGGTCGGTGGCGACCGGGCCGGGACTCACCGTGTTGACCCGGATCCCGTGCGGGCCGACCTCCTTCGACAGCGCCTTGGAGAAGCTGGCCAGGGCGGCCTTCGCCGCGCTGTAGTCCATGACGGCGGGGTCGGGGAGCGCGGAGTTCACCGAGCAGACGTTCACGATGGCGCCCCGGCCGGCGGCAAGCATCGCGGGCAGCGCGGCGCGGGTGGCGCGGACCGCGGTCATCAGGTTGAGGTTGAGGGTCGCGAGCCACTCCTCGTCGGTGATGGCGAGGAACCCCGAGGTCCTGGGCGGGGCGCCGCCGACGTTGTTGACCAGGATGTCGATCCGCGTCCCGGCCAGCGCGACCAGGCCGGCCGGCCCGCCGGGCGCGGCGAGGTCGAGTTCGCTGGCCGTGACCGCGCCTTCCGCGGCGAGCTTGCCGAGTTCGGCCGAGGAGTGCAGCGCCCCGGCGATCACGTGGGCGCCGCTGGCGGCCAGGGCGCGGGTCACAGCCAGGCCGATGCCCCGGCTCGCGCCGGTCACGACGGCGGTCTGCCCGCTAAGGTCCACGTTCATCATGGCTTCCCCCTGTGCGGCCCGCGGTCCAAGGGCTCACCCCGGCGGCGGCCGCCACGGACCCCGCCCGAATGGTGCTGGGGCCCCCAACGACCCCGCCCGATTGCTGCTGGGACCCCCAACGCCAAGCCTTTTGGCGTTGGGGTCCCCACCGCCAAAGGCTAACGAGGAGCGGTGCGCGACGGCTTGAGTCACTTGACGCAATTGGCGGCTGCCGTGCCGGCCGGGCATCACGCCTTGCGGGTGCGGTTGCCCCAGATGCGGGTGGGATTCACGCGGATGTAGTGCGCGCTGACCCCCTCGATCCACGGCTCGAGCCCGGCGTCGGTGAACGGCGCGCGCTCGGCTTCGGTGTCCAGGTGATGCGCCGCCCCTTGGGCCAGCACGATCCACCCCTCGCGCGCTTCCACATCGATCTGGTCCGCCTCCACCGCGACCTGGTACTCGGCCTCCGAGATACCGGTACGCAGGTCCTCGTCGAAGAGGACGGGGTCCCACGTGCCCAAGACGATCGACCCTTCGTCGATCTTGTACACGATCGGCAGCGCGGTGGGCCCGTACCGGCCGTTGTAGACCAGGCGGCCAAGTCCGCCGGCGCCGAGCAGTTCCAGGCATTCCGCCTCGCTCAAGAGCTCGATCACCCGCCGGGCGTCGTCGGCTTCGTCATCCGCCATAGCTTCATACCCTAGCCGCCTGGTCGCCCGCACAGTGCGTCCCGGCCCGTTCTCGGGAGGTCGGCGGGATTTCGGGCGTGTCCGTCCGGGCAGGCCGCCCCGGAGTCCTGCGTCCTAGGCCACTTCAAGGGGAATCGCGTGTGGCGGTGTCACAACCGGGATCTTCAGGAACTGGTCTGCGATGGTCAGCGCCACGATAACCGCGTCACCGGGACCGTCAAGCTGAGCGGCCAGCCAGGCCAGCGTGTCGGACGGCACGGCGCATACATAGACAGCTTCCCCGACCGTGTTCGTCACGGCCGAGACCAGTGACTCCGCCTGGCCGGGTACCCGCAGGACCTGGCCGATGCGCTCATACACCACCTGGCGCTGGTCGCGATGCTCATCCATCGCTAGACGAGTGACCAGTTCACGACCATCGACGTCGTAATGGCGTTCGTGATGCTCGATGACATCAAAAGGGCCCGGTCGCTCGAAGTAAAACGAGAGTACGTCCTCTAGGCCCGAACGCCACTCCTGCAGCGACTGCCGTCCGTAAATCAGCCCCGGGGCCTGTGGTGACGTGGCGTAGACGCTACCGTCGCCGGACAGTCTCATGACCATATGGATCTGGTCGCTCATCACTTCACCACCTTCAGCGCCTCGTCATGGCTTAGACAAGCTCACACTGTCATGAAACGCGAATGTGAGCGGCGGACACTGTCCGTCATCATAGGTCCAGAGTCGTTTCGATGGTCAACCGCCGATCAGGGTGGGCATGTGCAGAGTTGGAGTGGTCCCTTCTGGCGTGCCCGCGAATCTGTGTTAGCTTCCCGTCGTGGCGGGTCCACCCGTCGATGCGGTGCAGATGCGACGGAGGATCGATCCTGATGGCCATCTCCGACCCCGATGCGATCGAAGTCACTCACGGCGAAGGTGTCCCGCTCATCGAGATCGCGCACTCCCTCGAGCCGCTGATCCGCGAGCACGCGGAGGCTCTGGAGGAAGGGCGGATGCCGGCGCCGCTCGTCGAGGCGCTCCACGACGCCGGCGTCTTCAGGGCGATGCTCCCGCGCGAGGTCGGCGGCCTGGAAGTCGAGCCGCTCGAGTGGCTGCAGCTGATCGAGGAACTGGCGCGGGTCAACGCGTCGGTCGGCTGGCTGGCGTTCATCAACTCGGGCGTGGGGCTGACGTTCCTCGACCCCGAGCGGTTCGAGCGTTTCAGGGAACGCACGGGCGGGCGGCTGATCCTCGCGATGAACCTGGGACGGCTGGCCGGGCAGGCGGTCAGGGTCGAGGGCGGCTACCGCATCAGCGGCCGGTGGCCGTTCGCCAGCGGTTCTCCATTCGCGACCTGGCTGGGCGGGATGTCGGCGGTTTGCGACTCTGGCGGGTCACCCATCGTGGACGCCAACGGTCAGCCGCGGCGCCTGCTCGCGATATGGCCGGCCGACCAGGCCCGCGTCATCGACACCTGGGATGGTCTCGGCCTGCGTGGCACGGGAAGCGGCGACATCGAGATAGCCGACCTTTTCGTCCCGGACGATCAGGTCAACGCGGAGCTCTTCGGCGCCTCGATCTACGACCGGGCGCTGTTCCGGATCAAGGAGATGCCGGAAGTGGGTCACGCGGCGCACGCGCTCGGCGTCGCGTCCGCTGCCGCGGAGTCGTTCGTCGAGGCCGTCAACACCAAGCCGATCGCGGGGTCGATGCGGCACGCGGCGATGGGGCACATGCAGGCGCACCAGATCGCGTTCGCCCGCGCCGACGCCGTGACCCGCGCCGCGCGGGCACTTCTCTACGAGACCGTGCGCGCCGCCTACGAGGACGCCAAGGCGCACTCAGAACTGGCGCTCGAACTGCGGGTCCGCCTGCGCGAGGCGAACCTTTTCACCGTCAGGGCGGCGAAGGAGGCAGTCGGCCTCATCTTCGAAATGGCCGGATCGAGCGCCGTGTACCGGGGGCGCCGGATCGAGCAGGCGTTCCGCGACATCAACACGGCGGCCAACCACACCAACTACGTGGACACGGCGTACGCCACGATCGGCTCCTATTTCCTTACCAGAGACAGGGAAGGCGGTCCGGAGATAGCCGGGCGGCCATTCCTGTGAATAGGGCTCATCTACTCCCGGACTCGCGGGTCGCCTGCACCCAGGCCTCGACGAGTTCCGGCTGGCACCGCAGGGGGAAGCCCCCCTGCGCGTGACGGGGCGCGCTGACCTTGGAATGCGTCAGGCCCGGCGGGTGCCTGCTTTGACCGTGGCGGTGAATGCCTGCCAGGCGGCTGGGGTGAAGGCCAGGTGGGTGCCGTCGGGGTCTTTGCTGTCGCGGACGGTGACTGCCGTGCTGGCGGCCGTTTCCACGCAGTTGCCGTTGGTGCCGCTGCAGGTGGAGCGCCGCCAGCGGGCGCGGGACGGGCCGGGGGTCGTCATCCCGCACCTCCTTCCGTCATGTCTCCGAGCCGATGGCGCTGAGCAGCGCGGCCGTCGCGTCCAGCCCGGAGGCGGCGGCGCTTTCGATGTAGACGATGCGCTGGTCTCACCGCACGGGACGTAACCGGGCTGTTGATGAAAGAGTCTTCGCAATAATCGGCACGACCAGGGTCCGGGGTGTGGCGCTGGCACCACGCCGTCCCGCCAGCGCATCACTGTCATCTCTGGCTGACCAAGACTGGAGCGTGGCCGCATTTTAGTCCCGATCCGGTGATTCGCCTGCCAGCCAGCATGGCGCATACTGGCTGGCCTAGGCCTTCGCTGCGGGAGGGGTAGGGGAATGACTGCTGGCAGCCCGGAGACGATGCGGGCGTGGGAGGTGAGCCAGCCGGGTCCGATCGAGACAGGCCCGCTCAGGTACGTGGAGAAGCCGGTGCCGGCGGCGGCTCCCGGCGAGCTGCTTGTCCAGGTCCTGGCGTGCGGCGTCTGCCGCACCGACCTGCATGTCAGCGAGGGTGACCTGCCGGTGCACCGTCCGCACGTCACGCCCGGTCACATGGTCGTGGGCCTGGTGGCGGCACTGGGTGACGGCGTGACGGACTACGCGCTGGGGGAGCGGGTCGGGGTGGCGTGGCTGCGGCACACCGACGGGACCTGCGCCTACTGCCGCCGCGGCAGCGAGAATCTGTGCCCTGACTCGCGCTACACCGGCTGGGACGCCGACGGCGGCTACGCGCGGTACACGACCGTGCCGGCGCCGTTCGCCTACCGGCTGCCCGCCGACGTCGCCGATGTGGAGCTGGCGCCTTTGCTGTGCGCCGGGATCATCGGCTACCGGGCGCTGCTGCGCGCGTCGCTGCCCGAGCACGGCAGGCTCGGACTGTACGGATTCGGTGACAGCGCGCACCTGGTCGCCCAGGTGGCGCTGGCGCAGGGCGCGACCGTCCACGCGCTGACCCGCGGCGAGGCCTCCCAGCGGCTCGCGCTCGAGCTTGGCGCCGCGTCGGCCGGGGGCGCCTACGACTCCCCGCCCGAACCGCTGGACAGCGCGATCCTGTTCGCGCCGGTCGGGGACCTCGTGCCGGTCGCGATGCGGGCGCTGGACCGTGGCGGGGTCCTCGCGGTCGCCGGGATCCACCTGACCGACACGCCGCCGCTGAACTACGAGCGCGAGCTGTTCTACGAAAAGGAGCTGCGCAGCGTCACATCCAACACGCGGGACAACGGCCGGGAGTTCCTGGCGCTTGCCGTCAGGTACCACGTACGGGCCACCACCCACGTGTACCCCATGTCACAGGCACAGCAGGCGCTGCAGGACCTCAAGGCCGGCGTTTTCGACGGGGCGGCCGTCCTGGTCAACGACTGAGGTCGGTAACCCTGCGCTCAGGTTCCTGGCGGTACAGGGCAAGGGCGACAGTGATGCCTGCCCCGGCCGCCAGCAGCAGCGTGTTGCGGGCCTCGCCGAGGCGGCCCGACTTGATGGCCGCCTGCAGGGCGGCGATGGGGCCGGTGGTGTGGCTGCCTTCGAGGTCTTCCGGCGTGTAGGCGACCCGGTCGCCCGGGACGGCGAGCCTTGCCCGCAGCGGGTCAACGAAGTCAGGGACCGAAGGCGCGGGGACGAGCAGGTCGATGTCCTCGACGCCCAGGCCCAGACGGCGCAGGAAGCGGCGGGTCGCCTCCTCGGCGCAGTCGACGAGGCGGGCCAGGTACCCGGGTTTGACGATGACGACCATCCGGTTATGTCCGGTGCCCTCCCGTGGCCCGCGGATTCCGCGCCGTTCCCGCCATTCCAGCCCGCTGGTGAACAGGTCCTCGTACTCGGGAAACGTCAGCGTGCAAAAGTCGGTGAACCCGGCGGGGCTGTCGTCCCACCGGAGCAGGATCGCGCCGCCGGCCGGCCGCAGGAATGGGGCCCCGGGGCCGGCGAGGTCCGGCGGCACGTCGCTGGACACGACGGTGCCGAGCCGGATGGCGCCGGCGCGAAGCAAGCCCGACTCGACCTGGATGGCGGTGATCACGCCGCAGGCTCCGTTGAGGAGGTCGAACGAGAACGTACCGGAGCGGCCGCGTCCACCGCCATCGGGCGGCTGACCCCGGTTAGCCCCGATGTCCTCCTGTATGAGGGCGGCGAGCGCGGGCTCGCCCATGCTGTCTTCCCGGTAAACGCCCACGTTGATCAGCATGTCGACGTCGGCGGGCCGGCATCCGGCCAGCGTGAGGCAGGCGCGGGCGGCGTCGTCGGCGAGGCGGCGCGCGGTCGCCTTGCGTCCTCCGTTGCCGACACGCGCGCAGGCGGCTTCAATGTGCGTGCCCATAGCTATCCGCCAGGTTGTCGATGGTGAAGATGGCGATGCCGATCTCGATGCCCGAGGCGAGCGCGAGCAGCATCACGCGGTCGTGCTTGCGGATCTTCTGCTCTTGCAGGCACTTGTACAGCGCCACGAACAGCGTCGTCGACGACGTGTTGCCGTATTCCTCGATGTTGATGACCACGTGCTTCGGCCTGGCGCCGAGCCGCTGCACGAATGCGTCGGTGCCCGCGCGGATGGCCCGGGCCGAGGTCTGATGGGGAATCATGTAGTCGATGTCGGCCAGGTCGATCCCCGCTTCCCTGATCGTCTCGGCGACCAGCGGCGCCGTGTCCTCGATCGCTACCCGCTGCAGCGTCCGGGCCTTGGTGTACATCTGCGCCCCCGGACCCACGGAACTGGGGAAGGCGAGGCACAGCCGGCTGTGCTCGGCGAGGGTGGTGAAGCCGATGACGTCGATGCCAGAACCGCGGGGCGCCCGCTCGAGCAGCACCGCGGCGCCGGCGTCGCCGAGCGTCAGCGACGCGAGCTGCTTGCTGAACAGGGAGCGGATCTGCCGTGCCGCGTTCCAGCTCAGATGGGAGATGTACTCGCCGGAGACCACCATGCCGCAGCTGATCTCGCCGTGCGAGATGAGATTCTGCAGGATGAACACCCCGGTCAGCATGCCGGCGCACGCGTTCGAGAGGTCGAAGCTCGTCGCCTGCGCGGCGCCGATCGCCTGCTTGAGGTACAGGCTCAGCGGAGGCTCGAACGACTGCGAGGACCGGCCCTTAGAGCGGCTGATGCTGGTGCTGATCAGCATCTCGATGTCTGACGCCTGATGCCGCGAATGGGACAGGCAGTCACGGGCCGCCCCGGTCGCCAGGGTGAATGAGGTTTCGCCAGGCCCGACAACGTGGCGTTCGTGAATACCGGTCAATCGCTCCAGCTGGATACGGGTGCGATGGCTGGTCTTGCTCATCAGGTCTTTCGTCGTCAGCCGCTGGGCGGGAAGCTTGACGCCCACGCTTTCGATCCGGCATCCCCACGGACTGCCTGAACCAGCGGACTGGAGTGTGAGCCAGTGCTCCGGCTGGGCCTTCTGTACCTCGCTCATCCAGTCCCCCCGTGTGCTCTGGGCCCCCTGCCGTTTCTTTTGCGGCGCTATGCTTGTTACTAGAAAATTGCCATGTTACGGAAGTGGTGAGTAGGGACGAACGTCATCAGCGCAGGGTCTTCCGGCATCGCGGGGATCGCGCGCTGTGGCCGGCGGCCCAGCGCGGAGGGCACCCGGCACACGCTCACCTACGGCGAGCACCGGCTGAGCTACGAGGTCTACGGCTCGGGAGAGCGGGTGCTCGTGTGGCTGCACGGCATCCTGCTCGACGCCAACCTCAGCCGTAGCCTGGCCAGGGCACTTGCCGCCAGGGGCAACCGCGTGGTGCTGCTCGACCTGCTTGGCCACGGCCGCAGCGAGAAGCCCCGGCAGGCCGGCGCCCACCGCATGGACCTTTACGCCGACCAGGTGCTGTGCCTGCTCGACGAGCTCGGCGTCGACCAGGTGGTGCTTGGCGGGGTTTCGCTTGGCACCAACGTGAGCCTGCTCGCCGCGGTGCGGGCGCCGCAGATCGTCCGCGGGCTGGTCCTGGAGATGCCGGTGCTCGAGTCCGCCGCCCCGGCGGCGGCGCTCACGTTCGTGCCCCTCCTGCTCGAGGTGCACTACGCGCGGGCCATCCTGCGGCTGGTCTCCCGCGTCGTCTCCCGGTTGCCTTCGTCGGGTATCGGCCCGCTCGACTCGCTGCTCGGCGCCGTCGGATCGGATCCGGCTGAGATCGCCGCCATCCTGCACGGCATCATCGTGGGACCGCTCGCCCCGACGGTCGAACAGCGCCAGGCCATCACCGTGCCCGCGCTTGTCCTCGGGCACGGGATCGACCTCGTCCACTCGTTCGCCGACGCCAAGCGTCTCGCGAGCCAGCTTCCGAACGCCAGGCTCATCCGCACCCGCACGTTCGCTGAGCTGTGGGTGCGCCCGGCCCGGCTGACCGCCGAGATCGCCAGCTTCCTCGACCGGGTCTGGGCCGACTGCGAACCGCGGGAACCGGTACAGCCCGGCCAGGCAGCCTGACCCGCCGGTCGTGATAGCTGGTGACACCACAGCCGCCGACGGCGCTGCGGGTCGCCGTGACCGGCCCGACCGGCACCCTCGGGTTCGGCCTCATGCCCCTGCTGCAGGCCGATGACCGGGTAGCGCACGTGACAGGGGTCGCACGGCGCCCGTTCGACCCCGGCGCGTGCGGCTGGACCAAGGCGGAGTACCGGCGCGGCGACGTCCGCGACCCGCGGGTGCTGCGCGATGCGTTCGGCCGCGCCGACGTCGTGGTGCACCTCGCGTTCCAGGTGACCGGCGCCGCCTCCGGGCAGACGATCAGGTCGGTCAACATCGACGGCACGCTTAACGCCTTCGACGCCGCGGCGGCGGCCGGCGTCAGCCGCTTCGTCTACGCCTCCTCGGTGGCCGCCTACGGCTTTCACAGGGACAATCCCGTCGGCATGACCGAGGACTGGCCGGTACGCCCCGCCGCCCGGTTGTTCTACGCCAGGGAGAAGGCCGCGCTCGAACGCCTGCTGCAGGCCCGGGCCGCGGCGCCTGGTGCGCCCGCCCTGTACGTCCTGCGCCCGTCGATCGTGCTCGGGCCGCACGCCGTCGGCGGGAAGAGCCTGCCGCGCGGCCCGCTCGGGGCGGCGGCTCGTGCGCTGGCCCGGTGGTCCACGCGGCCCGGGCGGATTCCGCTCCCTGTGCCGGCACCGGAACTGCCCGTGCAGCTCGTGCACGAACAGGACGTGGGGCAGGCGCTGCTGCAGTGCGTCGCCGCCGCCGGGCCGCCCGGTGCCTACAACATCGCCGCGGACGGCGTCGTCACCGGCGGCATCCTCGCGCGCGAGCTTGGCTTGCGCCCGCTGCCCGTGCCGCCCCGCCTGGTGCGGGCCGGCGCGCGGGCCGCGGCACGGGCCGTCGCTGTCCTGCCTTTCCTGCCGCCGGCCGCGCAGTGGGTGGAGGCGGCCAGCAATCCGCCGATCATGGACACCACCCGTGCGAAAAGGGAACTCGGCTGGGTTCCCCGTTTCACCGCGCTGGAGACCCTGCGGGATACGCTGCGGCGCCCCGGCGGAACTCCTCAGCGGGCAGGCGCCGCGGCGGCCGGCAGGGACGACGCGGCCAGGTCGTAGCTGGACGGGTCGAACCGCCGGGTCTGCCAGGCGTACTTCCAGGTGAAGTCCGGCCAGAGGGCGACGTTGCGGCCCCTGGCGTCCAGGTACCAGCTCGCGCAGCCACCGGTGACCCAGACGGTGCGGCGCATCTTCCGCTGCACCGCCCGGTCATAGGCGGCCTGCGCGGCAGGCCGCACCTCGATGCGGTCGATCCCGTGGCGGCGGGCGTGGGCTAGCGCGCCGATCACGTACCTGATCTGCGCCTCGATCATGAAGACCTGCGAGGTGTGCCCGAGCCCGGTGTTCGGGCCGGTCAGCACCAACAGGTTCGGGAAGCCCGCCGTCGTCGTCCCGCGGAACGCGGTCTGTCCTGGTTCGGCGGACCAGCGGCGCGCCAGGCTCACGCCATCGGCGCCGAAGATCCGCTGCGCGGCCGGGAAGTCGGTCACGTGGAAACCGGTGCCGAAGATGATCACGTCGGCGTCGTGGGTGGTGCCGTCGCTGGTCAGCACCGATTTCTCGCGAATTTCCCTGATGGCGTCGGTGACGAGGGAGACGTTCGGCTGGGTGAGGGCGGGATAGTAGTCGTTGGAGATGAGGATCCGCTTGCAGCCCATGCGGTAGGACGGGGTGAGCCGGGCTCGCAGTTCCGGATCGGTGACCTGGCGTCGCAGGTGGCGCAGGGCGAGGGCCGCCGCCTTCCGCATGATCTCCGGATTCTCGACGAAGCCGAGCGCGTAGGCTTCCCGCCCCCAGTAGATGCCGGCGCGGGCGATCTGCTGCGTCACCGGCGCGTGCCGGAACAGCCAGTGCTCTGGCCGGGAGAGCCGCCGGTCGTGGCGCGGGATGATCCACGGGGGAGTGCGCTGGAAGACGGTCAGCTGGCTCACCACCGGCTGTATCTGCGGGACGAACTGGATCGCCGAGGCGCCCGTGCCGATGACCGCCACGTTCCTTCCGGTCAGGTCGTAGCCGTGGTCCCAGGTGGCGGAGTGGAACACGGTGCCGGCGAAGGTGTCCAGCCCCGGGATGCCGGGGATCATCGGGTCGCTGAGCGGCCCAGCGGCGGAGATCAGGAACCGCGCCGTCAGCGTGCCCGCGGTGGTCTCGACGCGCCAGTGCCGGGGTGCCGCCTCCCAGCGGGCGGCGGTGACCTCCGCGCCGAACCGGATCTTTGCCGTGATCCCCTCGCCGTCGGCCACGTGGCGCAGGTAGGCCAGGATCTCTGGCTGGGGGGAGAAGCTGCGGGTCCAGCCGGGGTTGGGCGCGAACGAGAACGAGTACAGGTGCGACGGGACATCGCAGGCGGCGCCGGGGTAGGAGTTGTCCCGCCAGGTCCCGCCGAGGTCGGCGGCCCGTTCGAGCAGCACCACATCGGTGAATCCGGCGCGGTTGAGCCGTGCGGCCATGCCGATGCCGGCGAACCCGGACCCGATGATCGCGACCGTGACGTCAGGCATCCGCGGCTCCCGCGCCAGCCTGGAAGGCGCCGTGCCGTTCGCGCAGGCCGGCGGCCAGCCCGGCGTCGTCGAACGCCCGCGCGGCGACCAGCTGGCGCAGGCGCGCCGCCACCGCGCGGTCGAGGAGGCCTGGCGCGTGCCTGGCCAGCCGCAACGCCGCCGTGCCAGCGGGAGTCGACGCGACGTCGCGCGGGGCCTTGCGCGCCGCGGCGGCCCGCACGACGGTGCGCACGGTGTCGCGGACGCTCTCCGCAGGCACGAGGCCGTCCAGTGCCACTCCCGCCGCGCGCGAGCGATCGTGGATCGCCGTGCTGACGTACCCGGGGTAGACCGTGGTCACCCGCAGGTGCGTGCCGTACTCCATGCGCAGCACGTCGGCGTACGCGGTCAGGGCCCGCTTGGAGACCGTGTAGGCGGCGCTGAACGGCATCGTCACGCCGGCCAGCAGCGAGGCGGTGACGATCACCCGGCCGCGGGCGTCAAGCAGCGCAGGCAGGGCGGCGGCGGTCACCCGCCACGTGCCGAGCAGGTTGACCTCAAGGGCTTCCCTGACGTCCGCGCCCGCCGGCTGCCCGACGTCCACCGCTGGTCCGACTCCGGCGTAGTGGATGAGCGTGTCCAGCCGGCCCAGCCGCCCGATGGCCTCGGCGACCGCCACGCTGACCTGCTCATCGTTTCCGATATCGCAGGCAACTACCCCGGCGCCTGGCACGCGGTCGATGCCGATCGCGTCGGCGCCGAGACAACGCAGCACGCGCAGCGTTGCCGAGCCGAACGCGCCCGCCCCGCCCGTGACGATCGCCGTCCGCCCGGCAAACGCCGAGCGCGCGGCCAGGCTGTGCAGGGTCTCACGACGCACAACGCTCACCCTCCGGCCGTGTTGATCAGTAGCCACACTGGCCACGATCAATGTTACAATGAGCATTGTCTCAATGCAATCGGACAAGGTTCGGGCGACTTTCCGTCGGGAGACCATGGGCGAGTACCGCATCGACGAGCTGGCACGGCTGGCGGCCACGACCGTGCGCAATGTCCGCGTCTACCAGGATCGCGGGCTGCTTGCCCCGCCCCGCAGGGACGGGCGCGTAGGCATCTACACGGACGCGCACCTGGCCCGGCTGCGGCTCATCGGCCAGCTGCTCCGGCGCGGCTACACGTTCGCCAACATCGGCGAGATGCTGGCCGTCTGGGAACGCGGCGGCGACCTCGCCGAGATCCTCGACCTCGAGTCGGCCGTCGGGCACCCGTGGTCCGACGAGATCGCCGGCCACGTAACCGCCGCGCAGCTGCGCGAGGCTTTCGGCGCGCAGGACACCGCGCAGAACCGGGCCAGGGCCGTGGCTCTCGGCATCCTGGAGCCGGACGGCGGGCGCTACCGGGTGCCCAGCCCCAGGCTGCTGAGCGCGGGCGCCGAGATGGTGGCGGCAGGCATGACGCTGCCCGCCGTGCTCGACCTGGCCGAACGGCTCCGCGTGCACGTGGACGCGGTCGCGCGCGACATGGCCGCCACGGTGGCGGCCCACGTGGTCGCCGCCCACCTGGAGGACCGCGCGCGGCACGGCGAGGACATCGCCGCGGCGGCGGCCATCGTCAGGCGGCTGCGGCCGCTGGCCCAGATCGTGGTGGACGCCATGCTCGCCCAGGCCATGTCCGAGCACGTCCAGGAGGCCCTGGGCGAGCACGTGGCCCAGGTGCTCGGCCAGCGGGGCCGCACCGAGCCGCCCGGCGGGTGACGGTCAGCCGGCGCCGCCCGCGGGGGAGGGGTGGCGCTCACGGTGCGCCGTCCCGGTCGGGTGGCCCCTGCTGCTGCCCCGCACCCACAGGAAGACGGCGAGGACGACGAGGACGAAGCCGACCGCGGCGGCCGCGATCGGCACGGTCACTCCCCAGGTGGTGATCGCGGCGCTGCCGCTGTTCGCGTCGTTCACCGCCGCCGACAGGCTGGCCGGGCTGGCGTGGTAGGTGTACGCCAGGACAGGGAACACCGGGATGATCGTGCCGTCTGGCAGGGCTATGCCGCCGGTCACTGTCTCGTCGTTGGCGACGTTGACGACCAGCCCGGTGGCGGGCGCCACGTAGTAGGTGTCGGCCGCCTGATAGGTGTAGCCGAGCGGGATCGGCGTCGTGCCGGGGAACGCCTTGGCCATCGCGGCCAGGTCCGCCGCCGGGAGGACCCCGGCCGCGCGCAGCCGCGGCAGCAGGGACCTGGGCAGCGACTTCGGCAGGGTGGCAAGCAGCTGCGGGTTCCTGACCGGCGTCGGCGGGACCGCCGACCGGTACACGTAGGTGCTGATGCCGCCTTGGCGTGCCTGCGTGACGTACTTCAGCGTCGTGGTGGTCTCGGTCTGGTACACCCACCCGGTGTAGTCCTGCTGCCTGGCGCCGAGCGGCCAGCTCACGGTCAGGCCCTTGGCGGCAGTCACGTGCCAGCCGCTTGGGTAACCGCTGACCGCTTCCAGGGTCTGCCTGTTGACCGCGTAGTACGTCACGGTGTGCACAAGCGTGCCGCCGGACGTCGTGATGTTCCTCGTGTCCTGCACGAGGGCGGTGTTGCCCGACGTCTGCTGCACCTTGACGGTCTCGGTGAGCGTGGCGGGCACGCCCGTCTTGATGGCGGTGGCCAGGTTGCCGGTCGTGAGCGCCGCCGGGTTGACCATGATGGCGATCGTCGCGTCGTAGGTCCGCGTCTTGTTGTAGCCGCCAGGAAGGCGCGCGACGAACGACGGGGTGATCCACCACGCCAGCAGTCCGGCGGCGACGAGCAGGATCAGCCCGAGCACCCCGCTTGAGATTGCAGCCTTGCGCATGCTAACCCCCTGCGCATGCCGCCCGGGCCGCCCCGTTGCAGCCCTGGTGCAAACGGCACGCCTGTTTTCATAGTGAGTACTGAGCAGCACGGTGCAGAGGGGTCGACGGTCCTGACCCTTGCGGGCGCTAAGCCCCTGACGGGCCGCGTGCCGCACGCAGACGATGCGGGCGGAGGGGATGTGACGATGATGGCGCGCACCCGCCGCCCGATCCCGCGCCTTGAGGACGACTACAGCCGGGCCGCCGCGGCAAAACGGCTGGAGTTCATCGGCGAGGCCACCGGTGCCCGTCCTGAGCACATCGGCAGGCACTGCCTCGACCCCGCCGCGGTCGCCGGGAACGTGGAGAACTTCGTCGGCGCCGTCCAGGTGCCGGTCGGGATCGCCGGGCCGCTGCTTGTGGACGGCGAGCACGCGCGGGGAGAGTTCTACGTGCCGCTGGCAACGACGGAAGGGACGCTGGTCGCCAGCTACAACCGGGGCATGAAGCTGCTGCACGCGGCGGGCGGCGTGCAGACCACCGTGATGGACGACCGGATGCAGCGGGCGCCGGCGTTCGGCTTCGACAGCGCCAGGGAGGCCAGGGCGTTCGGGCAGTGGGTAACGGCCAGCTTCGATGACATCAGGCAGCAAGCGGACGCGACCACCCGCGCCGGCCGCCTGCACGACATCGAGCAATTCTCGGCCAGCAGGTTCATCTTCCTGCGGTTCAACTACACGACAGGGGACGCCGCGGGACAGAACCTGACGGGCAAGGCGACGTCGCGGGCGTGCGACTGGATCCTGGCGCACTACCGCGGCGTGCGCCGGTTCTGCCTGGAGTCCAACCTGGCCACGGACAAGAAGAGCTCGCAGGTCAACATCCTGCACACCCGCGGCAAGCGGGTCACCGCGGAGGCGACGATCCCGGCGGAACTGGCCCGCGAGGTCATGCGCACCACCCCGGAGCAGATGTTCCTGGCCCGCCAGCTCTCGAATCTGGGCGGCCTGCTGTCCGGCGTGAACAACAACGGCAATCACTCCGCCAACGGGATCGCCGCGATGTTCGTCGCGACCGGCCAGGACGTCGCGAACCTGGCCGAGTCGTCGGCCGGGCTCGTGTACGCCGAAGTGCTCCCCGGCGGCGCGTACTACTACTCGATCACGATCCCTGCCCTGATCGTCGCCACGTACGGCGGCGGCACCGGGCTGCCCACCCAGCGCGAGTGCCTGGAGCTCCTCGGCTGCTACGGCAGCGGCAAAGTGCGCAAGTTCGCCGAGATCGTCGCCGCCACCGCATTGTGCGGGGAGCTTTCGCTGGGCGCGGCGGTCGTCGCCGGGGACTGGGTCGGCGCCCACGAACGGCTCGGCCGCAACCGGCCCTAGTCGCGCGCGGCCGCGGCAAGCCACCGCAAGCCCGCAAGCCACCGCAAGCCCCGTAAGCCCCGCAGGCCGCCGCAAGCTGTCGCAAGCCGCCGCGCAGCGGCCGATAGTCCCGGCACGCGGGACCACGGACCCCAACGGCTGAGCAACCAGGGAACCTATCGTGTCAGTGGGGCAGTCGATGCTTGACCGAATGCTTGACCGCCAGCTCGGCTGGAGAAGTAAAGGGGGGCGTCATGGACAGGCTGAAGCCACTGGACGCCGCGTTCATCGACGCGGAGGACGAGGACCGGCACACCTCGATGGCGATCGCGTCGATCGCGGTGCTCGAGGGTCCGGTGCCGTCCCGCGAGGAGTTCCTTGCCTACCTTGCCGGGCGGCTGCCGCAGGTGCCGGTTTACCGCAGGAAACTGCGCACGGTGCCGTTCCGCCTCGGGCGGCCCGTCTGGGTGGACGACCCGAACTTCGATCTCGGCTATCACGTCCGGCGCACGGCCCTGCCTGAGCCCGGCGGGGACCAGCAGCTCGCCGAGCTGATGGCACGGGTGATGTCGCAGCGGCTCGACCGCGATCACCCGCTGTGGGAGTACTGGGTGGTCGAAGGACTGGCGCCGGATCGCTGGGCGCTGATCTCCAAGGTGCACCACAGCATGGTCGACGGGGTCGCGGGCGCTGACCTGTACCGGGTGATCTTCGACTTCGCGCCCGAGCCTTCGCCGTCCGCCGCCTTCGACGACAGGACCGTGACCGCCGAACCGTCGGCGGCCCTGCTCGCCGCCCGGGCTGCCCTCGACATGGCCGCGCTCCCGGCGCGGCAGGCGCTAGCGCTGAGCCGGGCCGCGGCCAACCCCGGCCGGGCGCTCCGGCAGGCAGCTGGCACGGCCCGGGCCGTCGCGAAACTGACGCCGTCGCTGTGGCCGGCGTCCAGGTCCTCGCTGAGCGGGCAGATCGGCAGGGAACGGCGCTACACCTGGGCCCGGGCGTCCCTGGCTGACATCAGGACGGTCAAGCGGGAGCTCGGCGGCACGATGAACGACGTCGTCCTGGCCGCGATCAGCGGCGGCTTCCGCGAGCTCCTGCTCGCCAGGGGCGAACTGCCCGAATCGCACGAGGTGCCGTCGCTGGTTCCCGTCTCGGTGCGAGCGCCCGACGACGAGGACAGCTACGGCAACCGGGTGTCGGCGGTCGTCGCCGATCTCCCTGTCCACATCGCCGACCCGGTGGAACGGCTCGCGGCCGTCCGCGCCGAGCTGCAGTCACTGAAGGCCAGCAGGGAAGCGATGGTCGGCGAGACGCTGGCCGGCCTGGGCAGCTACAGCCCGTACCTGCTCGCGTCCTGGTGGGTCAGGATCGCGCTCGCGGCCCAGCGGGAGATCGTGACGGTCACCACGAACGTGCCGGGTCCCCGCCAGCCGCTGTACGGGATGGGCCGCCGCCTGGTGGAGATCATCCCCTACGTGCCCATCGCCACGACGGTGCGTACCGGCATCTCGATCTTCACGTACTGCGACGACGTCACGTTCGGCGTCACCGGCGACTTTGCCGCCAACCCTGACCTCGACGTGCTTGCCCAGGGCATCGAGCACAGCGTGGCCGAGCTGGTGTCGGCCGCCAAGCGCCATTCCCGGTCGGCCGCCAGCCGGCGTTCCCGCCAGGCCCACCCGGCAGGCCAGGACCGCCCAGCCAGCGCCGGCCCGCACTGACCCGCGCCCGCCCGCACTGACCCGCGCACTCAGCCAAAGCGCTTGGTGACCGCCTGCGCGATCTCCTCGGGGGCGTCTTCGAAGATGAAGTGCCTGGCGCGCGGCAGCTCCACGGTGACGCTGTCGGCGAAGGCGGCCTGCATCCGGGGCAGCAGGTGAGCGGGCCGGAAGGCGAGGTCCCGCATCCCCCACACGAGCAGCGCCGGCTTGGCCCCGAGCGCGGCCGGCACATCACCGGCCAGGCGCCGCAGCAGCGGGCGCGCGGCCAGCAGCTGCCTGGGCAGCTCGGCGACGCCCTTGCGGGCCTGTGCTGACGGCTGTGCCCTGCGGTAGTGGTCCATCTCAGCGGGCGTCAGGCGGTGCGCCATCCCCAGCGGCACGACCCGCTCGACGAACCAGTTCTTGTCCAGGATCTGCCGCTGCATCCACGACGTGGACGCCACCCTGCTGAACACCGTCATCCGCAGGTCGGCCGGCCAGAACCACGTGTTGCCGAGGACGACGCCGC
>NZ_JASIAL010000274.1:0-21217 GCF_030042015.1 Trebonia sp. | reverse complement strand
AGCGGCAGCCCGGTGCGGGAGACCCCGTTCATCACCTCCATCGGCGAGAACGCGTGCACGTGCATGCCGGGGCAGCGGCGCTTGACTTCGGCGGCGATGTCGAAGTACGCGGTGCCCGGCAGGTCCGGGTGGATGCCGCCCTGCATGCAGACCTCGGTCGCGCCCGCCGCCCAGGCCTCCGCGGCCCGGTCGCCGATCTGGTCAAGCGACAGCGTGTAGGCGTCGGCGTCGGTCCGGCGCTGCGCGAACGCGCAGAACCGGCAGCCGGTGTAGCAGACGTTGGTGAAGTTGATGTTCCGCGTGACCACGAACGTCACGTCGTCGCCGTTGACCTCCCTGCGCAGCGCGTCCGCGATCGCCGCCAGTGCCTCCAGGTCGTCGCCGTCCGCGCCGAGCAGGGCGATCGCGGCCTCGTCGGTGAGGGCGGCGGGGTCACGTTCGGCCTGGCGGAGGGCGGCGGCCACCTCGCCGGGCCTGGCGAGGGCCGGGGCCGCCGGCGCGGAACGTTCGCCTGGGCTGGCGGCAGGCCCCGCCGGGGAGTGGGCGTTGCCGCCGGCAGCCGCGACGGCTCGTTCTGACAATGAATCCCAGTCTCCGTAGACCTCAGCGAAGTCGTCCCTGCGGTCATGGGTGCGGCCGGTGGTGTCGATGGTGACGTGCAGGTCCGTGCGGCCGGATGCGTCCCCCCAGCCGCCATCCGGCTCCTGCCAGGGGATGCCTGCCGGGATCGCGGCCTCGGTGGCCAGGCCCGTGCCGGGGTCGGCGAGCGCGGCCACGTGCCTGGCGAGGCGCGGGTCGAGCCAGGGCTCGCGGATGTACGGCGGGTAGATGGTGAGGCGCTCGCGCAGCGTGAACCCGCCGCGCGCGGTGTGCCTGGCGAGCTCGTCGATCTGCGGCCAGGGACGTTCGGGGTTGACGTGGTCCGGTGTCAGCGGCGAGACGCCGCCCCAGTCGTCGATGCCGGCGTCGAGGATGAGCTGGTACTGGTCGCCGACGAGGTTCGGCGGCGCCTGGACGCGCGCCTTCGGGCCGAGGACGAGCCGCGTGGTGGCGATGGTCGCGGCGAGGTCCTCGAGGTCGGCGTCAGGGACCCCCCGCATCTTCGTGTCGGGCTTGGCGCGGAAGTTCTGCACGATGACTTCCTGGATGGCGTTGTACTCGCGGGCGATCTTGCGGATGGCGAAGATCGATTCGGCCCGTTCTTCGAGCGTCTCGCCGATGCCGATGAGGATGCCGGTGGTGAAGGGGACGTTGCTGCGGCCGGCGTCTTCGAGCACGCGCAGGCGGACCTTCGGGTCCTTGTCGGGGCTGCCGAAGTGCGGGGCGCCTTTGGTGGTGAAAAGGCGTTCGGACGTGGTCTCCAGCATCATGCCCATCGACGGGGCGACCGGCTTGAGGCGCTGGAAGTCCTGCCAGGACAGCACGCCCGGGTTCAGGTGCGGCAGCAGGCCCGTCTCCTCCAGGACCCGGATCGCCATCGCGCGGACATAGGAGAGCGTGTCGTCGTAACCGTGCGCGTCCAGCCATTCCCTGGCCTGGCGCCACCGGGCTTCTGGCCGGTCGCCGAGGGTGAACAGGGCCTCCTTGCAGCCTAGTTCCGCGCCGCGCTTTGCGATGTCGAGCACCTCGTCGGGGCTGAGGAAGGGGCTGGCGAGGCGGCCGGGGACGGTCGCGAACGTGCAGTAGCCGCAGCGGTCCCGGCAGAGCCTGGTCAGCGGGATGAACACCTTCCTTGAGTAGGTGATGATCCCCGGCCGGCCGGCCGCCTCCAGCCCCGCGTCCCTGGTCCGGCCCGCGTAGCTGAGCAGCGTCCGCAGCGCCTGGCCGCGGGCGCGCAGCAGGACGGTCGCCTCGCCGGTGTCGAGCGGCTTGCCGTCCCTGGCCCGGGCCAGCGCCCTGCGCATCGCCGAGTCGGTCCCGCCGGCCTGCGTCGCGGCGGTCCCTGTCGCGGCAGCCGTCCCTCTCGTGGCGGCCCCGGTCACGGCGGCCGTCCCTCTCGTGACGGCCCCGGTCACGGCGGTCCCTGTCGCGGCCGCCCCGGTCACGGCCGTCCCTGTCGCGGCGGCGGTCCCTCTCGCGGCGGTCCCTGTCGCGGCGGCCTCAGGTACGTCGCCGGTTTCATCCCGGTCGATGCTGGAAGCGCTCATAGCGGAACTTTAAGGCACAGACGGCGGCATGCCGGGGCTGGCTCACGGTTAGCGGGGTTGCCCGGGGTTGGCCCGGGTTGGCGGGGTTAGCGGCTGCGGCGGGGTCATGGGCGGCCCGGGCGGCCCTGGCGGTCGCCGGTCAGCAGCTGCGGTAGTCGCCGGTCAGCAGCTGCGGTAGTCGCGGACCGGCAGCCGGGGACCGCGGCGCGGCGGCCCCAGGCCACTGAGCTCCACGAGCCTGGTCACGCGGTGCCTGTGGCCCGCGTACGGCGCGAGCAGTTCGAGCATCGCCGCGTCGTCGGTTGCCTGGCGGCCTGCCAGCGCCCAGCCGACGGCTTTCGGCAGGTTGTAGTCGCCGACCGAAACCGCGTCCGGATCCCCAGCGGCACGCTGCCGGGTCTCGGCGGACGTCCACGGGCCGATGCCCGGGATGGTCCGCAGCGCGCGATCGGCTTCTGCGCCGCTTTGCGTGAGCAGGCGCTCCAGGCTGTCGGCCACGCCCGCCGCCATGCTGATCGTCTGAGCGCGGACCCCTTCAACGCCGGCCCGGTGCCACTCCCACGAGGGGATACGCCGCCAGGTCCGCGCGTCGGGAAAGACGCGCATGCCGGCCGGCGCCGGGCCGGGCGGCGGCGTGCCGAACCTGGCCAGCAGGATCCGCCAGGCGCGGCGCGCCTCGAATCCCACGACCTTCTGCTCAAGGACCGCAGGGACCAGCGCCTCCATCAGGCGGCCGGTGCGGCCCACGCGCAGGCCGCGGTGCCGGCCGGCCAGCTCGCGGAGAACGGGATGGGTGCCCGGGTCGAAGCCAGAAACATCGTCATGCATACCCAGGCTGGCGGGCAGAGCGTCGAGCAGCCAGGCCGCGCCGGGACCCCAGGCGCACGCGAGCACGCGGGTGCCCGCGGTCGCCGGCGGGGTGTCCTGGCGCCTGGCTGGCAGGACCCGGATCGTGCCAGGCCCGTCCGGGGTGAGCGAGGTGCGCCACACCGCGCCCGCCTCGTCGATCCGGAAGGCGGGATCACCGCTGCCCCGGCCGTGCACGGACAGCGTCAGCCGGACATCGAGCGGGAACGGCGCCTGCCAGTCACGGGCAAGAGCGGCTTCGGCCATGGTTCCCCATGCTAGGACCCGGCCCCGACATTCGGGGGGCGCCCGGGGGCTGCGGCCGGGGGCGGCCGGGGGGCGCCCGGCGTCGCCCGGCTAGCCAGCCGGGCTCTCGATGGCACCGGCCGCGATGGCGCCGACGAGCTGGGCGTGGTCCCGCTCGTTCTGCTCGGCGTACAGGCGGGCGAACCGGCCGATCGCAGCGGCGAACGCGGGGCCCTTCCCGATGTAGGCGTCAATGGCCACCGGGTCACCGGTGCGGGCGTGCGCGCGGGCGAGCGCCTCGCCGCATGCGGTCGCGAACTCAAGGAGGCGCGGGGCGATCAGGTCGGTCGTCGGGATGATCTTCATGTCCCGGAACTGCCGGATGTAGTAGTCCCTCCCGTCCAGCGAGCCCCAGCCGACGAAGATGTCGGTGGCGCTTTGCACGAGCCGCTTGCCGCTGATCACCCTGGCACCGTGGTTGCCGTGCCTGCTGGGCTCGATATGGGCCTCGTACACCGCCGGGCCAGCCTGCTTGACCTGCAAGAACAACGGATCGGCACCGGTTCGCCCCTCCAGCAGCACCAGGTAGACCCGCATTCCCACGCTGCCCACCCCCACGACCTGGCGGACAACGTCGACCGGGGTGAACCGGTCGAACAAGATGCGCCGGTCCTCTTGCAGGGTCAGCCGGTACCCGGCCAGCAGTTGGTCGACGAGGTAGTCCTGCTCGTCGTCGCCGACCGTCACGCGGATGGGCGGGTCCGCGGTGATCCTCGGCCGCCCGTGCACCATCGTCGTGAGCTTGGCGAAGGCTCCCCGGCTCGTGCGGCGCTTGCGCTGCTTCTCGATGTGGATCGAAACCCGCCCCCGGTCGGCCGGCTCGAAGTAGCCGATCAGGCTGTCGACGTGCATGCTGTCGTACCAGATGTCGAGCTCGTGCATCGTCGCGTACCGGCGCATGCCGCGGCAGTAGGCCGCCACGCCGGCGGTCACCGCGGCCGCCGCCCTGGCGGGCTTGACCCGGTTCTCCCGCGCCGCCACGACCAGGCTGGCGGCGAACCGCTTGACGTCCCACTCGAACGGGCCGGGCAGGGTCTCGTCGAAGTCGCGCAGATCGAACGCCAGCCTCCGCTCAGGCGTGGCCCATAGCCCGAAGTTCAGGACGTGCGCGTCACCGCACAGCTGCACGGTCAGCCCGCTGCTTGGCTGACTAGCGAGGTCGCCAGCCATCACCGCCGCCGCACCCCGGTAGTAGTTCCATGGCGAAGCCGCCATGCGCTGATGCCTGAGCGGGACAAGGCCGGGAAGGCGGATCTGGTTCTGGGCCAGGATCGTCGCCAGCGGGTCATGCCCGCGGTCCGCCTCGCTCCAGTACCCCAAGGCGCCCCGCCGCACCCGCTTGCGGGCGCTTTTCCCGCCAGCGCGCCTTTCCGCGCCGGTAGCCGCCATGTCGTGCGGGGCCGTGTCGTGCAGGGCCGTGCCGTGCGGGTCCGTGCCGTGCAGGGCCGTGCCGTGCGGGCCGAGGGCGTTCGGGGCGGCGCCGTGCGGGGCGGGCGAAGCCGGTGGCTCAGGCACGCTGGAGTCCGTCATCGTGATTACGTTCGGTGTAGGTCTGATCAGCTAACTGTACGCGGGCCGCGCGAACCGCCCCAACCCCGCTCCGCAGGGCGGGGCGGTTATCGGGAAGGCTTTCCGGAGTCGGGGCACGCGCCGGATAACAAGTCGCCATTGCCCGTTTCGGGTGCCGCCAGGCTGCCAGGCTGGTAAGGTCCCGGCGGCTCTTGGCGCAGGGGGCCCCAGCGCCAAGAGGCTTGGCGCTGTGGGCCCCACCGCCAGTACGCGCGGCGGGCGAGCCCGGCGGGACCTGGGCGACGGCACCGGGGGCGGGCGACGCGGGAACGGTGGTACCGGCGGGGCTGTAGTTGCCCGCGGGGCCGGACTGGGTGCGGTGCGGCGCCCAAGGTGCCAAAAGAGGAACAGACAGCAGCCGCGAGGCCGCGGTCCTGAAGGTGACAAGCGGGTCTAGGCGTCGGAGGAGAAGCGGACCGACGTGGGCTCGAGGCGGACGCCGGGCCAGACGCGCATGCCGTGGGCGAGTTCGTTGCCTGAGCCGACGAACGCGCCGTCGCCGATGACCACGCCGTCGAGCACCGCACCCGCGGCGATCGTGGCGTTACGGCCGACGATGCTCATCCGGACGATGGCGCCGGCGCCGATCGCGGCCCCGTCGAAGACCACGCTGGCGTCCACCACGGCACCCGAGCCGACGGACGCGCCCGCGCCCGCCACCGAACCTCCGGACAGCCGGGCATCGCCGGCCACCACGGCGCCGGCGAGCAGCAGCGACTCGGCACCCGAGCCGGGGACGGCCGGCGACGGCATGCGGCCGAGCACGAGGTCGCACGAGCCGCGCACGAACGCCTCGGGAGTGCCGACATCCAGCCAGTACGCGGACTCGGCGTAGCCCATCAGCACCGCGCCTGCCGCGATCAGGGCGGGGAACGTCTGGCGTTCCACCGACACCACCTGACCCGGCGGTATCAGGTCGATGACCGACCGGCGGAAGACGTAGCAGCCCGCGTTGATCCGGTTGGTGACCGGGTGCGGGGTCTTCTCAAGGAACGCGGTCACCCGCCCGCCTTCGTCGGTCGGCACGCAGCCGTACCGGCTGGGATCCTCCACCTCGACCAGGTGCAGCGTCACCGCGGCATCGCTCTTGCGGTGCAGGTCGACCTGGGCGGGCAGGTCGTGGGCGGACAGGATGTCGCCGTTCAGCACCACGACCGGGTCCTCTGGGCCGCCGCGCAGCAAGGACGCCGCGTTGCGGATTCCGCCGCCGGTGCCGAGCGGCTCGGACTCGTGGACGTAGTCGATGGTCAGCCCGAACCCCGACCCGTCGCCGAAGGCCGCGGCGAACATCTCGGCCCGGTAGGAGGTCGCGAGCACGACGTGGGTGATGCCGCACTCCGCCGCCCGCGCGAGCTGGTGCGCGAGGAAGGGCACCCCCGCGGTCGGCAGCAGCGGCTTCGGCGCGGACAGCGTGAGCGGCCGCAGCCGGGTCCCCTTGCCGCCCACGAGCATGATCGCTTCCAGGGGTTCACGCGGCATTTGCATCGTCACCTTAAGCGGTCGTCTCCGATCGACAGCGGCCGGGCGGCACCGGCAACTCACGCAGCATACCCGCGGCCTACCCGGCGCGGCTGCCGGTCGCGTCCTGGTCGGCTGCCCGCTTGTAGCTGGCCAGGTGCGCCGCGGCCGATGCCTCCCAGGTGAACTCCTGGGAACGCGCGTACCCGGCGGCGCCGAGCGTGTCCCGCCGCTGCGGGTCGGCGAGCAGCGCGCGCAGCGCGACCGTGATCGAGTCCGCGTCCGGCTCGGTGTAGGCGACCGCGTCGCCGCCCACCTCAGGCAGCGACGTGCGGTGCGTGGTCAGCACCGGCGCGCCGCATGCCATCGCCTCGAGCACCGGCAGCCCGAACCCCTCGCCGCGCGAGGGGAACGCCACCACGAGCGCGCCGCCGAGAAAGCCCGGCAGGTCGGCGAACGGCAGGTAGCCGGGCCGGCCCAGCCGCAAGTGCGGCGGGACCGTGGCGACCGCGGCGTCCATCTCCTCGCTCCAGCCCCCGCCGCCGCCGAGCACGAGCGCCGGCGGGTCCGCGAGGTCGGTCACGGCCGCCGCCCAGCCGCGGACCAGGGCGGCCACGTTCTTGCGCGGCTCAAGCGAGCCGAGAAACGCCACGTAGGGCTGGCCGTGCAGCCCGAGCCGCGCCGACACCTGGTTGACCTGGCGCGGCTCCGGACGGTGGAACAGCCGGTGGTCCACCCCGTGGTAGGCGACGTCGATCTTGGCCGGGTCCATGCCGAGCAGCCGGACGAGCTCGTCGCGGGTCGCGTTGGAGGGGACGATCAGCCGGCTCGCGCGCCGCGTCGCGGTCCTGATGGCCGACTTGAAGAACAGCGTGCTTGCCGCGCTGTGCTCCTCGGGTTCGGTGAAGTACGTGACGTCGTGCACGGTGACGACGGTCGGCCGCCCGGGCCGCAGCGGCATCGAAAAGTGCGGCATGTGGATCACGTCCGCGGCCACCTGCTGCGCGACGACAGGAAGCCCGCTCTGCTCCCAGGCCAGCCGCGCGGGCCGGTGTCCGAGCGCCGCCGGGCCGGCGACGATGCGCGCACCCGGCGCCAGCCGTCCGTACCGTTCCTCGTCGGCGCGCTGGCACACCACCGCCAGGTCCGCCCCCGCGCTTTCCGAGCCGAGCGCACCGATCAGTCCATCAACGTAACGGCCGAGCGCTCCGCGGTCGGTCGGAACGTCGGTTGCATCGACGAGTACCCGAAGTGCCACGGCCCCATCCGCTCCCTTCGAAGTCCTGTCAGCTGAGAGCCTACGCCCCCGGGCACAGTGCCACATGAGTGCGGCCTGATAAGTGTCAGCAGGATGGGACCGGCTTGCCGGCCTTGATGGCCTCCAGATCGGAGATGGCGCCAGACAGCGTGCTTACCTTCACGACCCGCAGCCCGGCCGGGACCGCGCCCGCCGTGTCCGAGCAGTTCCCGGCCGGCGCCAGGAAGATCGTCGCGCCCGCGTCCCGCGCCCCGACCATCTTCTGCTGTATGCCGCCGATCGGCTCCACCTGCCCCGCCGAGGTGATCTCGCCCGTGCCGGCGATGAACTTGCCGCCCGTCAGGTTCAGCTGGGTGAGCTTGTCGATGATCCCGAGCGCGAACATCATGCCCGCGCTTGGCCCGCCGATGTCGCCGACGCTGATCTTGACCGTGAACGGGAACTTGTACTCCTCCTGGACCTCGACGCCGATGATCGGCGTGCCGCCCGAATTCTCGCTCCGCACCGAGAGTTGCAGCGTCTTCCCGTCCCGCAGCACCGTCAGTTGCAGCAGCGTGCCCGCCGGGTGCGACGTGATCAGCGAGCTCAGGTTCGTGGCCCCGGTCACCGGCTTGCCGTCCACCGCGGTGACCACGTCGCCCGCCTTGAGCACCTTGCTCGCCGGCGTTCCCGGCACGGTCTGCATGACCACGACCTGAGTCTGGTAGGGGATGTGCAGCACGGTGAGGGCGGCGGCGGTGGCCGTCTGCTGCGAGGAGGCCATCTCCTCGGTGTCCTGCGCCAGCGACTGCTGCGCGGTCTGCCCGGGCGGGAACAGCTCGCTCTCAGGGACCACGGCTTCCGACGGGTCAAGCCAGGCGCGCAGCGCCTGGAATATGTTCAGGTTCGCGCCTGGCCCGCCCTGGTAGCTGACCGTCACCATGTTGAGGTTGCCGACGGTCGGGTACGTTTTCCTCCCGATGATCGTGATCAGCGGCTGCCCCCCGGACTCGCCCAGCGTGTTCAGCGTTGGACCGGGCCCGAGGATCACGTAAGGCACGGGGACGAGGACGGCCACCGCGATCGCGACCAGGGTCGCGAACCCGGCGATCAGCAGCGTCAGGGAACGTCGGGACATGCTCGGAAGACTACGCGCTGGCGACCCACTCGGCGGTCCCGTCGGTGAAGCGCTGGTGCTTCCAGATCGGCACCGACGCCTTCAGCTCGTCGATCAGCGCGTGGCAGGCCGTGAAGGCCTCCGCGCGGTGCCCGCAGGAGACGCCGACGACCACCGCCAGGTCACCGATCCCCAGGTCGCCGGTGCGGTGCACCGCCGCCAGGCCGATGACGTCGTCGTACTTGGCGGCGATCTCTTCGGCGACCCGCCGCAGTTCGGCCTCCGCGGAGGGATGAGCGGTGTACGACAGCCCTGTCACGCCCCGGTCGCTGTCGTTGTCGCGCACCACGCCTGCGAACAGCACCAGGCCTCCTGCCGCGGGGTCCGCCACCGCCACCCGCACCTCGTCGACGGACAGTTCGGTGTCCCGGATCGCGATCAGCCTGATCTGGCTCACGCGTCCACGGTACCGCGCCTGGCGAAGATCGTAACGACCGGTTCCTGCGGCGTGCGGCGCGGACGATCGCGGCGGTGCCGATGACGGCCGCGGTCCCCGCGGCGGCCGTGATCGCCGCCTCCTTTCTCGCGATCCTGCGGCCCGCCACGGCGCGGTGCCCGCTGCGGGCGGCGAGCAGCAGCGACAGCGCCTCGGCGTTGCCGTAAGCGGGCCGCCACCCGGCGGCGCGCAGCGCCGCGCAGTCGACCACCCACGGGTACACCACGTACCGCAGGTCCGCGGCCGGCGCCGGCGTCACGCCCATCCGGTGCAGTCGCTGGGCGGTGCCGAACGTCAGCCGCGCGGGGAGCTCGAACGACTTCATCCCGCTGAGCTGTTCCACCTCCGGCTCCTCAAGCCAGCCTTCGCAGCCTGCCGCGAAGTCACCGCTGACCACCCCTGCCGCGGCGAGCTCGAGCGCCGAGACCAGGTCATCGACGTGGCAGAACTGCCAGCGCGGTGCGCAGCCGCGGACCACGAGCAGCCGCGGTGCCTCGAAATGCCTGGTCAGCAACGTGTCCACCGCGTCACCCACCAGGGCGGCCGGCCGCACCACCGTGACCGAGGTGCCCGGGTTGACCCGGCGCGAGCGGCGCGCGAGCTCCTCGATCTCCAGCAGGTCCCCCGCCACGCTGCCGTCCGCGTCCGCGAGCAGCGGCGCATCCTCGGGCAGCGGCACCGGGTTGTCCGGCCGCGCCCCGTACACCATCGCGCTCGTCACAAGGACGACCCGGCCGACGCGCTCGGCGGCGGCGGCGGTCAGCACTGTCTGCGCGCCGCGCACGTTGAACGCGCGGCGCTTCCTTGGGTCGGCGGCGGCCGAGGTGTCCATGTCCGCGTGCACCACCACGTCGACCCCGGCTAGCCGCGCGGCAAGCGCCGGGTCACGGACGTCGGCGACCCGCCAGGTTACCCCGACGGCGTCGCCGCGGTGGTCGTCGATCGCCACCACGCGGTTGACCAGCGGCGACTGAGCCAGGCGGACGGCGAGGGCGTGCCCGATGCCGCGGGCCGCCCCGGTGACCGCCACGACCGGCAGCGCCGACGTGGTGCTACGCTCACGGCGAACGCTGCGCTCGTGGCGAACCTGCCGTCTCGCGTTTCTCAAAATCGGCTGCTCCCGAATAGCGTTGCGAGTATGACCCTTCTATCCTGCCCGACCACCTGACAGCTGAGCGGAGGCACCATGGCTGACCGACCTCCCTTCGGCTTCGGCCCGCCCGGGCGGCCCGGCGACGACGAGCCGAAGCCAGGCGACCAGGGGCCGCTCGGACCGTTCGGCGGAGCCGGCGGCGCGGACGTCCCGGTCGGACCGAACCAGTTCGCCGACGCCCTCCGTCAGTTCGCCGACCTGCTGTCCTACAGCGGCGGCCCGGTGAACTGGGAGCTCGCCAAGAACCTGGCCAGGCAGACCATCGCGGCTAAGGGTGACCCTAGCGTGCTGGCGAACGAGCGCGCCGCGGTGACCGAGGCGATCCGGCTCGCCGACCTGTGGCTGGATGACGTCACCGAGTTCCCGTCCGGCATCAGGAAGATCGAGGCGTGGAGCCAGTCCGAATGGCTCGAGGCCACGTTCCCTGTCTGGTCCTCGCTGTGCGAGCCGATCGCGGTCAAGGGCGTCGACGCGATGAGCTCGATGCTGAACATCGACCCGTCCCAACTCGGGGAGGACCTCCCCGAGGAGATGCGCGCCGCGCTCGGCAGCCTGGGCGGGCTCGGCGGGCTGGCCGGCCTCACCCCGATGCTGCGGCAGCTCGGCGGCGCCATGATCGGCGGCCAGACCGGGGCGGCGGTCGGCGAGCTGGCCGGTGAGATGGTCAGCTCCACCGACATCGGGCTCCCGCTCGGCCCGGAGGGGACCGCGGCGCTGCTGCCCGCCGGCGTCTCCGCCTTCGGCGCCGGCCTTTCCGTCGACATCGGCGAGGTGCGGCTGTTCCTCGCCCTGCGCGAGGCGGCGCACCACCGGCTGTTCGGGCACGTGCCCTGGCTGCGCCAGCACCTGCTCGGCGCGGTCGAGGCATACGCCAGCGGGATCACCGTGGACATGAGCCGGCTTCGCGAGGCGATGCCGGACATCGACATCAACAACCCGGAGGCGCTGCGCGAGGCGCTGGCAGGCGAAACGCTGTTCCGGCCTGAGGACACCCCGCAGCAGAAGGCGGCACTCGCCCGGCTCGAGACCGCGCTCGCCCTGGTGGAAGGGTGGGTGGCGACCGTCGTCCCGGCGGCCGCGGGACACCGTCTGACACATGCGGACGCGCTCGCCGAAGCGATCCGCAGGCGCCGGGCGACGGGAGGTCCGGCAGAACGGACGTTCGCGACTCTGGTCGGCCTCGAGCTTCGCCCGCGGATGCTACGCGAGGCGGCGGTGCTCTGGGCGGGACTGACCGCTGCCCGCGGGGCGCAGGAGCGCGACGCGCTGTGGGATCACCCCGACCTGCTGCCGACCGCGGCGGACCTTGACAACCCTGACGCGTTCGTGCGCGGCCAGGATGAGCTGGACATTTCGGGCCTAACCGGCGATCAGCCGGACGTGCCGGGGGAACAGGAGGGCGGCCCCGGGAGCGCGTGACGCGCGGAATGTACCGGAATGTCGGTACCCGATGTCACGCTGTGCGCATGAGACCTGCACTCAAAGCCGGCTTGCGGCCGCTCTGGCGGGACCGCGACACGCTGCAAGTCGGTGTCGATCCCCGGCGGGCCGCGGCGCTGACCGGGCTGGGCAAGGCGGCGGCGATCGTGTCCCTGCTCGACGGGTCACGGGACAGCGCCGAGGTGGTGCGCAGCGCGGCCGCCTACGGCATCGCGCCTGAGGCGGCCAACCGGATGCTCGGCCTGCTCGCCTCGGCAGGCGTCCTTGACGACTTCCCCGCCGACCTGCACAGGACGCTGCCCGACTACCTGCGGGCGCGGCTGGCTCCCGAGCTGGCCTGCGCCGCCCTGGCGTACGACCACGGGGACGGCGGCGCCCGCGTGATCGCGCGCCGCCGCGCGGCGTTCGTGCGCGTCTACGGCGCGGGCCGGGTCGGCGCCTGCACGGCCACGTTCCTCGCGGCCTCGGGCATCGCGTGGGTCAGCTGCCGCGACACGCAGACGGCGGCTCCAGGGGACATCGCGCCGGCCGGACTTGAGGCCGCCGACGTGGGCACGGGCCGCGCCGCCGGAGTCGCCCGCGCGATCTGGCGGGTCGCCCCTGAGGTGCGGACGGCGGATGACGCCACCCGGGTGCCCGACCTCGCGGTGCTCGCGGCCCGGCCGGATCCCGTCGAGGTCGCCGAGCTCATGCGCAACCGGGTGCCCCACCTCGCGATCCGGGCCGACGAGGCGATCGGCGTGGTCGGCCCGCTGGTGGAGCCCGGACGTTCGGCGTGCCTGCGGTGCGTCGACCTGAGCAAGGCGGCGCGCGATCGCGCCTGGCCGGTGATCCTCGCGCAGGCCGGCTGCGCGCCCGCGCCCGGCGTCTGTCCGCCCGCCTGCGACACCGTGCTGGCCGCCGCCACCGCGGCGCTGGCCGCGGCGCAGGCGCTGGCCTTCCTCGACCGCGCCGGGGCGCAGCCGCCGGTCACCGCCAACGGGACACTCGAGGTCGTGCTGCCCGACTGGCAGTGGCGGCGCCGCAGCTGGCCGCCGCACGCCGCCTGCACGTGCGGCGCGACCGGTGCGGTGACCGGGCCTGGCTGGCAGAAGAGGTCGTCGACTGACGGAGAATAAAGCTGTGAACGATGTCCCGCGCAACGCGGTCAGCCGAACCGCCAAGCTCGCCGTCCTGCCAATAGGGTTCGCCGGCCGGACCGCGCTCGGCATCGGCAAGCGGATCGGCGGGCGGCCCGCCGAGATCGTCGCGCAGGAGATACAGCAGCGGACCGCCGACCAGGTCTTCCGGGTGCTCGGCGAGCTCAAGGGCGGCGCGATGAAGCTGGGCCAGGCGCTGTCCATCTTCGAGGCGGCGCTGCCGCCCGAGCTGGCCGAGCCGTACCGGGCCACGCTGACCAGGCTGCAGGAGTCCGCCCCGCCGCTGCCCGCCAGCACCGTGCACCGCGTGCTCGCCGCCGACCTCGGCGAGGACTGGCGGTCGCGGTTCCGCTACTTCGACGACACCCCGGCCGCGGCCGCGTCGATCGGCCAGGTGCACCGCGCGGTCTGGGCGGACGGCAGGCAGGTCGCGGTGAAGATCCAGTACCCAGGTGCCGGGCGCGCGCTCATCAGCGATTTCACGCAGCTGTCGCGGGTCGGGCGGCTGTTCGGCGTGCTGATGCCCGGGCTCGAGGTCAAGCCGCTGCTCGACGAACTGCGGGACAGGGTCGCCGAGGAGCTGGACTACCGCCTTGAGGCCGAGTCGCAGCGCGCGTTCGCCGCCGCGTACGCCGGCGACCCGGACATCTGCGTCCCGCCGGTCGTCGCGGGCACCGATCACGTGCTGGTGACCGAGTGGATGGACGGCACGCCGCTGTCGAAGATCATCGGCGACGGGTCGAAGCCGGAGCGGGACCGCGCGGGGATCCTGCTGACCCGGTTCCTGTTCTCCGGCCCGGCCCGGGCCGGGCTGCTGCACGCCGACCCGCATCCGGGCAACTTCCGGCTGCTGGCGGACGGGAGGCTCGGCGTCCTCGACTTCGGCGCGGTCGACCGGCTGCCGGACGGGCTGCCCCCGTTCTTCGGGCGGCTGCTGCGGATCATGCACACCGACGACCCCGACCTGGATGAGGTGGAGCGCGAACTGCGGGCCAACGGGTTCCTCCGGCCGGGGATCTCGGTGGACCTGGCGGCGCTGCGCGCCTTCCTCGCCCCGCTTGCCGAGCCGTCGGCGGTGGAGACGTTCAAGTTCAGCCGGGAGTGGATGCGCGGGGAGGCGGCCCGCGTCACCGACCTGAGCGCGTCCAACGTCTCCCGCAAGTTCAACGTGCCGCCCTCCTACGTGCTGATCCACCGGGTGTCGACGGCCGGGATCGGGGTGCTGTGCCAGCTGGAGTGCGAGGGGGCGTTCCGGGCCGAGGTGCTCCGCTGGGTGCCCGGCTACACCGACGACCCGCTCACCGAGGCGGAACCGCTTCCCACGGCCTGACCGCGGCGCCACCCGGGCCCGAGCGCGGCGCGACCCGGGATGGCCCGCGCGCATCCCGGGTCGCAGGGGCGACTCAGCCGGGTGACCCGGCCGGGTAACTCAGCCGGTTGCATCGATCGTCATGCGGAGCGCGTCCGCGCGCTGCCAGGCGCGCAGTAGCCTCCGCTCGGCGCGGAGCCGGGCCCGGTCGAGCCGGCGGAGTTCGGCCGCCTGCCGCGCCGACCTGGACTGCCGCGCTTGGTTGAGCCGGTCGAGATGTCGGTCTCTGGCCAGCGTCTGGGACGGATACATGAGTGACCTCCGCATTGTGTGCGTCGCTTGTGTCCTGTGTGCCGCATCGTGTGCGTAACTGGTAGCTAGTAACCGGTAGTAGCTGGGTAACTGGTAACTGGGTCGCTGGGCAGCCGGAAGGACGCCGCCTACGCCGCCTGCTCCCCGGCCTTGGCGATCTCGGCGTCTTCCTTGCGCGGACGGCCGCGCGGACGCTTGCGCGGGACGATCGTGCCGCGCAGCAGCAGTTCCCCGCCCCAGACGCCCCACGGCTCCCGCCGCTCGAGCGCGCCTTGCAGGCAGCTGATCCGCGCGCGGCAGCCCTGGCAGAGTGCCTTCGCCTGCTCGACATCACCGGGAGCCTCGGCGAAGAACAGTTCCGGGTCTTCTGTGCAGGGAAGGTCCAGGCCGCTGGGCACGCCGGTGACGTTGAAGAGCGTCGCGACCGGAGCCTCGGCCGCGTCCTGCCCGACCACGCCGAACGCCTCGAACCCCGACGTCCCAGACGGTCTTGCCTCGAACCCCGCCGCGCCTGCCGCGCTCGCGGTGGCATCGGGCCACTGCATCGGTGCCATCCCCTCTCGCTTACTGGTCCTGTGTCCTGTTTGCGAGGGACCGGGCCTTACGAACAACTAGGCCGCGGACCCTGGGGTCCGCGGCCTGAAGGGGATCTTCGCCGGCCTTTTCTAGGCCGGTTCCCTTTCTGGATGCGGACCCGATGCGCCACCGCCACCGACGTTGACGCGGGTCTTGTGCGCGTACTGCTTGCGGATGCCGGCCGGCCGCGCGGCAGCCATGACGGCAAGCGGCTGCGTCATGGCCGCGGCACGCCGCGACGTGGCGAAGTCAGCGTGCGTCGTGGCGGCGGCCGGGCCGAGGGTCTGCGGCAGGGCAGAGTCCACCCTTGCGCCGGACAGGCTGGCCCATGGCGTGACGACACCAGGAAGCACGGCGCCATCCCGGGCAGCCGAAACGTTTCGGGTATTGATCAGCACGGTGGGCACCCCCTTCCAGACGGGTCGACACTGTGGCCCATGAACATGTGAGCAGCCTACGTAACCGTTCCCGCCGGGGCAACAGATTTTTGACCTGCAGATTTTTTCCGCTTGGGTAACCACGGCCCAGGCTCACGGCGGGACCGGCTTCGGCGTGGTCCGGATCAGGCCCTCCTGGACGACCGAGACCACGAGGTCACCGGCCGCGGTGAACACCTCTCCCCTGGCCAGCCCGAGGGCCCCGAAGGCGATCGGCGAATCCTGCGCGTACAGGAGCCACTGGTCGGCCCGGAACGGCCGGTGAAACCACATCGCGTGGTCCAGGCTCGCCCCCGAGGTATGCCCGTCGTACCAGGACACCCCGTGCCCGAGCAGCACGGTGTCAAGCAGCGTCAGGTCCGAGGCGTACGTCATCAGGCACACGTGCAGCAGCGGGTCGTCGGGCAGCTCCCCGTCCACCCGCAGCCAGACGAGGTTCCTGGTGGTGCGCAGCGACGGGTCGCCCGCCGCCTCGACGGGCAGCGGGCCGACCGACCGCAAGTCGATCGGGCCGTCACGGTAGTGCCCGGGCAGCGGCCCGCCGAGCGCCCGCTCAAGGCGCTCGGCGTTGCGCCTGACTTCCCCGGGCGGCGGCACCGACGGCATCGGCGTGGCGTGTTCCGGCCCGGCTTCCGGCCGGTGGAAGGACGCGGAGAGGGTGAAAATCGTGTGGCCGTGCTGGATGGCGGACACCCGGCGCGTGGTGAACGAGCGCCCGTCGCGCACCCGGTCCACCACGTAGACCAGCGGTACCGCCGGGTCACCCGGCCGGATGAAGTAGGCGTGCAGCGAGTGCACCGGCCGGTCGGCGGGCACCGTCCGCCCGGCGGCGACCAGGGCCTGCCCCGCGACCTGCCCGCCGAACACGCGCTGCACGGTCTCGTCAGGGCTGCGCCCGCGGAAGATGTTGACCTCTATCTGCTCCAGGTCAAGCAGGTCGAGCAGCTTGTCAAGGGCGTCGCTCACCGGCGTGCCTCCGCCGCCGTGTCCCGGGCCGCGGGCGGCGCAGGGGACGCGGCGGAGCCGGGAAGCAGGCCGCCCACGAACCGCGACCGCTGCCGTACCTGCTCGCCGCCGGGTGCGCGGGCGGCCGCCCAGGACAGGTGCAGGTGCTGGCGCGCCCTGGTGACCGCCACGTAGAGCAGCCGGCGCTCTTCCTCGACGGCCGCGGGGGTTCGCGCGTGCACGATCGGCATTATCCCCTCGGCCAGCCCGGGCAGCAGGACCGCGTCCCACTCCAGCCCCTTTGCCGCGTGCATGGTCGCGAGCGTCACCGCGTCCGCGACGGGAGCGTGGCCGGTCTCGGCCCGGCGGCCAAGTTCGGCGGCGAAGTCGGCGAGCGATGTCTGCGGACGCGCCGCGGCTGCGTCCTGGGCGAGCGCGGCGAGCGCGGCGAGCGACTCCCAGCGGTCCCGCGCCGCGCCGGGCGCCACGGGCGGGTCCACGCTCAGCCCGGCGCTGGCGAGCACGTGCCGGACCGCCGCGGGCAGGTCGCCGGGGACGAGCGCCTCGTCCGCCCCGTCGCTTTCCGCCCGCGCGGCGCCGCGCAGCAGCACCAGTGCCTGGCGCACCTCTGGCCGTTCGTAGAAGCGCTCCCCGCCGCGCACCGCGAACCGGACCTTCGCCGCGGCGAGCGCCTGCTCGAACCGTTCGGTCTGCGCGTTGATCCGCACCAGGATGGCGATCTCCCGCGGCGGCACGCCCCGTCCGATCAGCGCCGCGGCCTGCGCGGCGACGGCGGCGGCCTCGGCCTCCTCGTCGGCGTAGCGCGACAGGGATGGCTCGGGGCCTGGCGGCCGCTGCGCGACCAGCGACCCGCCTTGCTCGCCCGGCCCGCCTCGCGCGCTGCCCAGCCGGTTGGCGACCGCCACCACCTGCGGCGTCGAACGGTAATCGCGCACCAGCCGCAGCACCGTCGCGCCCGGGTAGTCGGCCGCGAACTCCCGCAGGTAGGAGGGGGTCGCGCCGGTGAACGAGTAGATCGTCTGCTGCGGGTCCCCGACCACGCACAGGTCGTCGCGCCCGCCCAGCCACGCGTCGAGCAGCAGCTTCTGCAGCGGGTTGACGTCCTGGAACTCGTCCACGGTGAAATGGCGGAAGGCCGCGTGCACCTCGCGGGCCATCGCGGGCTCGGTGCACAGGATCGCCGCGGTGAGCTCGAGGACCGACTCGAAGTCGATCAGCTGCCGCTCCCTGCGCAGCTGCTCGTACGCCTGGTAGAGCCGGGCGACGTCCTCGACGCCGGCCGACGGCGCCCGGCCGGCGGACAGCGCCGACGGCGCGTACGAGCCGGGATGCACCTGGCAGACCTTTGCCCACTCGATTTCGGTCACCGCGTCGGCCAGCGCCGGCCCGTCGAGCCGCAACCGCATGTCGCGCGCCGTCTCGCGCAGCAGCGGCAGCTTGGACTCGATCAGCTTGGGCGGCCGCCCGCCGATCACGCGCGGCCAGAAGTACGTGAGCTGCCGCAGCGCCGCCGAATGAAACGTGCTCGCCCGCACCGCCTCCGCCCCGCCGCCGAGACCGCGCAGCCGTCCGCGCAGCTCGCCCGCCGCGCGCACGGTGAACGTGACCGCGAGCACGTGCGCCGGGTTGACCACGCCGGTGGCCACGGCGTACGCGATCCGGTGGGTGATCGCACGGGTCTTCCCGGTCCCCGCGCCCGCCAGCACGCAGACCGGCCCCCTGGTGGCCAGCGCCACCTCGCGCTGCTCGGGGTCGAGCCCGGCGAGCAGGTCCTCGGTGTCCATCGGTGACATTGTCCCGCACCGGGCGGGCCACGGCCGCCAAACACCGCGCGCGGCGCGGGAAGCCGTGACACGCCGGCGTTGTTGCATTCTGGCGGGACAGCCGCAGGCCGGCCATGCCCGGACGACGACAAGGAGGCACCGGTGCCGCTCACCATGTACACCACCCAGTGGTGCGGGTTCTGCAAGCGCCTGAAGGCGCAGCTCGGCCGGGCCGGCGTGGAGATCACCGAGGTCGACATCGAGCGCGACCCGGCCGCGGCGGAGTTCGTGATGAGCGTCAACGGCGGCAACCAGACCGTGCCCACGCTGGTGTTCTCCGACGGCAGCACGATGGTCAACCCGTCGGCGGCCCAGGTGCAGGCCCGGCTCGCCGAGCTGGCCGCGCCCCAGGCCGGCTGACCGGCCGCCGGGAAGTCTCGTTACTGGACGAGACTCCTGTGACGGGGGATAAAAGATCATTTATCCCGAACGAGCGGGGCCGTCTCTGCGCGCGTAGCGAAATTCCGCGCGAATGATTACGCCAATCAGCGTTCTGGCGTGGATAGTGGTAGCCAGTGCCCCTTCGTTCGTGGTGCTGGGAGCCAGGGGGGAAGCAGGCAGGAACAGGAATGAGCGTGAACGGGTCAACAGGCCGGGAGGGCGACCACGACGACGTGGTCGTACGCAAGGCGGAGCACGGCTGGGTGGTGCGCGGCGAGAACGTCTCCGACCTGACCAGCGCGATAGTCCTCGCCGACCTGTTCGCCGCCGACCAGGCGGCGGACGATGACACTCGGGTGTTCGGGGCCGTCGACGAGAACGGCGCGCCCCGGTCGCCGCAAGGGCGCGGCACCGGACGGCATGCCGGCCCGCAGTACGGCAACGGGCAGCGCGGGGGCGGCCCGGGCAGGCCGGTGGCTGGGCGCCCGCCCGCCGGATGGCAGAGCGCGCCGCCGGGGCAGCCGCCCCGGTCCGTTCGGGATAATGATGAGGCCGCACGGCTGGCGGTGACGGTCACCCAGCTCGAGCATGCCCTTGCGTCGCGAGTCCGGGTGGAGCAGGCCATCGGCGTGCTGGCCGAACGGCACCGCCTCCGCCCCAGGGAAGCCTTCGACCTGCTGCGGGGCGCGGCGCGGGCGCGCGGGCGGCGGGTGACCGAGCTCGCGCAGGACGTGGTGGCGAGCGCGGCGAACCCGCTGCTGCGGCTGCCCGAGGAACTGGCCCGCAAGCTGCCCGAGCCGCGCCAGCGGGAGCGCTCGCTGCGGCGCGCCAGGCACGCCGGGCAGTTTTAGCCCGGCCCTGGCCCGGTCCTGCCCGGCCCTGGCCCGCTGCTAGCGCACCGCGTACCCGTCCCGGCGCAGGGCGGCGAGGACCAGGGCGGCCACGGCGTCCTGGCCGCGGGTGTTCATGTGGAAGGGCGCGGCGAGTGACGTCGGGACGAGGCCCTCGACGTCCTTGACCTTCGCGCTCTGGCAGACGTCGTGGCCGATCGTCGCGGTGAACGTGTTCACGAAGGTGGCGCCCGCGGCCCTGGCCGCCGCGCTGAGCATCGCGTTGACCCGCATCTCGATGCCGAGCAGGTAGGCGACGTCGCCGTTGGTGATCGGGACGGCCGGCCAGCAGCCGCCGTGCAGCGGGAACAGGTCGGGGTACCCGACGAGCAGCACCCGCGCCCGCGGCGCCAGGGCGCGGATGGCCTCGAGCACCGCGGTGATCTTCGGCCCCTCGGCCGCGACCTTCGCGGCGAGCTGGTCGGTGCCGCCGCTGGTGTAGTGCCGCTCGCACGGGCTGCCGTCCGGGTCGGTGATGCTCAGCTCCATGCAGGTGTCGAGCACGTTGAAGAACCCGATGTCGTCCCCGCCCAGTGTCAGCATGACCAGGGAGTCGCTGGGCGTGAGCACGCTCAGCTGCGGCGGGTTGGTGCCCAGGTACGTCTTCTGCGCGCTGGTCATCTCCTTGACGCCGGCGTTGGTGCAGGCCGCGTCGATGAAGTCGGCCGCGGCACCGAGCGCCCTGGCGACCTGAACCGGGTACGCGTTCGGGGAGCGCAGGCAGCCGGGCGGCTGGCTGGTGAGCGACAGCGGCATCAGGTCGCCTGCCGTGTACGAGTCGCCGAGCGCGACGACCGGGCCGGACAGCGTCAGCAGCCGGTGCGGCGAAGGCGAGGGCGAGGCCGGGCGCGTGGCGGCGGGCGTCGTGGCCGCCGCTGGGATCGTGGACAGCGCCTTACGCGCCGCGGCGGTCGGGGCGGCCGAGGCGGAAAGAAAGACGGCGACCACCGCAGCGGCGGCTAGCACGCCGGCTCCGGCCCACCAACGACCCCGCACAGTGCGCCCCCCGGGCAAGGCGATATTCGCATGCAGGGTAGCACCCGTGCGGTTGTCCGGCGCCGTCCGCGATTGCCTGGGTATGGGTCCGGCGGGCGCTGCGAGGCGGCCTGCTGGCCATGGCGGCGGCTCAGGGGGCGGGCGCGGCGGGGAGGGTGACGCCGGCGTGGGCCCAGGGGCGGGTGAAGCCGACGACCTTCTGGTCGCCAGGCGGCGAGCTCGGGGTCCCGTACGTGGAAATCCGGATCGGGAACCCGGGCGCGTACGCCTCGATCATCTCGCCGTCGCCGATCACCAGGCCCACGTGCCCCGGCGCTGTGGCGGTGCCGTCCGACCCGGCGAAGAAGACCAGGTCGCCCGGCTCGACCTGGGCGGCGCTGACCCGCGGGCCCCATGCCCACTGCTGCTGCGACGTGCGCGGAATGTCGATCCCGGCGGCCCGGTAGGCCATCATGACCAGCCCGGAACAGTCGAACGCGTCCGGCCCTGTGCCGCCCCACAGGTACGGCAGGCCGAGCTGCTGCTCGGCGTAGTCGATCGCGGTGGTGACGGCGGCGTTCGGGGTGACGATCGAGTCGAGCACGTTCGTGCCCGCGCACGACGCCGACACGGCGCCGTC
>NZ_JASIAL010000273.1:0-16165 GCF_030042015.1 Trebonia sp. | reverse complement strand
GGCGTGGTCGGCCCTGACCACCGCCGAGCGCGTCCCGATCGTGCTCAAGGCGCTGGAAGGCCTCGACGCCGACGCCGACGCCCGCGCGGAGATCCTGTCCCGCGAGAACGGCAAGGTGCGCTTCGAGGCCACCATCGACCTGCTGGTCTTCGCCGGCCGGTTCCACCAGGCCGCCCAGTACGCGCCCGAGCTCGACGCCGACGAGCACATCGCGGGACCGCCGTTCAACACGACGATCAGCAAGCTGTCGGCCGGCGTGGTCACGATCATCTACCCGTTCAACTGGCCGCTGGCGATCCTCGCCGCGTCCCTGCCGGCCGCGCTGATGGCCGGCAACACCGTGGTCGTCAAGCCGCCGCCCACCACACCGCTGTCGTCCGTCCAGACGCTGCGGCACGTGGTTCGCAACCTCCCGCCTGGCGTGCTGAACGTCGTCACCGGCGCCGACGAGGTCGTCGGCCCGATCGTCGTCAGCGACCCGCGGATCAGGCACGTCTGCTTCACCGGCAGCGTCGGCGGCGGCAAGCGGATCATGGCGATGGCCGCCACGAACCTCGCCAACGTGACGCTCGAGCTCGGCGGCAACGACCCGGCGGTCGTCCTCGACGACGCGAACCTCGACGAGGCCGCGTTCGGCCGGATGAGCGGCGCGACGTTCATGACCACCGGCCAGGTCTGCATGGCGCTCAAGCGGCTGTACGTCCCGCGCCGCCGCTACGACGAGGTCGTCGACGGGCTGCGCGCGACGCTCGTGAACGCGAAGGTCGGCCCCGGCCTTGACCCGGCCACCACGTTCGGCCCGCTCAACACCGCGCGCCAGCGCGACTACGTCGCCGGGCTGACCGAGCAGGCGCGCGCGGCCGGCGCGGAGGTGCTGACGTTCGGCGAGTACACCGTCGACGCGGCCAGCGGCAACTACCTGCTCCCGTCGCTCGTCCTCAACCCGGCACCGGAGCTGGGGATCGTGGCCGAAGAGCAGTTCGGTCCCGCCCTGCCCGTCATCCCCTACGACGACGAGGCCGAGGCGGTCGCGCTCGCCAACCAGACGTGGTCCGGGCTGTGCTCGTCGGTGTGGTCGGCGGACACCGGGCACGCGATGAGGGTCGCCAGGCAGCTGCGCACCGGCGTCACGTTCTTCAACAACCACAACGCGACCGCGGTCGACGAGCGGGCGCCCTTCGGCGGGTTCAGCCAGAGCGGCATCGGCCGCGAACTCGGCCGCGAGGGCATGCGCGACTTCACCGAGACCCACGTCATGGCCGTCCCGGCCGAGGGGTAAGCATGTCAGTCAGCCATGACAAGCTGTTCATCGGCGGTGACTGGGTCAGCCCCAGCTCCGCCGCGCGGATCGCGGTCCGCAACGCCAGCACGGAAGAGCCCATCGGCGAGGCCCCCGAGGCGGCCGAAGCCGACGTGGACGCCGCGGTCGCCGCGGCGCGCCGCGCGTTCGACGACCCGTCCGGCTGGTCCCAGTGGGAGCCGACCCAGCGCGGCGCCGCCATGGAACGGCTGGCGAGCGAGCTTGAGGCCCGGGCCCAGGAGATCGGCCGGCTGGTCAGCGAGCAGAACGGCATGCCGATCGCGCTGTCGCCGCTCATCGAGGGCATGACCCCGGTGGGCACGCTGCGCTACATGGTGAGCCTGCTGGCCGGCTCCCCCGTCGAGGAGGAAGCCGCGCGGTTCCTCGGCGGCGACCTCATCATCAGGCACGAGCCGGTCGGCGTGGTCGGCGGGATCGTGCCGTGGAACTACCCGCAGACGCTGTCGTCGTTCAAGTACGCGCCCGCGCTTGCCGCCGGCTGCACGATCGTGCTCAAGCCGTCGCCGGAGACCGTGCTCGACTCGTACGTGTTCGCGGAGGCCGTGCTGGCCGCAGGCATCCCGCCGGGCGTGATCAACATCGTGCCCGGCGGCCGGGACATCGGCGCCTACCTGGTCCAGCACCGCGATGTCGACAAGATCGCCTTCACCGGCTCCACCGCGGCCGGACGGCAGATCGCCGAGGTCTGCGGGCGGCTGCTGCGCCCGGTCAGCCTGGAGCTCGGCGGCAAGTCGGCGGCGATCATCCTCGACGACGCCGACCTGGACCTGGCCACGATCGGGCAGAACCTGTTCGCGGCCACGCTGGTCAACAACGGGCAGACCTGTTACGCGGGCACCCGGATCCTGGCCCCGCGCTCCCGCTACGACGAGGTCGTCGACATCTTCGCCGCGTTCGCGTCCTCGCTGCCGGTCGGCGACGCCCTCGACCCGGGCACGCTGATCGGCCCGCTGGTGTCGGAGCGGCAGCGGGACCGCGTCGAGCGGTACATCGCCAAGGGCACCAGCGACGGCGCGCGGCTGGTCACCGGCGGCGGCCGCCCGGCCGGCCTGGACAAGGGCTGGTTCGTCCAGCCGACGATCTTCGCCGACGTGGACAACAGGTCCACGATCGCGCAGGAGGAGATCTTCGGCCCGGTGCTTTCCGTCATCGAGTACACGGATACCGACGACGCCATCCGGATCGCCAACGACTCCGACTACGGCCTGGGCGGCTCGGTGTGGACCACCGACCCGGCCCGGGCGCGGGCGGTCGTCCGCCGGGTGCGCACCGGAACCATGGGCATCAACAACTACCTGCCGGACCCGGCAGGCCCGTGGGGCGGGGTCAAGGCCAGCGGCATCGGCCGCGAGCTCGGCCCCGGCGCGATCGCCGCCTACCAGCAGCTCAAGACCGTCTACGCCTGAGCGGCAGGACAATCACAATCATTATCCAGAACGGGCAGTGGCGTCTCCTCGCGGCAGACGTCACTGCCCGTTCGTGCTGAGCCCGCCGGCGACCCGTGGGCCGGGCATGGGTGCGCGGCCGGCCTGCCCCGGTGGGACGGGCCAGCCGCGCGGCCGGGCTGGCTAGCTCGTGATCTTGATGGTCGCGGCTGCCAGGTTGTTGAGGATGTCGGGATCTGGGTTGGCCGAGCCGGCGGCGGCCGCCACGAGGGCGGTGCCGGCGTGCCCGGCGGTGACGGTGATCGTGAGGGTTGCGGACTGCCCGGCCGCCAGGGTGCCCAGCGACCAGCCGAGTACCCCGCCCAGCTGCGTGCAGCCTGCTGAGCAGGCGGTCACCTTAAGCAGCGCGGGGACCGCGGCCCCGGCCACCACGTCGGCGGCCGGCGCGGGCCCGGCATTGGTCACGGTCAGCGTGCACTTCCCGCTGGCCCCGACCGTCAGCCCGGACGGGCAGGTCAGCGACACCGACACGTCCGCCTTGGTCACCGCGGCGGAGACCGTGACCGTGAACGGCCCGGCGGTCGACGACCCGGCGGCGTTAGCGGCCGTCACCGAGTAGGTGAACGTCTTCGTCCCGGTCGGCGGGGTGCCGCTGACCAGGCCGGTGCTGCTGACCGACAGCCACGAGGGCGCCCCGCCGCCCAGGGCGTAGGACGGGGCAGGGGTGCCGGTGGCATCGAACTGGTAGGAGTACCGCGTGCCGGCCGTCACGCTCAGCGGCGCGCTGTCGACCAGGAACGCCGGCGCCTGCAGCACGCTGATGCTGCCCTGCGCCTGCGCCGCCGCCGCGTACTCGGCGTCGCCGGCCTGGCTGGCGTCGATCACGCAGGTCCCCGCCGCCAGGTAGTCCACCGTGTCACCGGACACGCTGCACACCCCGGCCCGGAGGACGGGTCGACGGTGAACGTCACCGGGTTGCCCGAGCCGCCGCCGGTCGCGGTCAGCGTCGCGGTCTGCCCCACGGTCCCCGTCGCCGGGGGCGTGAAGCCGATCGACTGGGCGAGCTGGCTCACCGTGACCGTGAACGGTCCCGCGGTCGCGCTGCCCGCCGCGCTTGCGGCGGTCACCGAGTAGCCGAACGAGGTCGTGCCCGCCGGCGGCGTCCCGGTCACCTGCCCGCTTGCGGCGTCGGTGCCCGGCGGCGCGGCCGACGACGCCAGCGCCCTGGTCGCGATCCCGCAGAAAGGAACCCCAAGCAGACCGCCAATCTGCGTGCGGGTGGGCGGTCCTGGGCATGCGTGTGCGGCTAGCCCGACTGCGGGAGGGCGGGTGCCGCGGCCGGAGCCTACGGACAGAAACTACGGAGAATCCGTGGGGCGCCAGCGGCGCCGGCCCCCGACACTGGTCCGGTGCAGATCATCCTCGACATCGCGCAAGACGGCGCCGGCCGCCTGTCCGGGACGGCGACGGCCGCGGGCGGCGGGCGCGAACGGACGTTCTCCGGGGCCATGGAGCTCCTCGCCACCATCGAGGATCTCTGCGCCGCCCCGGCCCCGGACGACACCGCACGGCCTGGCGGCTAGGCGCTCACCCCGGGCAGGCGACGTTCACGACCGCCTGCCGGTGCTCGTCCTGGACCGCGCGCAGCGCCCTGCGCAGGGCCGGCACCAGGTCCTTGCGCTCGGTGACGGCCTCGCCGAAGCCGCCCGAGGCCTGCGCGTACTGTTCGAACGCAACCGCCGGGCCGAGCTCCGCCAGCGGGCTGAGCTGGCCCGCGCTGGCCGCGTGACCGTGCGGGTACATGCCCAGGGCCGAACCCTCGACCGCCGACCACTTGCGGTTGGCGCAGATGACCGTCAGCACGGGGATGTCGTGCATCGCCATCGCGTGGTGGCACGCGGCCGGGTTGGCGAACAGGTAGGCGCCGTCGCCGACGGCGGAGATCACGGTGCGTTCCGGCAGGGCCAGCTTCAGGCCGATGGCCGCCGGGAGCCCCCACCCGAGGCCGCCGGCCGGCGGGGTGCCGAAGAAGCTCAGCGGAGCGCCGAGCGGCAGCAGCTCCGGGCGCGCCCAGTACTCGCTGACGACCGCGGCGTCCTGCGGCAGTACCTCGGCAAGCGCCCAGTTCATGAACGCCTTGGTGATCGGGCCGCCCGCCCGGCCCTCGGCGGCCAGCCGCCGCGCGACCTGGGCGCGGCTGTCCGCCGCGGCGCCCTCGATGGCGGCGCGGCGGCCTTTCGCTATCCGGCCGCTTCGCCCTGGCAGGGCCGTCGCCAGCGCCGCGAGCAGGTTGCCGACGCTTGCGGTGACCGACAGGTCGCTGCGGTGCGTGCGGATCGGGTACCGGGAGAAGTGCGGGTCCGGCCCGCACTGGACGACGATCGCGTCGGGCGGCGGCGAGACCCGCGCCGGGATCCACGGCACGTCCATGTCGAGGAAGCACAGCACGTCGGCGTTGGCGACCGCCGTGCCCAGGTCGTAGCCGAGGTGCAGCGGGCTGGTCGGGCGGACGTTATAACGGCGCGGCGCGGACTCGACGACGCCTACCGAGTACTCCTCGCACAGCCGTCCGAGCAGCGCCGCCGTGCCAGGGTCGGTCCCCGACGCCGCCGTGACGAAGACCGGGAAGCTCGCGCCGGCCAGCAGGTCGGCGAGCCGCTCGACCGCGCCGGCGCTGGGAGCGGCGTCGGTGGGCGTCGCGCTGCGGCGGGCGGGCAGCGGACCGGAAGCGTCGCGGGCGAGCACCTCCCGGGGCAGCGACAGGTATACCGGGCCGCGCGGCGCCGTCATCGCGATGTCGATGGCGCGGTCCACGACCGCGGCGACCTGCACGCCGTCGCGCAGCTCGTAGTCCCACTTGACGAGTTCGCGGACCAGGGACGCCTGGTCGTACATCTCCTGCGGCCAGTGGATGTTCGCGTCGCGCGAACCGGGCACGGAGTCCTCGAACAGCGGGGAACGGCCCGCGGTCAGCAGGATCGGGATGGCGTCCCTGGCGGCGTTCAGCACACCGCAGACCGCGTTGGCCGTGCCGACGCTGGTGTGGAGCATGACCGCCTGGATGCGCCCGTCGCCCAGGTAAGCGCCGTGGGCCATCGAAATCGCGAGGTTCTCGTGCGCGCAGACGACCGGCTCGGGGAAGTCGAGGCCCGATTGCTTCAGGCGGGCGTACGCCTCGACGAGGGGGGCGAAGTCGGTGCCCGCGTTGACGAAGAGCCGGCTGACGCCGCGATCGCGCAGCACGCTCAGGTAAGCCTCGGCGACCGTCGTCACTTCGTTCTCATGGAGTCCCACTGGTGCGCTCCTCTCGTCGGTCAATCAGGACAAAGGCGTCGTTGAGCACCACCTCGAAGACTCCCAGCAGCGCCGCCGGCTGTCCAGGGGCGGGGGCCCGGGTCCCCGCTATCCGGTCAGGGTCCCTGTTTCCCAGAGCACGCACACGCCGATGACCAGGTACACGGCGGGGACGAGCCAGTGGCCGTGGCGCTGGATGAGGCGGGTGACCTGGCGATGGGACGCCAGCGATGACCCGGCAAGGCACCACAGCGCGGTCCCGGCGGTGAACACCGCGACCGTGACGGTTGCGGCGCCCGCGCTGATCGTGGCGAAGACCGGCGCGTAGGCGGCCAGGTTGTCGCCGCCGCTGGCGATCGTGAGCCCGGACACGCCGGGCAGTCCGCCGGGCGCGGCGACAGGTGCCTGCTCGCCGCGACGGCGCGCGCCGATCGCGGCCGCCAGCCGCGCGGCGCCCAGGCCGAGCGGCAGCAGGGCAAGCAGCCAGAGCCGGCCGTGCGGGACGGCCGCCAGGCCGCGGCCGACGGCCAGCGACACCGCCACAAGGACCGTCATGCCGGCGAACTGCCCGGCCCAGATCTGCCAGCGGCGGGGACGCCCGGTGGCCCGCGCGGCGGCGCTCAGCACCGACAGCACGACCAAGTCGTCGATGTTGGTGCCCGCGAACAGCCCCGCGGCGGCGGCGACCACGGCTGGCAGTGCGTCCATGAACGCGTGGGGCTCCCTTCGGCCTGCGCAGGTACCAGCCTCGCACACGGCTGCGGGCAAGGCCGGCGCGCGCCGCCCAACCGGCGCGCGCCGCGCGCGGTCGCCCGGCTGCTCGCGCACAACTTCCCAGGCTCGCGGTTCCTCAGCGCCGAGGGCGCGCGACTTCGAGCTCATCGCCTGACGGCACGCGCGTCGGTCCTGAGCACGATGCCGCCGCCTAGGGCGAAGTTCTCCAGTTCCCCCGCAGGCGTGGCCCGCCGGTGCAGACCACGTGGCCGGCGAGTACCGCCCGCAGGTACGGCGGGCGCTCGGGACCGGCGTCAGAGGCCGAACTGGCCGACGACGCGGCGAGCTTGCGCGAATAGCATCCCGACGTTGACCGCCCGGCGGCAGACGGCGACCGCGACGATATCCTGGCGGGCGTTCAGCCGGATGAACAGGTGGGTGAGGTTGTCGCTGTTGACCAGGATCTCCTGGAAGTAGTGCTCGTTGCTGACAACCCCGCGCCGCTCCTTGAACACATCCTCGATCATGATCACGGTACGGCCCTGGAACAGGTCGAGGGTCGCGCCGGCCAGCAGGTCGAGAACCTCGGCCGGGTGGGTTTCCACGGTCTCGTAAGCGAGCAGCATCCCTGTGTCCATGTCCACGACACCCGCGGCCACGCAGTCGGGGGCATCGGCGCGCAGTGTCTTGACCAGGCTCACGACCTGGTCGGAGAAACCCTGGGCGTTAGTCTTAACCGCCATTGTCCTTACTCTCCTTTGGGTCTTGCATTTGCGACTCATATCAGCCCGTGGGCAAAGTTTCCGGCTTATCGAGGACTCGCTGCGCAATCCGCCTGGTGACGATCCCGGCATCGAATGATCGCCATTCGTCGATACGCGGCGCGGCCCGCCGGCCTGGTTACCGGTCATCTCCGTCCTGCTCGCTCAGCGGCCCGGAGACAGGTTGTCATGACGCGCGCAAGCGCGACGCCATACACAATGGATTGTCACGAACTGTCCCATTCTGTAGAGCCATTGTCCGTAGCATTTGCCATCGTGCGTCCAGCAAGGTGAGCCACACTCATTCCACGGGCAGTCACCGGCAGGAGAACGGCACGTGTGCTGCGCGCGACAAGGAGAGCCAACCGCATGACCGGCACCCGCGCTCACGCCGCGCCCCCTCGTTCCCGGACGGCAGGGGATGCCGGAGGGGGACCACCCTGGCTTGATCTTTCCCCCGTGGCGGCATCGGCGGGCCTGGCGAGGGCATGGGCGCGTGCCGTACTGGCCGCGTGGGATCTCGGCCACCTTGCCGGGGACGCGGAGCTTGCCGTCTCCGAACTGGTCACGAACGCGGTCCAGGCGAGTTCATCGGCCGACAGCCCGGACCCGGTGCGGCTGTGCCTGACGAGCATCGGGACACAGCTCCTCGTTCAAGTGCGTGACGGGTGCCCCGCCTTCCCCGTGCACACGCATTCCGGCGTCACCGACGAGGCCGGGCGCGGTCTGCTGATCATCGATCATGTCGCTATCCAGGCCGGCTGCTACCGGACGCCGCGAATGCCGGGAAAAGTGGTCTGGTGTCTCATAGCCGGTGATCCGGTGCCTGGTAACCGGATTGGCGACCAGTAGCATCCGGACAGCAACGCGCGGATCGCCTGTTACGGATCCGCCGGCGGCATGACGGTAAAGCGCTAGGATTAATCAGGATCGCGATAGCCCTAATAGGACATAGGAGGATATCAATCCACTAATAGCCCCCACGTTGCTATCGGACTCAAACAGAACTGTACAGCCCGCGCAATTGCATCGGGATTTCAGTGTCTGCCGAAAGGATCTGCCGTGGCCGCGTCTCCCGTGGAAGTGATGCTTGCCCCGCTGAAGCGGATCGGCGGCTTTGTGCTCGCGTGCCTTATCGATGCCACGAGCGGCATGGTCCTCGGCGCTGTATGCAATGATGACACCGCAAGCGTGCCGGTGGCGGCGGCAGGTGCCGCCGACGCCGTCAATGTGCTTTCCCAGATGACGGCCAGGCTGGCGCTGCAAGGCGACCTTGAGGACGTGATCGTAACCCTGAGCAGTCACTACCATTTGATCCGCGTGCTTCCTCCCGAGCCTGCCGGGCAATTGATCGTGCTCGTGACGCTTGAGCGGCCGGCAGCCAATCTCGCGATGGCGCACCGCGAGGTTCGCGAATCACTGTCGGCCGTGGCTGGCCACTGGTTTCACGCGCCCTCGCAGGATGACGTGTCCGGCGCCTGACGGGACAGTGCCGCTATGCGCCTGGGCAAAGAGCCGGTCATCACCCAGCTAAGCAAGCTCGCGCTCGCGAGCCGCACCGGCGTGCTGCGCCTTCCGGGCGACAACGGCGGGACGATCCGCCTGTACCAGGGCGCTGTCGCCGGGGCCAAATCCCGTGGAACCCCTGACGTGGCCGGCAGGCTCGCGCGCTGGCCGGCGGGCCCCGGCCGGCGCGGCGTGCCGAGCGTACTCGAGCGTGACTGGATCACCCGCGAGGCGACCGCCGATGCCGCGCTGGCACTGCTGACGCAAGCGCCGCGATCCGGACGGTTCACCACGGGCGGCGTGCCCAACCCGGACGGCGTCGGCGTCATGACCGTCGGCGAAATGCTCGCGGAAGTGAACCGCAGGCGCGAGATCATCCGGCAACTGGCTAGCTTGCTGACGCCCGACACGACAGTTGTGCGCAACCCGTATCTCAGCGCGCGCGGCGTGCACATATCCGCTAGCCAGTGGGCCTTGCTCGTGCGGATGAACGATCAGGCCACGCCGCGCGGGCTGGCCATGGAATGCGGCAGGAGCGTCTTCACGACAACACTTGAGGTATTCCGCCTGATGATCGTGGACCTGGTCGCCGTGGCCGACGGCCCGTCACCTGGTAAGCGCGCCGCCGGATTCGCCGGCTGCTTGCCGGACGGTATTTCTTTCATCCAGGCCGTGGCGAGTGAGCCTCGGGGTCTGAACGCGGCTATGCCGCATCCCACGACAGGGGAGCAGGGATGACACAACCGGCGGGATCGCAATCGGCTGCGCGGGACTTCGTGCACGCGGAGCTTCGCACGCTGCGGGAAACGATCACGGGAATCGACGGCAGCCTGGTCGCGACAAGCGACGGACTGCTCATCGCCCACGATATTCCGGACCAGGAACCGGCGCGGCTGGCCGCACTCGTATCGACGACTCTGAGTCTGGCCAGGCAGGCCGTCAGGGAAACCGGCCGGGGGGAATTCCGGGAGGCACTCGCCCGGGGAACGGCGGGCTACCTCATGGTGTACGCCGCGGGCGGCAATGCCGTCGTCGCGATTATCGGCGACGCCCAGCTGAACGTCGGCGTGATGCAATACCAGGCCCGCGAGGCGATAGAACGGATAACGGCCCGCTCGGCGGATTTCGCCCGATGGTCGGGCGCTGCCGGACCGACGGCCGGCGATGGGGAGCCCCCGCAGGGTGGCTCAGAGTCTCACTTCAGCGAGTTAAGCCCGTCCAGGATCTGCCTGAGCAGCCCCGGATCCGGCCGCGCCGGCAGTGAATCCGCCACCGACGGCACCGCCTGCCGCACCCGGCGCGGCAACGGTGGCGCGGCACCGCCCGCCGGCTTGCCGTCAGCGAGAGCGGGAGCCGCCACCGCGATGATCGTGCACAGCCCGGCGCGGATGAGCCGGGTCACTAGCTCTATCGCGTCGTGGAGCGTGACACCGCTCGCCGCGGTCAGTTCCCCGACCGTGGCGCGTCCGTCGACATGACAGGCGAATGCCCACTCCGCGCTGCCGAGCACGGCCGACGGGCGATGCAGGTCGCATAGCCGCGGCACGGCGAATTCACTGGCGACAAGCGCCAGGTCATGCCCGCCCGGTGAATTCAGCCGGAATCACTCCCACCCGTGACGATGCAGAACAGCTAGCGATACTCATGGACAACTATAGCCCGCACTCACATACGGTCATCGGGAGCTGCTGTTTCTCACGTCAGCGTTTCCGCGGAAACGTGGCCCGTGGTGCCGGAGTGACGGTCACGCCCCGCGTCCGCGCGGAAGAGATCCCATCCGGCCGACGACGCGCCCCACGCGTGCCATTTGCTCCGGCGCGAGGCGGCCGGCCATTATCCGGAAGAATTTTCGCACCTTCGAGCGCCAATTCTTTGCGTCATGAAAAATGTCTTCGCGATCACGATATAGCGGAGAGAACAATGGGGCCGTTGCGAATGTGGATACCGGTGATATGCGCGCCGCCGCCCGCGCGTCGACGCCTGAGGCAAAGGCGGATCGGCAGGCGCGGGCGGCAGCGCAGCGGGCAGCGAACGCGATGGCCATGGCGCCGGCTTCATGACCGTCACCGGGCAGACCCTGGCGGCCGTCGACCTGCGCCGCCCGGGTCTACGGCTGCCTGCCTGACGGCAAGCACAACGTCGCCGCGGACAGGGAACTGGCCGGGCACCGCCCGGTCGGAGAGGGGCGCTATGTGCCGTGCCGCGCCAGCGTCAAGCGCCAAGCGCATCGGGGGTAGGCCGCGGGACCGGAGCGCGGCCGGATGCAATAGACTACCCCTGACAGCAGTCTTCCACGTTTTTACCGGTATCGATTGCTTACTGTCGGCCCTTACGCTTCCAGAAGACCAGAAGGACGCGATGGAATCGGGTTTCGCCCCCTCCGAGATCGATACGACCAGGGCGCATCCTGCGCGTATGTACGACTACTATCTCGGCGGGAAAGACAACTACGCCGTTGACCAGGAAGCGGCCAGGGAGGTCATCCGGGTTGCCCCGGAGGTTCGCGACATGGCGCGCGCTAACAGGGCATTCCTGCAGCGGGCGGTCCGGTTCCTCGCTGGCGAGTCGGGAATACGGCAGTTCCTGGATATCGGCACCGGCATTCCGACCGCGGGCAACGTCCACGAGGTTGCCGGAGAGGTCGCGCCCGAGGCGCGAGTCGTCTACGTCGACAACGATCCCATCGTGAACACGCATGCCAACGCGCTGCTAAGCGGGAGCGGCGCTACCGGGATCGTGCTCGCTGACGTACGCGATCCTGCCGCGATTCTCAACCACCCCACCACGCGGGCACTACTGGACTTCGGCGAGCCGATCGCGCTGCTGCTCCTGGCGGTCCTGCACTTCGTCACCGACGACGAAAAGCCTGCCGACATCGTCGCCGTGCTGCGGGATGCCCTGCCCCCGGGCAGCTACCTCGCGCTTTCGCACGTCACCAAGGACTTCCGCAGCCAGGCGGCAGAAGCCGCCGCGGCTGTCTACAATCAGGCCACCTCAACGGTCACGCTGCGCAGCCATCTGGTGATCAGTTCGTTCTTCGACGGCTTCAAACTGGTCGAGCCTGGCCTGGTGCAGTTGCCGCTGTGGCGTCCTGACGGCCCGCTCCCGCGCAACCTCGACAAAATCTGGTTTTACGGCGGCGTCGCCCGGCTGGCGGACTGAGGAACCGGGTCAGGCGGACAGCGCGCTGAGCTCGGCGGGCGCCGCGATGCTGGTGCTGCTGAATTCCGCGATCCGGTCGTCGAGGTCGCGGAGCAGCGCCGACCCGTGGTCGGGATGCAGCGCGAGCTGGGCCCGGACGCGCCCGAGGCGCTGCGGGATGAGGTCGATGCGCTTGCCTGGCGGGAGCACGAGCACAGGCTCGAGAGCGTCGGAAACGGCGTCAAGCGCACCGCAGCGGAGCCGGGCCTCGGCAAGGCTGACGCGAGCGAGCGCCTCCATCGCGTAGCCGTGCGTCTCGCCCGGTCCTGGCCCGGCGGCGTATAGCTCGCCAGCTCGCTCGAGCTCGGCGGGCGCCTCCCCGGCTGCAGGGATCTCGATGAGCACCGAGGCGACCAGATAGTGCCGGGTTGCCCGGGACAAGTCGTATTCGCCGCCGATGATTGTCAGGTCATCGGCGTAGGCCTGATCACTGGCCTGGCCAGCAGCGGTAATCGCCTGGCGGGCAGCGGCGACATCGCCCATGCGGGCGGCCGCGCGGCCGTAAGTCAGGTGCAGCTGCACCCCGGTGGGCCCGGCCGCCAGGTACTCGAGCCCGTTTGACGCCAGCTCGGCCGCCTGCTGGAACTGGCCGTTCCAGTAGGCGAGGCTGGCAAGACCGAGCCGCAACTTGGCCAGCAGCGCGCGCTGGCCGATCGCCGTCGCGTAGGCCCATCCCGCGCGGTAGAGCTCCTGGGCGGCGCCCGGGTACCCGAGGTCGTCCGCCACGCCGGCCATCAGGCCGTTCACGCAGCCGAGGAGGAAGTAGATCTCTTTCGCATCCCTGGGCCAGATCCTGCGATCGAGTGCCCCGTGCATGCGGCTGCGGACCCGGCGCATCTCCCGGAAAAGGGGCAACGGCTCGCAGCTCATGTAGTCGCGCGAAAGCCGTGTCACGTCAGCGCGGAGCTGCTCCACGGTGGCATCGCCAATGCCGCGCTGTTCGGCCTGCTCGGCTCGCTCGCTCCCCTCGTGCGCCGCCATCAGCACCTCAAGCCCTGCAGCCGTGCGATCGCCGGTCTCCGGCTCGCGACCCGGGCGGACGGACATGCCAGCCGGGCCAGGCGTATGAGCGTCGACGGTGGCGTGCGACAGTGGCGCAGGCACCTGGATACCAGGTCTTCCGCCCGCTTCCGCCTGCCCGTCGGCCTGGCGGGGAAACCGTGCAGGCGGGATGCCGAACACCGCGCAGTAGCTAAGCATGTGGCGCTCTGAAACGCCGTATCCCCCGCGCTCCCAGCGGTAGACGTTGTGGCACATGCCGCTAAGGCCAGGCATGTGCTTGTCGCCTCTGGCCTGGCCTGCCGCGATGAGCCGCTTAGCCATCTCGATGCGGTCCCAGCCGCGGGTTTCGCGTTCCTGCCGCAGCCAGGCGCCCAGTGATTGGGACAATTGCGTCTACTCCCAGTGCCAAAGCGACCCTTGGTCCCGTGTGCTTCAACTGCAGGGCTGCCGCCAGCACTAACGAGGGCGGCGGCGGCGTGGTTCAGGAGAGGAGGAAATCAGCGTCGCCCCGCTTTGCGCCCTGGATGAAAGCGCGGATCTCGTGCGCCTGGAGGATGAGCGCCGGGCTGTCCGGGTCGGTGGACTGCCGCAGGGCGACCCGGCCGTCAGCCAGCTGCTTGGCCTCCAGGCAGGCGCCACCGTTGGAACCGCTCCAGGGCTTACGCCAGCCGGCCGCGCCGAGCGCGCCGGCGGGCATGCCGTTGTGAATGTCCATCGATCAGATCTCCTTACGGATCGTGCGGAGCACGGCAGCCGTGTTGTCCGCCGGGGCCGCCTGGGCGCAGATGCGGTCCAGGACTTCCAGGTAGCCAGTCACTTCCCTGGGCTTGTCGAAATAGAAGGCGCTCGTCATCGTCTCGCCGTAGACGATGTCCGGCATTTCCCTGTCGGGGAACCGCAGCAGGTAGAACAGGCCATACATGGCGGGATGCATCCCGGCGCTGAACGGCAGGACCTGCAGGGTGATACCGGGCTTTCCCGCGGCATCGAGCAGCCGGTCGATCTGGGCGCGCATGACCGTGGCTCCGGTGGTAGCCGCAGGCCGCCGCAGCGCCGTCTCGTCGATGACTATCCACAGGCGCGGCGGCTGCGGCCTGGCGAGTATCTGCTGGCGGGCAAGCCGCAGGGTGACCCGCCTGTCAACCTCGCTGTCGGAAGCGTCGGGAAACCCGGTTCGGACGCTGGCCCGGGCATAGTCCTCGGTCTGCAGCAGGCCGGGTACCCAGTGCGGTTCATAGCCCCGGATGAGGACCGCCGCTTCCTCAAGGCCGACGTAGGTGCGGAACCAGTCGGGCAGCACGTCGGTGTAGCTGTGCCACCAGCCCGGCTTGGCCGCGTCACGGCACAGGGACAGGAAAACTTCGATTTCATTACTGTCGGTGACGCCATAGGCGATCAGCAGGCTCTTCACGGTAAGCGGTTTGAAGCCACCCTCGGCCCGCTCCATCCGGCGGATGGTGAACGGCGAGGAGTAGATGGCATCGGCCGCCTCGTCGATGCTCATCTCCGCCCTTTCCCGCAGCGCCTGCAGCTGCCTTCCCAGGATGATTCGCAGCGCAGTCGGCCCGCCCGTCCGGTTACCCGTCATCTCCGCCCTGCCCTCTCCAGCAGCTGTCGTGGACAGATTGTCATGGCCGCCAGGATCAGTGCAATGCCTTACATACAAGACCGTCACTAACTGTCCCGATCTGTAGAGCAATTGTACGTAGCATTTTGCGCCGTGCATCCGGGATGTTGAGTCACACTCATTCCGGGAGCGTTCACCGGCAGCAGCGCGCGTGCGCGCCGCAGGCGACAAGGAGGTCATGCCGTGACGCCACTCAGCGGCAGTGTTGCGCCTGCCGCCGACCGGGCCCGGCCCGCGGGCTGGACTCGACGCCGGAGCCATCGTCTCCGGCCTAACCGGGCAGGCGGGCGGTAGGTGATGGCGGCGGGTTACGCAGTGGCCAGAAGGGACCCGGATCCTTTCGGCATTGATTTTACGAAGCCGAATATCGCCCGGGTTTATGACGCCTTCCTGGGCGGAAAGGACAACTTCGCCGCGGACCGGGCCGTCGTCGAACAGACGTTGCAGATAACCTCCGATGCTGCCGCGGGGGCGGTGGCTAACCGCGGGTTCCTGCGGCGGGCTGTCCGGTATCTGGCCCGGGACGCCGGCCTGCGGCAGTTCATCGATATCGGTTCCGGGCTGCCCGCCCAGGGCAATGTGCACGAAGTCGCGCACGAGATCGATCCCCGGACCCGGGTCGTCTACGTCGACAACGACCCCGTCGTGCATCGGCATAGCCAGGCACTGGTCGCGCACCGGGAGGAGGTCCTTGTGCTGGCCGCGGATGCCCGGCGGCCCGCGGATATCCTCGATGATCCGGGCGTCCGCGCGTTTGTCGACTTCAGCCTCCCGGTCGGGCTGCTGATGTTCGGCATCTTGCATCACATCCTCGATGAGGAGGATCCCGCGGGGATCGTGGCTCAGTTCCGTGCCGCCCTGGCGCCGGGCAGTCACCTGGCGATCTCGAGCTTCCGCATGCCAGGGCAGGAACACCCGGAGGACCATGCGAAGGCGTGCGCGGTGCAGGACCTGTTCGGCGACACCCTTGGCACGGGGATATGGCGCGAAGACCGGGAAATCCTGGGCTGGTTCGGTGACTGGGCGCTGATCGAGCCCGGGCTGGTCCCGCTCCCCGAGTGGCGGCCGGACTCAGCCGCTCCCCCGGCACGGGACTCCACCTACTATGGGTTCGTTGGCGGGGTGGCCGCGAAGCACTAGCGCGATGGCTTTGATCCTCGCGGCCGTCAGCCGAGGCGGCGGCCGGTGAGAATGCCCGGGGTGATCCGGATGAAGTGCTCGCGCTCGCCGGGCGCCCACGGCCGCGGGCCCGTCTCCCGCAGCCGGGCGAGGTCGGCGGGATCGGTCACTTCCCGCGAATGGCCGACGGCGGTCACGCTCCAGCCGTGGTGCTGGCTGGCGTCCAGGGTGTCGG
>NZ_JASIAL010000272.1:0-21645 GCF_030042015.1 Trebonia sp. | reverse complement strand
CCGGGGGGTCGCCCCCCCGGACAAGCATGGAAGACGCGGCCGGCCCCAGCGCGTTTACTCATTACCGGCCTGGCTAGCGGGCATAGGCTGGGGTAGGACAACGAAGGACAGATGTGACCGGGACAGCGCCCGAGTGGCGGAAGGGGCATCCTCAGATGAGCAAGCAGGCCACGCCGCCGCCGCCGGGCGACAAGCCGACGCCAGCCAAGCCGCCGCCTCCGCCGCCGCGCTGGCGGCACTGGCTGCTGCCCGTCGGCATCCTGGTGGCCCTTTTCCTATGGATCGCGCTGCCGGCAGTGCACCAGGCGAACCAGACCACCCTCACCTACTCCCAGTTCCTTTCCGACGTGTCCAAGCATGCGGTCAAGACGGTGACGATCGCGCAGACCGGCGGCACGAGCAGCGGGACGCTGACCAACGGCACGGACTACACCGTGGTCATCCCGCCGCAGGCGGGCCAGGAGCTGCTCACCGAGCTCCAGGCGGGCGGCGTGCAGATCACCGGCTCCACGTCGTCGCCGGGGTTCGGCACCGAACTGTTCGAGTGGATCATCATCCTGGCCCCGTTCCTGCTCTTCTTCTGGTTCTGGATGCGGCTGTCCCGCGGCGGCGCCGGGCAGCTGCAGGGCGTGTTCGGCGCGGGCCGGTCGCGCGCCAAGGTGTTCGACGAGGAGCGCCCGTCCACCACGTTCTCCGACGTCGCGGGCTATGAGGGCGCGAAGTCGGAGATCAGCGAGGTGGTCGACTTCCTGCGCAACCCGGACAGGTACGCCAGGGCCGGGGCGGTCGTGCCGCGCGGCGTGCTCATGATCGGCCCGCCTGGCACCGGTAAGACGCTGCTCGCCCGGGCCGTCGCCGGCGAGGCGCAGGTGCCGTTCTTCTCGGTGACCGGCTCGAGCTTCGTGGAGATGTTCGTGGGCGTGGGCGCGGCCCGGGTCCGTGACCTGTTCTCCGAGGCGCGCAAGCGCGCCCCCGCGATCATCTTCATCGACGAGGTGGACGCGATCGGGCAGCGCCGGGCGGGCCAGGGCGCGGTGGTCGCCAACGACGAGCGGGAGCAGACGCTGAACCAGCTGCTCGCCGAGATGGACGGCTTCGAGCCGACGATGGGCATCGTGGTGCTCGCCGCGACCAACCGGCCGGAGGTTCTCGACCCGGCGCTGCTGCGCCCTGGCCGGTTCGACCGGCAGGTGACGATCCCGCTGCCGAACGTCAGCGAGCGGGCCGCCATCCTCGTCGTGCACTGCCGCGGCAAGCGGCTGGCCGCGGGCGTGGACCTGGACGCGGTGGCCCGCGGCACGCCGGGATTCTCCGGCGCGGACCTGGCCAACCTGGCGAACGAGGCGGCCATCTTCGCGGTGCGGCAGAACAGGGAAGTGGTGACGGCCGCCGACTTCGACGCCGCCAGGGACCGGATCATCCTGGGCCGCAGGGAAGGGTCCAACGTGCTGCTGCCTGAGGAGAAGCACGCGGTGGCGGTGCACGAGTCCGGCCACGCGATGGTCGCTGCGCTGTCCGAGCACGCCGATCCGGTGGCGAAGGTGACGATCCTGCCCGCCGGGCAGACGCTCGGCGTCACCGAACAGCTTCCGCTGGTGGAACGGCACATGTACGCCGAGGACTACCTGCTTGACTCCCTCGCCGTGCGCCTCGGCGGCCGGGCCGCCGAGCTGGTCGTCCTCGGCCAGGGGTCCACGGGGGCGGGCAACGACCTGGCCGGTGCCACCGACCTGGCGACGAAGATGGTCCGTGAGTTCGGCATGTCCGCGGTGGTCGGTCCCGTCGGCTACCCGGAGAGCGGTTCTGTGTTCCTTGGCGGCGGCGGGCCCGGCATGTCAAGCAGGCCTTACGCGGAGGCGACCCAGGCCGCGATCGACGGCGAGGTTTCCAAGCTGCTGCGGCAGGCGGAGGAGCGCGCCGTCGAACTGCTCAAGGCGCACCGGCCCGAACTCGACGCGCTCGTCGACCTGCTGCTCGTGCGGGAGACGGTGGACGGCTCGGACGTCTACCGGCTGGCGGGCCGCCCGGACCGCTCGGCCACCCCGTCGGCGCCGGCCATGGTGCTCACGCCGCACCCGGCGGGAAGCGAGGTCACCAGCTCTGACGGTTCCACGCCCGTGCCGTGACCTCCCAGTCGGCCTCCCAGGCGGCCATCCGGCGCTTGTGAAGCACACGGCGGGTGAGCACGGTTCCGCCCAGGTACAGGATTCCGACCCCGGTGATCGCGCCAACGGCGGCCAGGTCGCTCTGGCCCGTGACCTGGGACGGCTGCAGCGGCGGGCTGGTCAGGTTGCCCGCGTCGTCCGTCCAGATCGTGACCGTGCTGCCCTTCGGGCTGCCCGCCACCGCCAGGACCTGGCCCGTCCGCTTGACCCCGGTGACCGAGGTCCACGTGGCCTGCACCGGCACGTCACTGCTCAGCGAGTACCCGTTCACCGCACTGCCCGCCGACCGGGTCAGCACGGCCCGCACCTGGTGACTGCTTGCCTGCTGGGCCTGCTCGGCATGCAGCGCCCTGACGTAGGCGGCATGGCCCGCCGCCTGCGCGGCGAACGGGGCGCCGGCGGCGGCCGCCACCAAAAGCCCGGCTAGCAGGTACGTCTCCAGCCGGTCTGACCTCCGCCGCAGCGGGTTCCTGTCGGGCCACAGCCCGCGGATCGCCCTGCGGTACCACCGTCCCTGGCTCATCCCCGGTTGCCTGATGTGCCGTCCCGGTCTCATCGCTAGTCACCCTCAGCCGTCGGCCGTTCTCAGCGTGCGGAGCAGGGAATTCCGGCTCCTGCTAGCTACCATCCCCTGTCTGAGAGTAGCCGCGGTAGGGCCACAGTCCCTACCCGGTGCGGGACTTTGGGCGGTGATTACCGTCGCATTACGCTATTGCCATGGATGGTGGAGGCCTGCTGCCGCAGCTGCGGCTCGATGACCTGCTCGCCGAACTGCAGTCGCGGCTTGAGGCGGTTCTCGCGACCAGGGACCGGATGCACGGGCTGCTCGAGGCGGTCATCGCGATCGGCTCTGGCCTGGACCTGGAGGCCATGCTCCGGCGGATCGTCGAGGCGGCCGTGGACCTGGTGGACGCCAGGTACGGCGCGCTCGGCGTCATCGGCGAAGACGAGCGGCGGCTCTCTGAGTTCATCCCTGTCGGCCTTGACCCTGACGAGATCAGCCGGATCCACCACTGGCCTGAGGGGCGGGGACTGCTCGGCCTGCTCATCAACGAGCCGCACCCGCTGCGGCTCGCCGACATCGCCGGGCACCCTGAGTCGTCCGGGTTCCCCGACGGGCACCCCGCGATGCGGACCTTCCTCGGCGTGCCTGTCCGGGTACGCGACCGCGTGTTCGGCAACCTGTACCTGACCGAGAAGCGCGGCGGCGGCGAGTTCACCGAGGACGACGAGGCGGTGCTGACAGCGCTCGGCGCCGCCGCGGGCATCGCGATCGAGAACGCCCGGCTGTATGAGGAAGCCAGGCGGCAGCAGGCCTGGCTGCGGGCCAGCAGCCAGCTGACCATGCAGCTGCTGTCGGGGGACAGCGCGCAGGCCGTGCTGAGCGCCCTGACCAGCCAGGCGCTCGAGCTTTCCGGCGCGGACCTGGTGACGCTCGCCTTGCCGGACGTCGACCGCCGCAGGCTGACCCTGGAGTACGCGGAAGGCGACGGCGCGGCGGAAGCCCGCGGTCTCGTGGTGGCCGCGGAAAAGTCGCTGTCCGGGCAGGTGCTCGAGACCGGCGAGCCGCTCACGGTCGAGGACTTCGCCGCGGACGAGCGGACGGCGGAGGCCACCCGGCTGCCCATGGGCCACATCGGCCCGGCCGTGCTGTTCCCGCTCGGCACGCGCGGCAACGTGCGCGGCGTGCTCACCGTAGGGCGCCGCCACGGCGGACCGCCGCTGCCGCCGGCCGCCGTCAGCGTCGTGGCGGCCTTCGCCGCGCAGGCCGCGGTCGCGCTCGAACTGGCGGCGCGCCGTGCCGACGCCGAGCAGCTTTCCGTGCTCGAGGACCGCGACCGGATCGCCCGCGACCTGCACGACCTGGTGATACAGCGGCTGTACGCCACCGGCATGTCGCTTGAGGGCACGGTTCCGATGGCGACAAGGCGCGAGGTTGCCGACCGGATCCGGAGCGCGGTGGACGCGATGGACGACACCATCAAGGACATCCGGGCGACCATCTTCGCGCTGCAGGCCCGTGGCCGCGCGGAAGAGCCGCGACTGCGCGCCGACATCGTGGCGCTTGTCGACGAGATGACCGAGATGCTGGGGTTCGCGCCTGCCCTGCGGCTGGGCAGCGGGCTGGACTCGCGGGCCACCGCGGAGCTTTCCGAGCACCTGCTCGCGGTGCTGCGCGAGGCGCTGTCCAACGCGGCGCGCCACTCCGGGGCGACCCGCGTGGACGTGACCGTGGACACCGACGCCGCGGGGACGCTGACCGTGCTGGTGCGGGACAACGGGTCGGGGATCCCCGCGGGGACGCGGCGCAGCGGCCTGGCGAACATGGCGGACCGCGCCGACAAGCTCGGCGGCGAACTGCGGCTCTCGCCCGCCGAGGGCGGCGGCACCGAGCTGGAGTGGAAAGTCCCGATGCCGCCAGAGCCCGCCGAGCCGGACGACGGGCTGCGCCCGTCGCCGCCTGGCCGGTACCCGCTGCGCTAGCGAGCCCGCCCGTTGCCGCTGTCGCGGCCGTGCGTGTCGTGCTCGCTGAACACGCGCGCCGCGTACGCGGCGGCCTGCGTCCGCCGTTCCATGCCGAGCTTGGCGAACAGCGCCGAGATGTAGTTCTTGACGGTCTTCTCGGCGAGGAACATCTTCTCGCCGATCTGCCGGTTGGTCAGCCCCTCGCCGATGAGCTCGAGTATCCGCCGCTCCTGCGGGGTGAGCGCGGCCAGCGGGTCCTGCTTGGCGGACTGGCCGCGCAACCTTGCCATCAGCTGGCTGGCCGCCCTCGGGTCGAGCATGGACTGCCCGGTGGCCACCGTGCGAACGGCGCCGACCAGGTCGGTGCCGCGGATCTGCTTGAGGACATACCCGGCCGCCCCGGCCATGACGGCGTCCATCAGCGCGTCGTCGTCGGCGAAGGAGGTGAGCATCAGGCAGGCCACCTCCGGCAGCTGGGACCTGATCTCGCGGCAGACGGTCACCCCGTCGCCGTCCGGCAGCCGCACGTCGAGCACCGCCACATCCGGCCGCAGCGCGGGGATCCTCGCCAGCGCCGAGGACGCCGTGCCCGCCTCGCCGATGACCTTGATATCGCCCTCGGCCTCCAGCATGTCGCGCACACCGCGCCGTACGATCTCGTGGTCGTCGAGCAAGAACACCGTGATCGGCTGCTTGACGCCGTTCTCGTTGGCTGGGGTTTCCACCGTAGTCTCCCGGGCTTGAAGTTCTACTTATCACGCTAGGCACTGACCGCCCCTGCTACAAGGACCAACGTCCCGCACTGTCCCCCGCGGGGTAGTCTCGGCTCCATGGCGCACGTCATCGGCGCACTGCCGCTGTACATCCCCAGCCCGCCGATCAACAGCTTCCACATCGGCCCGCTGGATGTTCATTTCTACGCGCTTGGCTACATTATCGGGATCACGCTAGCGATCCTGATCACCAGGCGGCGGTGGCGCGCGGTCGGCGGGGACCCGGACGTGGTGACCGACATCGCCCTGTGGGTGGTGCCGGCCGGCATCATCGGCGGCCGGATCTATTTCGACATCACCACGCCTGACGACATCCCGCACGTCTGGTACGGCGTCTTCGCGGTCTGGACCGGCGGCCTGGGCATCTGGGGCGGCGTGGCGCTTGCGGCCGTGGTCGGCGCCTGGCGGCTGCGGCGGCTCGGGATCACCGTCGGCCCCTTCGCGGACGCCGTAGCGCCCGGGCTGCTCGTCGCCCAGGCTATCGGGCGGATCGGCAACTACTTCAACAAGGAGCTTTTCGGCAAGCCGACCTCGCTGCCCTGGGGGCTGGAGATTCCGTACGCCTACCGGGTGGCGGGCGGCATCCCGACGCAGGACCTGCGCTTCACCACCTTCCAGCCGACATTCCTTTACGAGCTGATCTGGGACCTGGCGCTGGCTGGCTTCCTGATCTGGCTAGGGCACCACGCGAACATCAAGCCGTGGGGACTGTTCGCGCTTTACGTGGCGGGTTACTCGGGGTTCCGGATCTTCGAGGAGTCGGTGCGGATCGACTCGTCTGAGTACTTCTTCGGCCTGCGGCTGAACATGTACGTCGCGATCGTCATGACCGTGGTCGGAGCCACCTGGTTCGTCCTCGCCCAGCGGCGTAAGGAACGGCCCGTCGTCGTGCGCTCCCCGGCGACCCGCGCGGTCGGCAGGGCAGCAGCGGGCGAGCCTGCCGGGGTGGCCGCCGACGTGGCCGGGTCGGCAGGCGAGGACGCCGATGCCGCGGCCGTGCCCGATGAGGCCGAGGCCGGCTCGGCGGGAGTCAGCACGGCTCGTTCCGATGAATAAGGACAGCTGCGGTCCGGGCCGGTAAGCGCTTGCCAGCCGGGCAGCGCCAGCCGGGCCTAATATCCCTTACAGCCTGCCACGGGTCGCCCACGTCACGGGGCCGCTATCGCCGCCACAATCGCCCCGGCCGCCTTGATCAGGTCGGCCGGCGCGATCTCGATCTCCAGCCCGCGCCGGCCACCGCTGCAGAACATCGTCGCCAGCGCGAGGGCCGACTCGTCGACCACGACAGGCAGCCGTCGCCTTTGCCCGACTGGCGAGATGCCGCCCGCGACGAAACCCGTGGCGCGCTCGGCCGCGGCCAGCTCGGCGAGCACTGCCTTCTTCCCGCCGGCGGCGGCGGCCAGCGCCTTCAGGTCCAGCTGGCGGTGCACCGGCACGACGCCGACGGCGAGCCGGCCGTCGACCGACGCGACCAGCGTCTTGAACACGCGATCGGGCGGCATGCCGAGCGCCGCGCACGCCTCAAGCCCGTACGACTCGTGCCGCGGGTCATGCGCGTATTCGTGCAGCGTGAACGGGACCTTTGCCCGCTGCAGTGCGATCGTCGCCGTCGTGCCGCGTCCAGCCACGAACGGTCACACTAGCGCCGCCTGCGGCGGGCCTGCGAGGGAAAATCGTTAGGCTCCGTGCGCGCCCCGTCCGCATAGTGAGGGTTATGCGTGTCACGTTTCCGCGCCCGGCGGATCACGCGGTCGCGTACGCGGTGGTCGAACGGGACGACGGAGTGGTGTACCGGCTGCAGGGCGGCCGGGCGGGCACCGCGCTGCCGCACGACATCAGGCACCTGGTCGTCGAGCGGGAGCTCGGCCTTACCGACGGGCTCTGGGGCGTGATCGCGGCGGGAGCGGTGTTCGCGAGCATGCGGCACCTGGGCGGGCGGCGCCCGCCGCACGCCGCGCAGCATTCGGCGGAGCTGAAGCGGAAGTACCGCGACCGGGTGCTGCGCGCCGGGCTGCTCGCGGACCTCGTGGAATGCGTCGCCGCGCTCGACAACCCGTCGGCGGACGAGATCCGGCGGCTCACCGGGACGAAGCTGGCGGTGCTGTGCGGCACCGCGCCGCCACCGGAGGCCATCGCGGCGGCGGCGCGGGCGCTGCAGGTGGAGGCGGCGCGCTGGGCGCGGCTGCGGCCTGGCGAGGAGCTGCGATACGAATGGCGGCTGGCGGCCGCGCCGCCGGTGCCGCGACCGCGGGACCCGGGCGACCGGCGCGATCCGCGCCGCCCCGGCCAGGGCTGGTGACGCCCTAGGGCACCAGCAGCCGGGTGCTCGCGTGCGCTTGCGATATCGGGTTGTGCTTGGCTGGCAGGCGCGACAAGGTAGGGGGATGCGACAGCGTGCCGAGCCGTCCAGGCCGCCGGATGAGATCGACGCCGGCGCGGCCGTGCTGCGCCGCTGGCTGGTGGCCGACCTGGAGGCCTCCTGCGACGCCGTGCTCGCCTCGCTTGAGCACCTGCGGCCCTGGATGCCGTGGGTGGCCGACTTCAGCCGCGCGTCGCAGGCCGAATACCTGGCCGGCTGCGAGCGCGAGTGGCAGTCGGCGGAGTCCTTCAACTACGCGATGCTCGTCGACGGCGCCATCGCGGGCTCCGCCGGGCTGATGGCGCGGATCGGGCCGGGCGGCCTGGAGATCGGGTACTGGGTCCACCCCGCCTACACGCGCAGGGGGCTGGCCACCGCGTCCTCCGCCGCCCTGACCGGGCAGGCGTTCGCCCTGCCTGGCATCGACCGCGTGCAGATCGTGCACGACGAGCTGAACGTGGCCAGCGGCGGCGTGCCGCGCAAGCTCGGCTTCACAGCGACCGGGCGCCGCCCGCTCGATCACAAGCCGCTCGGCGGGACCGGCATCGGCGTGGTGTGGGAAATGACCCGCCCGCAGTGGCATGAGACCGTTTGCCGGTAGCCTGCGGCCATGGGTGATGACCTGCAGCTGGACCGGGAACTGATGGCGCTGGCGCTGGCTCAGGCCCGGGTGAGCCTAGCGGCAGGCGGGGTGCCGGTCGGCGCCGTGCTCGCGTCCGGCCGCGAGGTGATCGCCGCCGGGCACAACGAGCGCGTGCAGCGCGGCGACTCGGTGGCGCACGGCGAGATCGCCTGCCTGCGCAACGCGGGACGGCGTTCCACGTACACGGGCACCACGCTGTACACGACGCTCTCGCCGTGCCAGATGTGCACCGGGGCGATCCTGCTGTTCCAGATCCCGCGCGTGGTGGTGGGCGAGGCCCGCACGTTCGCGGGTGACCTTGACTTCCTGCGCGATCGCGGCGTGCAGGTCGTGCTCCTCGACGACCCCGCCTGCGTGGCCGTGATGACGGAGTTCCAGGCCCGCTATCCCGAAGTCTGGAGCGAGGACATCGGCGGCCGCTAGCACCGCAGTTCCGCCCCGCTGGCGAGGCCAGCTGCGTACTTCTGTCGCCGGACTTGCCGGCATGCGTTGGCAGCCGACCCCGGACGATAAACTCGCACCTTGTGAGCAGTGTTGTTTCGGCCGGGCTCGGCGAGCGGTTTCCTGACGTGGCGGCACTGGCAGCCGCCCTTGACAAGACCGGCTACCTGGCCGGGGATCAGCTGTCGGCGGCGCTGTTCCTCGCGGTGCGGATGGGTCAGCCGATCCTGCTGGAGGGCGAGCCAGGCGTCGGCAAGACCGAGGCGGCCAAGGCGCTCGCCACGGCCCTGGACACGGTGCTCGTCCGGCTGCAGTGCTACGAGGGCATCGCGGCGGCCGAGGCGCTGTACGAGTGGAACTACCCGCGCCAGCTGCTTGCCATCCGGCTGGCCGAAGCCACCCACGAGCAGCTGCGGGACACGGATTTGTTCCGCGAGGAGTTCCTGCTTGCCCGGCCGCTGCTCACCGCGCTCGACCACCCGGGGCCGCGGCCGGCGGTGCTGCTCATCGACGAGGTGGACCGGGCCGACGACGAGTTCGAGGCGTTCCTTTTCGAGATGCTCGCGGAGTCTTCGGTCACGATCCCGGAGCTTGGCACGCGCCGCGCGGTGATTCCGCCGATCGCGGTCCTCACCTCCAACAGGACCCGCGACCTGCATGACGCGCTCAAGCGGCGCTGCCTCTACCACTGGATCGGGTATCCCGGCGCGGCGCGGGTGGCGCAGATCATCCGGCGGCGGGTGCCCGCCGCGAGCTCGCAGCTGGCCGGGGAGGTGGCGGCGGCGGTCAGCAGGCTGCGCGGGCTCGACCTGACGAAGCCGCCGGGTATCTCCGAGGCGATCACCTGGGCGGCGGCGCTGACCGTGTTCGGCGCCGCCACGTTGTCCGAGTCGGTGGCGGGACAGACAATGAGCGTCGTGGTCAAGTATCCGGAGGACGAGCAGACCGTCCTGCAGGCCGGCCTGGCTTCCGTCGTGGGGCATGACTGACGGCGTCCGGTTGCGCGGCGCCGTCGCCGCTAACGGCCCTGGTGGCGCTGACGGCTCTGGTGGCGCTGACGGCCCTGGTGGCGCTGACGGGCCGGGGCTGCCGTCGGCCGATGTCGCTGTGCTCGCGGCCGGGCTCGGCCTGGCACTGAGGTCGGCCGGGCTGCCCGCCGGGCCGGACCGCTGCGAGCGGCTGGCCCGCGCGGTCACTGTGATGCAGGCGACCACGGTGGCGGAACTGCATGCGTGCGCGCTTGCCACGATGGTCTCCGATCCGAGCCAGATCGACACGTTCGAGCGGGTCTTCGCCGAGATCTTCACGGGAAACGTGCCCGGCAGCCCGGCCGTTGTCGCGCCGCAGCCGGGCATGGCCGTCGAGCCCGCCGATGCGCCGTCGCCCCCGGATTCGCCGTCGTCAGGCGCGGCCGGGGAATTGCCCCGGGCGTTGCGCCAGGTGGACGCCGCCGCGTCTGCTTCCTCCGCCGAGGGGGAGGGGGACGACCTGCCTGAGGTCCCGGCGATCCGGCGCGTCGCCTCGGACACCGAGCGGCTGCGCGGTCGCGACTTCGCCCAGCTGACGCCGGAGGAACTGCGGCAGCTCGCCGTGTTGATGCGCGAGCTGACGATCGCGGTGCCGCCGCGCCGGACGCGCCGCTACCGGCCGCGCAAGGACGGCGTCCGGCTGGACCTGCGCCGCACCCTGCGGCAGGCCAGGCGGACCGGCGGCGAGCCGGTCCGCATCGCCCGCCGGGCCGTCCGCGCGCGGCCGCGGCGGCTTGTCGTGCTCTGCGACATCTCCGGCTCGATGGAGCCGTACGCCCGGGCGCTGCTGCAGCTCATGTACCTCGCCAGCCGGTCCTCGGGGGGAACTGGCTCCGCTGGCTCGCTGCGGGACGCCAGCCGCCCGCGGACCGAGGTGTTCACGTTCGCGACCCGGCTGACCCGGCTGACGCCGACGCTGGCCGCGGCCACGCCGGAGACCATGCTCGCCAGGGCGGGGGAGGCGGCGCCCGACTGGGCGGGCGGCACCCGGATCGGCGCGGCGCTGCGGGAGTTCAACGACCGCTACGGGGCGCGCGGCATGGGCCGCGGCGCCGTCGTGCTGATCATCTCCGATGGCTGGGAGACGGGGGATCCGGCGCTGCTTGGCGCGCAGATGGCCCGGCTGCACCGGATCGCCTACCGCATCGTGTGGGCGAATCCCCGGACGCAGAGTTCGCGCTACCGGCCCGAAGTCGGCGGCATGGCCGCGGCCTGGCCGTACTGCGACGCTGTCGTCAGCGCGCACAACTTCGAGGCACTTGACGAGCTGCTCGCCGCCCTGCGCTCCCCGGCGGTGCGGCGGCCGCCGGCCGCGCCGTCCTCCGGGGCCGCGGCTTCAGGGCCGCCGGCCAGACAACGGGGGAAATCCCCGCCTCGCGGCTCAGAAAGGCCTTCCCGGTAATCGCCCTGCCCCACTGCCCCCTGCCCGACGTGCCCGCATATCGCGCCATCGTCGGCGACCGGCCGGGATTCTCAGCCAGCTCATTAACACCAAACGTCAATGCGGCGTCTGTATCCGGAAATTCCGGTAAATTGGCTGCTTACACGGTGCGTCGAAAACCTTAGACGCCTGGTTCGTCCGCCCCGGCCGGCTCGCGGCGGGGCCGTGCGCGTTGTGCGCATTCTGCTGCGCTTGGTGGGAGTTTCCTGAATGTGGAGCCGTTGGGGTAACAGGCTTTCCCTGCTCGTCATGTCGGTAGCGGTGCTGGTTTTCGCGCTGATCTCCCCGGCGACCGCCAGGCAGGGTGCCGGGCAGGCCGGCGGGCAGGCTGCCGGACATGCTCGCGGGCAGGCTCACGCGGCCGCCCCCGCCGGCCGGAGCCCCAGGCCGGCGGCGAAGCCGAGCATTACCGTCGCCGCGGCGCGGGCATCCGCGAACGCCGCGGCGACCGCGTCGGCGACGAACTCCGGCAGCCAGAAGCAGTGCTTTTACTCCTTTCCCGACTGCGCGAGCGTGAATCCCGAGGTCGTCCTGTCACTCGTGAGCGACGGCGACACCTCCGCGTGCACGTTCCAGGGGGTCTTCACGTGGGGCGACGGGAAGACGACGACCATAGACTTCGCCGGCGCCGCGGACGGCGTCACGGACGCGACCGTTACCCACACATACAGCAAGCCCGGCTCGTACGGCATCAGCTGGCGGTCCACCACCGAAACGGGCACGTGCAGCGACTCGTCGGGAACTGTGCGGTTCACCCTGGTGCCGCCGCTGACGCCGGCTCAGCAGGGCGGTGCGGCGAACCCCAGCGAGAACCAGGTGAACTGCCCGGCGCAGGCCACGGTGAACTGCGCCACGGGGGTGCTCTGGCACACGTTCACCGACTTCTCGATCCCGGGCCGGGGCGTGCCGATCGACCTCACCAGCACGTACGCGTCGAGCCGGGCCGCGACCAACGGGCCGTTCGGCTACGGCTGGACGGACAGCTACGGCATGTCCCTGGCCAGGAACTCCGCAGGCGACGTGACGATCACCCAGGAGGACGGCTCGACCGTCACCTTCACCCCGGACGGCTCCGGCTACACCGCGCCGCCGTACGTCCTCGCGACGCTGGCGAAGAACGCCAACGGCAGCTACACCTTCACCAGGGACCGGGGCCGCACCCGCTACAACTTCGCCGCGACCGGCCGGCTGACCAGCGAGAGCGACCTCAACGGTTACGTGACACGGCTGTCCTACAACACGAAAGGCCAGCTGACCGCGGTCACCGACCCCGCCGGGCGGAGCCTGGCATTCACCTACAGCGGGTCGCACGTGGCGACCGTGACAGACCCGATGGGGCGGACGTGGAAATACCGCTACGACTCCAGCGGGAACCTGACCAGCGCAACCGACCCGATGGGCCGCACGTGGTCGTTCAGCTACGACGCCAAGCACCGCCTGCTCGCGATCACCGACCCCCGCGGCGGGAAAACGGCCAGCACCTACAACTCAGCTGGCCAGGTCGTCGCCCAGACCGACCCCGACGGCGGCAAGACCACGTGGAGCTACAGCGGCAACCCGGCGACGCTCGCGGGCAGCACGACCACGATGACCGACCCCGACGGCCACGTGACGGTGTATGAGTTCTCCGACCTGGAAATGGTGTCCGTCACGCGCGCGGCCGGGACGGCCGGGACGGCCACGACCAGGTACGTCTACGACCCGCTGACGCTGGGCGTCATCTCGAAGACCGACCCGGACGGCAACACCACCGCGAGCACCTACGACGCCGAGGGCAGCCTGCTGACCACCACGGATCCGCTCGGCGACAAAACCGCCTACACCTACAACAGCCTGAACGAGGTGCTGACCGAGACCGATCCGCTCGGCGCGATCACCCGCTATGCCTACAACGCCGACGGCGACCTGCTGACCATCACCGATCCCCTGGGCCACGTGACGACCTACGCGTACGCGGACAAGGCGCGCCCGGGCGATGTCACCTCGGTCACCGACCCCGACGGCCACGTCACCTCCTACACCTACGACAGCTACGGCGACGTCGCGTCGGTCAGCGTGTTCCCGTCTTCCGCCGTCACCGACACGACCACGTACGCGTACGACAAGGACGGCGAACGCACCTGCGCGGCCGAGCCGAACGCGACGGCCGCGGGCATCACGTGCCCCGTCGCCGGCAGCCCCGCGAAGGCCGGAACCACCGCCACCGCCTACAACGCGGACGGCGAGGTGACCTCGGTCACCGATCCGGACGGCCACGTGACCAGGTACGCCTACGACGCCGATGGCGACCAGCTGACGGTTACCAACCCGGCCGGGCAGGTCACGAGCTACGTCTACAACGGCGACGGCGAGCAGACCAAGATCATCCGCCCTGGCGGCTCGGCGCAGGAGACGCATTACGACGCCGACGGCAACGTCATCAGCGTGGTGAACGCGGCGGGGGACGTCACCAGGTACGCCTACGACGCGCCCGGCCAGCTGGTGTCGGTCACCGGCCCGCTTGGGGACGTCACGAAGTACGCCTACGACCTGGCTGGCTACCGCACCGCGCTCACCGACGCCGAAGGCCAGGTCACCACCTACGCCTATGACAAGGACTACGACCTCACCGCCATCACGTACTCGGACGGCACGACGCCCGACGTCCGCTACACGTACGACGCCGACGGCCGCCGCGCGTCCATGACCGATGGCACAGGCACCACGACCTACGCCTACGACGCGGACGGTCACCTCACCCGCGTCACGGACGGCGCGGGCACGACGGTCTCCTATCGGTACGACGCTGCCGGACTGCTCATTTCTTTGACTTATCCGAACGGATCCGTGGTGACTCGCACTTACGACGGCGCCGGCCAGCTAGTGTCGGTCACCGACTGGCTGGGCCACTCCACCACGGCCGGCTACGACAGGGACGGTAACCTCACCTTGGTGGCGTACCCGAATGGCGTCAGCGTGCTGATGACGTACGACAAGGCGAACCAGCTGATGTCGGTGACCGACGAGCTGGGCTCGGTGACCCTGGCCAGCTTCACGTACACCAGGAACAGCCTGGGTGACGTCGTCACCGACACCGAGACCGGGTCCGTGGCTGGCACGCAGCGCTACAGCTACACGCCGCTGAACCAGCTGGCCGCGGACAGCGCAGGAAGCTACGGCTACGACGCCGCCGGGGACCTGATCGCGCTGCCCGGCGGCGTCCGGCAGGCGTTCAACGCCGACGGCCAGCTCACGTCGACCACCACTGCCGGCACTCCGGCCGTGACGACGGCGTATGCCTACAACAAAGACGGCGATCGTACCGGTGCCGGCGCCACGAGCCTGACCTACAACCAGGCGAACGAGCTCACCGCTTACGGCACGGCCGCGTCCTACGCCTACAACGGGGACGGACTGCTGATGTCCGAGACCGCCGGCGGCATCGCGACCGACTTCGCCTGGGACCAGTCCGGGAGCGTGCCGCTGGTGATCGCGGCCGGGAGCATGTACTACGTGTACGGGCCGGGCGGCCGGGCGATCGAGCAGGTCACGGGGTCCACTCCCGGCTACCTGCTGGCCGACCAGTCCGGCAGCACCCGCCTCATCACGAACTCCGCGGGCGCGGTCACCGGGACCTACACCTACGGCCCGTACGGGACGGTCACCGGGCACACCGGCGCCGCCACCGCCCTTGGGTACGACGGCCAGTACACCGACGCGGAAAGCGGCTTGCAGTACCTGCGGTCCCGCTACTACGACCCGGCGACGGGCCAGTTCCTTACTCCCGATCCGCTGACACCGCTGACCGGTCAGCGTTACGGCTACGCGGCCGGCAACCCGGTGAACGTAAGCGATCCCGCCGGCCAGTGAGACCACGGGCGGGCCATGCCACGCTGACCTGGATCACGCCTGCGCATGGCGGGCTGTCCTGCGTGCCTGGGCCGCGGGGGTCCTGCGGGACCTGGGTGCCCGGCGACCGGCCAGATAGACGACGGCGGCGATGCCCGCGATCCCGCCTGCTATCGACGGAATGACGTCGGTGACGTGGCTTTCTGGGCGCATGATGGCGGCGAAGGCGCCGAACAGGCCGAAGAGCCCCATGCCCGCCACCCCGATCCACAGCCGGCGCGAGGCGAGCATGCCGATGACGATCGCGATGAGCGCGATCGTGACGTACATGCCGAGCAGCAGCATGTTCTTGCCGTTCCCGCCGAACTCCCCGACGGCGAAATTCTTCAGCGCGCGCGGGGCATGGTCGACGAACGCCCCGCCGACCGCGACGATCGGCGACGCCTGGGGCCGCACGAAGGCGGCGGCCAGGTTCGCCACGCCGAGGACGGCCGCCGCGGCCAGGAAGCCGGCGATGCCGCCGCCCAGCAGCCCGCGCCCGGCCCGCGGCATCGGGTTCCCCCGCCCGGCCCGCCGCGCGCCTGTGCTCCGCACGGACTGCCGCGCGCCCGGGGACTGGCGCGGGCTAATCTCCCATGGGGGCAGCTGGGTACGGGCGCCCGGCCCGCCGCGTTCCCACGGGTCTGCCCAGGGTGCCCGCCGCCGCGGAGCGCTCGGGGTGCCGTAGCCGTTCTCGTACTGTCCGGTCGCCGGGTAGCGCGCCGGGCGCTGACGCCGCGCCTGGTTGTCGAAGCTCATGCTCCCATTGACCGTGCCCGGCGGGTGCTGTGCCCGGCCATCTCGCTTCCGGTAAGCACGCGGTAAGAATCCCGCGATGCGTCCAGGGGCCCGGCCGGCTGTCAGCTGCTGAGGCCGTCTGGCACGGGCGCTGGCAGGCATTCGTCCCGGTCGGGCCGCGCCTGGCGCAGCACGCTGAACCAGCGCCCGGCGGCCGACCAGGTCTCGCCGACGGACAGGCCAGCGCCACCCGCGACCTCGGCGATCTGGTCGACGCCCACGTACGCCCACGGGAACCAGGCGCTGGCCAGGCCGCCGTACCAGAGCCTGACCTGCTCGCGGCGCGGCGCCGTGCCCGGCGGCTGGATTTCGACCAGTGCCTGTCCGAGCGGGGTCAGCAGTTCGCTCACCCGGCGCAACAGTGCGACGGGATCGCCGCCGATCCCGATGTTCCCGTCCGCGAGCAGCACCGTCATCCAGCGCCCGGCCCCTGGCACCCGGCCGAATACGTCGCGCGGCAGCGTCAGCGCCCCGGTCGCCCGGGAGAGGCGCACGGCGCACGGGGCGACGTCGATGCCGAGCACGGGGATGCCGCGCTCGGCCAGCGCGACCGTCAGCCGCCCGGGGCCTGACCCGACGTCCAGGGTCGGGCCGGCGCAGCGGCCGACGACAGACCCGTCCCCAGGGCGGCCGTGCAGCCAGTCGTCCGCCAGCAGCGGCGTCCTGCTGCCGTCGGCGTGCTCGATCTCCGGCCGCGCGTGCCCGGCGAGGGCATCTTCGTAGAGTTCGCCGATCACGCGGGACCTCCCCCGGTAGGCATCAGGAACGCACACCAGTGTTCACCCGGCGGGCGCGTGATCACGTGTTCACGGGCGCAGCCTCACCGAATCGTCACCGGCCTTACGGTCCGCTAACGGCGTGACCCGCCCCGCCGGCAGAAGTTACGAGCCGGTGACGTTTTCGTCCCATTTGACACACGCGCCGACCCGCGCCGCTTTACCTTGTAACGGTGAGCATCAACCCTGACCCGCCAGGGCGGATCGTCGTGGTCGACGACGACCCTACGGTCGCGGACGTCGTCGGGCGCTACCTGGTACGCGACGGTCACACCGTCGAGTGCGTCCACGACGGTTACGAGGCGCTGCGTCGCGTCGCCGAGCGGCCTCCGGATCTGGTCGTGCTCGACCTCATGCTGCCTGGCATCGACGGCCTCGAGGTCTGCAGGCGGCTGCGGGAGCGCTGGCCGATTCCGGTGGTGATGCTGAGCGCGCTCGGCAACGAGACCGACCGGCTGGCCGGCTTCGAGACCGGCGCCGACGACTATGTCATCAAGCCGTTCAGCCCGCGTGAGCTCGCGATGCGGGTGCGTTCGGTGCTGCGCCGGGCCAGGAGCACCGGGCTGCCGGACAGGCCGGACGGCGGGGTCATCGCCGACCGCGACCTGACCGTCGACCTGGCGGCACACGAGGTCCGCGTGGGCGGCAAGCTCATCCAGCTGACGTCCCGCGAGTACGACTTGCTCGTGTTCCTGATGCGCAATCCGCGGAAGGCGTTCACCAGGGAACAGCTGCTCAACGAGGTCTGGAGCTGGACCTTCGGTGACACGTCCACCGTCACCGTGCACGTGCGCCGGCTGCGCGAGAAGCTCGAGGCCGACCCGACGCTGCCCAGGCGCATCGTCACCGTCTGGGGGGTCGGCTACCGGTACGAGCCAGAGCCGGCATGACCGGCACGGCCGGCACCCTCGCCGGTGTCCTTTCCGGGGTCTGCCCGGCGGACCTCGTCTTCGTTTTCGGCTGGGTCGGCGGTATAGCCGTCGTGATAACGCTGATCAGCGTGCTGATCCTGAGGCTGATGATGTCGGGCCGGTCGATCGGCGTGATGCTCAGCATGGTCGCGTTCGTGACCGTCGCGACCTCGCTCGCCGGGGTGGGTGTCATCACCGTGCGGATGATCGGCGCCCAGCCTGGCAAGCCCGTGTTCGAGCTGCTGTTCATCGCGGGCCTGGCCGGGCTCGCGGTCGCGTTCGTGACCGGCCGCACGCTCACCAAGGCGAGCAAGACCCTGCTGCGCGCGGTCCGCGAGGTCGGCGACAGCGGCATCTACACGCCGCCGCAGGTCCGCCTGCCCGCCGAGCTGGCCGGGTTGTCCGCGGGGCTGGAAGAGGCGCACGACCGGCTCGGCCAGGCGCGGGCACGCGAGCGGGCCCTGGACGCGAGCCGCCGCGAGCTGGTCGCCTGGGTGAGCCACGACCTGCGGACGCCGCTGGCCGGGCTGCGGGCGATGGCCGAGGCGCTTGAGGACCAGGTGGTGACCGATCCGCGCGAGGTCAGCCACTACCACTCGCAGATCCGCCGGGAGACCGACCGGCTGGCGGCGATGATCGACGACCTCTTCGAGCTGTCGCGGATCCACGCGGGCACGCTGCGCCTGTCGCCGCGGCTCGTCGGTCTTGAGGACCTGGTCGCCGAGGTCGTCGCGAGCGCCGAGCCGGTGGCGCGGGCCAAGGGGATCCGGCTCGCCGGGTCCGCGGTCCGCGGCATGCCCGTCGTCATCGACACGGCCGAGATGGGACGTGCCGTGCGGAACCTTGTCATCAACGCGATCAGGCACACGCCGTACGACGGGACGATCGAGGTGCTCGGCGACATCCGTTCCGGCACGGCATGGGTGAGCGTGGCCGACGAGTGCGGCGGCATACCGCCGGGCGACCTGCCGCGGGTGTTCGACGTCGCGTTCCGTGGCGAGAGCGCGCGGACGCCTGACCCGTCCGGCGGCGCCGGGCTCGGGCTGTCCATCGCACGCGGGATCGTCGAGGCGCACTCCGGCCAGCTCAGCGTCAGGAACACCGGGCCGGGCTGCCAGTTCATCATCAGGCTGCCGCTCGCCCGTCCCGCGGCGCCGGCCGTGTCACGGCCGGCGCCGGCCTCCCGCGCGATCCACGCTGGCCGGTGACGGGGTCGCAGACCGGACAGCGCCAAGAACATGCCCGCCCCGAGGTCGGCTGTGGCCCGGGGAAGCGGCCGCACCCGTCACCCAGTACTCGCATAGCCGCGAGCCAAGCATGCCCCGCACAGCGGGGAGACCGTCCGCAGCCAGCCGTCACAGTTCCGTAAGGGCAGGTCAGGCCACCGGACCGGTGACGGTGACCAGGGTGCCGTAGGTCAGGTACGGCCAGATGAACTCGGCGGGGTCATACTGGATCTCCACGCAGCCAAGGCTCTGGTAGTACCCGTAGCCAGGCCGGGGGAAGTAGTGCACGGCGTCTCCGCCGTTGAAGTAGGAGACCCAGTACACCGTGTCGTCGTAGGGCGTGCCGTCCGGGTTGATGCCCTGCATCTGGGTGACCTGGAACTTGAGGTAGACGGGGAAGGTCCCGTCCTCGGTCGGCGACGCCGGGATGCCGGTGTTGGCCGGGGTGTCCAGGATGAGCTTGCCGTCGTGCCAGACCCGCAGCGTCTCGTTGGGCGAGTCCTGGTCGGCCACCGCGTAGGTGTAGCCGCTCGGGTTGTCCTGTCCCTTGGCGACGGCGGTGAGCAGGGCGGACCATACCTGCGGCCCCGCGATGCCGTCCATGGTCAGCCCCTGGTTGTACTCGAAGGCGCGGACCGCCCCGTCGACCAGGATGTTGTCGGTGCCCGCCTGCCACTGGCTGGTCAGCTCGCTCGGGTAGCCGGGCTTGAAGGTGAACGTGCCCGCGGGCGGGTCGTAGGCGGCGGACAGCTGGGCGTTGGCGTCATCGGCCGGGATCGCCGCGGTGGCGGGGTCGGCGGGCGTCCAGGTGAGCGGCAGGTACCCGAGCTGGGTCAGCAGCTCCTGCAGCCGGAGCGTGGAGAACGAGCCGGTGGTGAACTTCACGGTGCGGGCCGTCCGCAGGGTGCCGGCCGTGGCGGCCGCGCCGAGGATGCCGCCAGCGCCGCCAGGGATCGTGAGGGTTACCTTGGTCCCGGCCAGGTAGCCGACGGACGGGGTGAAGGTCGCGGTGGCGCCGGAGACCTGCCAGTTGCCGGCGATCTTCGGTGCCAGCGACGGAAGCGGCGTCTGCGGCGCGAGGGCGGACGAGAAGGTCACCGTGATCGCGGTCGCGCCGTTGACGTCACGCGCGCCGCTGCCCGGGCTGACGGAAACGACCTGCAGCGGCCCGGCCGGTCGCGCCTTGGGCTTAGCGTCCAAGGGCTTGTCGTTGCTGGCCAGCGTCGCATGACTGTCGGCCCGGGAAGAGACGGCGGCGAACGTGCCGCCCGCGACGAAAACCAGGACGGCCGCGGCGGCGATCGCCGTGATGCCACGATGCCGGAACAGCAGCGCAGCCTGCCGGCCCATCCTTCCCAAGAACGACACGGTGCGGTCTCCTCGACGGTTCGTCAGATCGATGGTCCGGTGCTGCTGTCTCTTCGACGCCAATCCTATTGGTGCCGGATGACATCGCTGTCGTGCAGGACGGCCGATCCGAGCGCGGGGAGGTATCAATTCGGGAGACCTCGGATCACGGCCCGTCCACTTACAACAGACGTATCAGGCTAGCCGGAAGTTGCCCTGAGACCGGGCTGCGAAGTCGCTGTGAATCCTTGCCGGGAAACCCGCAGCTAACTCACCGCGAGAAACTCACCGCCCAGGCTCGACGGTGCGTAACGACACTGGGACATCGGGATGACACGTCGCCATGTCCCGCTCACCTTCGGTGCAGAATTCCCCGCGGCGCCGGTGCTCTCGGGGGCCTCGTAACGTTTATATCTCGGTTGCCTTTCACTTTTGCCGTGGGCGTGATCGCCCGGCCCGGCCGTCGCGGCGACGTGCCGCCCGGCCGTCCCCGCCGCGTGGGACCGCGGAACCGGGCATTCCGGGCAGGCCGGTTATCGTGGTAGATCCGGCTGGTCCTGACCAGCCGGATCTACCACGTAGTCCGGTCGGCGGGGCGGAAGGCCAGCGGGAGGGGCTGTTGTGACGGACGGGGAAATGGGCCGAGACGGAGGCGGCCGGTCAGGCGCGGGCATCGCGGCAGGCCCACAGCCAACTGGCGGCCGTCGTGTATAACAGCCATCTATCGGCTGCTTTTTGCTTTTGCCTGTCTTATCAGGCACGTCAGGAACGTCAGGAGTTGGCGGTATTCGCGGCATGCGGTCAGTCGGCGCGTTGCTAATGGACTAATGCGTGAGGCGCCAGCCGATGACATTACCGGCAATGACGGTTGGCCGCCCGAGCAGGCCGGCCAGATAACGGCCGAATGCCGAGTGCGGGCTCGTGACCGCGACGACGGCGGCCGGCTTCCAGCCCGCGAGCTGCGCCCGCATCTGGAGCAGACTCGGGTACAGTCCGTTGGCCGGCAGGGTGGCGACCTCCGCAACGTTGACGCCCGCTGACTGCGCCCAGAGCTGGTTCAGGTAGTCGGCTTCAGAAGACAGCCCGTTGCCGTCGGTGGCAGCCGGCCCGTTCCAGGTCGGCCCCATGTAATAGCCGCCGTACATCGAGGAGGGCATGCCGGTGGCGGCCTGCCAGCGAAGCGGATCGGTGTAGGTCAGCACCGGGATGGGCAGCACGAGGACGCTCGCGCCGGCCGGCAGCCGCAGCGCGGTGAACGTCGCGGTCCAGCCCGCGGGCACGGGTGCGGCCTGGGCGGCGGGCAGCGGGACGGGCACCAGCGGCAGGACCGCGATCAGCGCGACGCCGGCGATCGGCCCTTTGAGCCTGGGCCAGCGACTGCGCGCGGCGTCGAGGCCGAAAGGC
>NZ_JASIAL010000036.1:0-5673 GCF_030042015.1 Trebonia sp. | reverse complement strand
CGAATGACGAGATAACGAACGGCTGCACGCCGGACGACACCGCCGACCCCGGGTACGCGGCCGCGGCCACTCCCGACAACCAGGCGACCTACTACAAGAAGGCCTTCGCCGGCCTGTGGGACCCGATAGCGACGCAGTACGGTCTCACGCCGTACCAGTGGAACCAGCTGTAACAGTTAGCGCATCGCGTTCCGCCCCGGCGTGGCACCGCCGGTCACAGGGGGCCGCAGGTATGCGACTTCGCACACTCCATGGCGATTTCGCCGCCCGTAATGCCCGGTTTGTCCATGCCCGGCGGCACCCGCGCCGGCGATCCCGGCCGGCCGCCGCCGCGATATGTTCCGGGTTCGCGTCGTCATACCAGCACAAACCCCGAACATACCGCGAGGATCACCGCGGACCGCGAACAGCATGTGCTGACCGGGCATCCGGCACGGGCGTGATCCCGCTATCCGCGCCAGAGCCGGGGATTTGGCCACCAGGATTTCCTTGCATGGACAAAACGCCCATAACGGACCGAAAATGGTCACAGAGTATGCGAAGTCGCACCCGCGGGACTCGCGCGGCGCCAGCGAAGCCGGCCTAGCCGGCGAACGGGGCCGCGGCGGCGGCCGGAGCCGGAGCCGCGATCGCGGGAACCAAGGCGGCGGCCGGGGAGCCGGGCAGCACGCGCAGGGCGTCCGGCGGCAGGTAGGCGTGCACAGGGGTGCCCTGGGCCAGCCCGGCCCTGCTGGGGTCGCCGTCGTTTTGCAGCAGCGCCTGGAGCGAGGCGCCCGTCGCCAGACGGAGCATGACCTGGGTGGCGGCGCCGAGGAAGACCACCCGCTCCACCAGGGCGGGTACCCGGTTCTGGCCGGCGGAGCCGTGCTCCTCGACCCGCACCCGCTCCGGGCGGATGACCGCGTGCGCCGTCTCGCCCGGCGCGGCGGGGCAGTCGTGCGACGTCACCAGCGTGCTGTCGCCGAGCTTGAGCGCGGCGGTGGAGCCGTCCGACCGCTGCGACACCGACACTTCCATCAGGTTCGCCGCGCCGAGGAAGTCCGCCACGTAGGCGTCGGCGGGCTCTTCGTAGATCTCGCGCGGTGTGCCGATCTGCACGATCCGGCCGTCGTGCATGACGGCCAGCCGGTCGGACATCGTCAGCGCCTCCTCCTGGTCGTGCGTGACGTAGAGGAACGTGATGCCGACGCGCTCCTGCAGCGCCTTGAGCTCGACCTTCAGCGTGCGGCGGAGCTTGGCGTCAAGCGCGCCGAGCGGCTCGTCGAGCAGCAGCACGGCCGGGTTGAGCACCAGCGCGCGAGCCAGCGCGATGCGCTGCTGCTGGCCGCCGGACAGCTGAGAAGGCCGCCGCGTGGCGAACAAGGACATCGAGACCAGCTCAAGCGCCGCCCCGACCCGGCTGCGCAGCTCGGCCTTGGTCACCCGGGCGTGCCGCAGGCCGAACGCCACGTTGTCGAACGCCGACAGGAACGGGAACAGCGCGTAGCTCTGGAACACCGTGTTGACGTTGCGCTTGTGCGGGGGCACGGCGGACACGTCGGCGCCGTCGAGCAGGATCTGGCCTGCGGTCGGCTGCTCGAAGCCGGCGATCAGCCGCAGCGTGGTCGTCTTGCCGCAGCCGGACGGCCCGAGGAGCGAGAAAAACTCGCCGCTTGGCACCAGCAGGTCGATGTTGTCGACCGCCACGTGCCCGGCGCCCCCGCCGCCCCCGGCGCCCCCGCCGTCCGCGCCGCCCCTGCCGAACCGCTTGGTCAGGCCCGTGAGCTCGATGCTGCCTCCGGCCATGCCGTCATCTCCGTCCCTATGACCGCCTGTCCCTTGCGGAAGCGGGCTTCCAGTCGAATCCAAGCTGCCCGGCTGCGTACCGCATGGCGAGATCATAGGCTCGCGACGGCTGCACGTCGGGATCTTCCAGCGCGATCTGCACCGCCATGCCGTCGAGCAGCGCGGACAGCGAGATCGCGAAGTCATCGGCGTCCACCGGGGCGAACTCGCCGGCCTCCTGGCCGGCCAGCACGATCGCCCGGATGGCTTCCCGCCACCGCTCGTCGAACTTGCGGCGCACGGCGGCCACACCCGGGTTTCGCGGCGACAGGGCCCACAGGTCGAGCCACAGCAGCCATTCGCCGTGCGGCAGCGGGTCCGTCTCCGGCAGGCAGGTCATCTCGATCAGCTCGGTGAGCTGCCCGCCGGCCGTCGGGATCGACGCGAGCCGCTGCACTCCGGTCGCGTACCACGAGTCCTCGGCGTAGCCGATCGCCTCGGTCAGCAGCTGGTCGCGGGTCTTGAAATAGTAGATGACCAGCGCCGGGCTGGCGCCGGCGCGCTCGGCGACATCCGCGATCCGGGTGTCGGCGTACCCGCGCTCCATGATGACCTCAAGCGCGGCGCGCAGCATCTGCTCACGCCGCTGTTCGGCGGCTCCCGCCGCTTCCGCGCTATCCGCAGGTCGCCCCATCGTCTCCTCGTCCCGGCACCCGATGCGCCCGATGCGCCCGATCCGCCCGGGCGCCGTCGCCCGGTTGGCCTTGTTCGTATCGTAGCAGCAATCTAGACTGAATGTTCAGTCAAACTTTTGCGGAAGGCGGAACCACCATGGCAGCGGAGTCCTTCGACGCGATCGTCGTCGGCGGCGGGCACAACGGGCTGGTCGCGGCGGCCTACCTGGCCAAGACCGGCGCGAGAACGCTGGTGCTCGAGGCCAGGCAGCAAGCCGGCGGCGCCGCGACCACCGAAGCGCCGTGGCCGGACGCCCCGGACTTCCGGGTCACGCGCCTGTCGTACGTGATGTCGCTGCTCCCGCCGACGATCCTGAACGACCTGCAGCTGGAAAAGCACGGCTACAAGATCTTCCCGATGGGCCCGTACTACCAGGCCTTCCCCGAGGGCGGGTCGCTCACCCTGTACGAGGAGGACTCCCGGCGCAGCCACGACGAGATCGCCCGCTGGTCGAACAAGGACGCCGACGCCTACCCGAAGTGGAACGCCTGGCTGGCCGGGCTGGCCGACGTGCTCGGCCCGCTGCTGCTCACCGTCCCGCCCAAGATCGGCTCGCACAAGCCGCAAGACATCGCCGGCACGCTCAGGCTCGCCTGGCGCCACCGCGGCCTCGACGTGCGGACGATCGCCGACGTCACCAGGCTGATGACGATGTCGATCGCCGACCTGCTCGACGACTGGTTCGAGAGCCCGCAGGTCAAGGGCGCGCTGGCCGTCAACGGGGTGATCGGCACCTGGGCCGGCCCGTACGAGCCCGGCACCGCCTACGTGATGGCGCACCACTCGATCGGCGACGTGGGCGACGGGCGCCTCGGCAGCTGGGGCTTCCCCGAGGGCGGCATGGGCGCCGTGGCCGGGGCCATCGGCAGGGCCGCGCAGAGCTTCGGCGCGACCGTCCGCACGAACGCGACAGTGGCCAGGATCCTGCTCGGCAACGGCGGCCGGGCGAAAGGCGTCGTCCTGGACTCCGGCGAGGAAATCCGCGCGAACACCATCGTCACCTCGCTGCACCCGCGCACCGCGTTCCTCGAGCACGTCGGCAAGCAGCACCTCCCCGAAGACTTCGCGACAGACATCGAGCGCTGGAAGACGCGGTCCGGCGTCGTGAAGATCAACCTCGCGCTCGCCGAACTCCCCGACTTCACCGCCAACCCGGGCACCCACCTGCAGGAGCACCACACGGGGTCGGTGGAGATGGCGCCGTCGATGGACTACATCGAGCGCGCGTTCATCGACGCCCGCGAGGGCCGCGCGGCGCAGCGGCCGTTCTCCGACGGCGTCATCCCGACCGCGTTCGACAAGACGCTGTGCCCCGAGGGCTACCACATCATGTCGCTGTTCACCCAGTGGGTCCCGCACGAGTGGAGCCGGCAGCCGCAGCGCGACGAGCTGGAGAAGTACGCCGACCGGATGATCGACGTCTACACCGAGGTGGCGCCGAACTTCAAGTCCGCCATCATCCACCGCGACGTGGTCGGCCCGTACGAGATGGAGCACGACTACGGGCTGGTCGGCGGCAACATCTTCCACGGCGAGCTGTCCCTTGAGCAGCTGTTCAACATGCGCCCGGCGCCCGGCTTCGCCGACTACCGGACGCCCGTGCCCGGGCTGTACTACGCGAGCTCGGCCACGCACGCGGGCGGCGGGGTGTGCGGGATCCCCGGCATGCAGGCGGCGAAGGCGGCGATCGCGGACCGGCGCAAGGGACGCCGCCGCAGTGGCTGACCGGGCGGCACCCGGCCCGGCCGCGCCAAACCCGCCAGCGCCAAACCCGCCAGCGCCCGACCCGCTCGCGGTCATGCTCGAGGCGCGCAGCGTGGCGCTCGTCGGCGCCTCGCCGCGCCCGGGCAGCCTGGGCAGCCGCATGGTCGCCGAGGTCGCCCGGTCGGCGAGCAACCCGCGCACGTACCTGGTCAACCCCCGCTACGGCGAGATCGCAGCGACCGCGTGCTACCCGAGCCTGACCGAGCTGCCAGAGCAGGTCGACCTGGCGCTGCTCGCCGTGCCCGACTCCGCCCTGGAGGAGCAGGTGAAGGTGGCGGCAGAAGCCACGGCCCGTTCCGTAGTGATATTTGGCTCTGCCTTCGATCCGGACGGGAGCGGGACCGGCACCGGCACCGGCACCGGGACCTTGGCCGCGGCCACGGGGCTCAGAACGCGGATCGCGGAGATCGCCACGGCGGCCGCGATACCGGTGTGCGGCGCGGGATGCATGGGGTTCGTGAACGTGGCGCGCGGGCTGCGGGCGGTCGGCTACGTGGAGCGGGACCCGCTGCCGCAGGGCCCGGTCGGGCTGGTCACGCACTCGGGGTCGGTGTTCTCCGCGCTGCTGCGGGCGCGCCGCGCGTTCGGGTTCACGGTCGCGGTCTCATCGGGGCAGGAGCTGGTCACGCCCGCCGCCGCGTACGCGCGCTACGCGCTGAGCCTGCCGGAGACGAAGGTGCTCGCGCTCGTGCTCGAGGCGATCAGGGACGCCGGCCTGCTCCGTGACGTGCTGGCGGCCGCCGCGGACCGCGACGTCCCCGTCGTGCTGCTTGCCGCCGGGGAGTCGGACACCGCCAGGGCGCTGGTGTCCGCGCACTCCGGCGCGCTGGCCGCGGGCGACGGCGCGTGGCAGGCGCTCGCGTTCGGCTACGGCCTGCACCGGGTGGGCGACCTCGCGGAGCTTGCGGACACGCTTGAGCTGTTCTGCGCGGGCCGCCGCCCGCCGCCCGGCACGGGCCTGGCCACCGTGCACGACTCCGGCTTCGAGCGGGCGCACGTGGCCGACGTCGCCGCGTCGGCCGGCGTGCGCTTCGCCGCGATCGCGCAGCCGACGAAGGACCGGCTCGCCGCCGTGCTCGACCCCGGCCTGGAACCGGGCAACCCGCTCGACGTGTGGGGGACCGGCGCCGGCACCGAGCAGCTGTTCACCCACGCCCTGTCGGCGCTGGCCGCCGATCCGGGCGTCGGCGCGGTCGCGCTGGCCGTGGACCTGGTGCCGGAGTTCGACGGCGACGACTCCTACCCGCGGGCCGCGCTGGCGGCGGCGAAAGGCACGGACAAGCCGGTCGCCGTGCTCGCCTCGGTGCCTGCCGCGATCGACGTGGCGGCGGCCGCCCGGCTGCGCGCCGCCGGGGTCCCCGTGCTCGAGTCGGCCCGCACCGGCCTGCTCGCGCTCGGCCACCTGCTGGC
>NZ_JASIAL010000271.1:0-3700 GCF_030042015.1 Trebonia sp. | reverse complement strand
GCGACCGCGCGGTCGGCGCGCGCGGCCAGCGCCACCGCGGCCACCCGGATGACCGAGGGGCTGTGCGACGGCCACGCGTCGGCGCTGATCGCGGCCTGCGCGTGGGACAGCGCGAGGTCGGTGTCGCCGCGCCAGAGCGCCTGCTCGGCCAGCAGCCCCCTGCCGACGTAGGCGACGAAGACGTCGTCCCAGAACGGTTCCAGCCAGGTCCGCCGCTCGTCGGCGGCGGCGTTGCCCCTGGCCACGTCGACGAACAGGGCCATCGCGGACAGCACCGCCTCGGGCTGGCAGGTGCCGCGGACCGGGAAGCCGTCGGCGATCTCCTGCGCGTGGTCCCACTCGCCGTCGGCGAAGTGCGCCTGGAAGTGCAGGTGCTGCAGGTCCATGCCGAACGGCGCGAGGCCAAGCCCCTCGGCGTCCGCGCGGCGCACCCCCAGGTGGGCGACGCGCGCCGCCTCGGCGAGCTCGCCGCGGATGAGATGCTCCACGGCCAGCTGGTAGGCGGCGCGCAGCTCCACGCCGAGCACCCGGGTCGCGGCCGCGTGCGCGAAGGCGGCGGAGAACAGGCCGATGGCCTCGTCGGCGTTGCCCTCGCGGCTGCTCAGCTGGCCGAGGGTGACCACGGCGTCCGCCTCGACGGACGGCGCGTCGGCCTGCCCGGCGACGGCGCGGGCGCGCTGCGCCCACTCGCGGGCCGCGGCGTTGTCCGCGGCCGCCATCAGCGCGATCGCGTAGGTCGCCATCGCCCGCGCCAGGTACCAGGTGGGCGGCTCGCCCGGGGTCTGCTCGACAGTCTCCCTGGCTACGCGCAGCGCCTCCGCGTACGCCTCACCGGTGTCGTCTTCGCCCTGCAGGAGGAAGTACGCCAGCCGCTCCCCCACCCGGCTTGCCAGCTCGGGGTCGGGGTCGGCGTCCTGGCGGTCGGCCAGGACAGCGCGGATCCGCCGCAGCAGGTGCACCGCGCGGGGGACCTCGCCGGCGGCCGCCGCGGCGGTCGCGGACTTGTGGCCGAGCTTGCCGCGGCTCATCCCGGCGATCTTGGCCGCTTCGTCCACCCGGTCCCACAGCGCAAGCGCCTGGTCGTAGTGCCGGTGCGCCTCGGTCGGCGCGCCAATCCGCTCGGCCTCCTGCCCGGCCCTGATCGAGGCGGCGAACGCGCCGGGAACGTCGTGGCTGGCCAGGCTGTGGTGCGCGAGCTCGGCCGCCGCGCCTGGCACGCCGGAAAGCAGCACGGCGAGCTGCGCGTGCAGCCGGGTCCGCTCCCCGGGCAGCAGGTCGTTGTAGACCGCCTCGCGCAGCAGCGCGTGCCTGAAGGCGTACCCGTCGGGCCCGTCCGGCCGCAGCAGCTGGTGCGCGACCGCCTCGCGCACCGCCTCCTCGTAGTCGGCGTCGGGCAGCCGCGAGGCCGCGCGGACCAGGTCGTCGCTGGCCCGCCGCCCGGCCGCCGCCGCCGCCCGCAGCACCTGCTGGGCGGCGGCCGACACGCGCTCCACCCGGGACAGCAGCAGCGCGGCGAGACCCGACGGGAGCCCGGGCTCGCCGGGAGCACCCGGCTGGGCCGCCGTCCCCGACAGCGAGGTGAGCAGCTCTTCGGCGTAGTAAGCGTTGCCTTCGGCCCTGGCGACGATCCGGTTGATGGTGGCGGCGGACAGCCGGCCTGGACCGTTCGGGATAGCGGAAAGGTGCTCGGCCAGCGCGGCCGGTGCGAGCGGCCCGAGCTCCACCTGCACCACCGAGTGGAGCCTGAGCAGGTCAGCCACCACGGGCCGCAGCGGGTGGCGGCGGTGCAGGTCGTCGGTGCGGTACGTGCCGACCGTGGCGACCCGCTCGCGGTGCAGCATCCGCAGCAGGAACGTCACCAGGTCGCGGGTGGTCGCGTCCGCCCAGTGCAGGTCCTCGAGGACCAGGAGCACCGGGGCCTGCGCCGACAGCTCGGCGAGCAGCCCGAGCACGGCGCCGAACATCTGCTGGCGCGTCAGGCCGGCCCAGTCCGCCTCGGCCTGTGCGCTCGCGCCGCCGTCCGGCAGCAGCCGCGCCAGCACCGGGCGGGCCTTCACCGCGGCCTCGATCTCCGGCGCGGCGCTGGCGCTGCGGATCGCGTCCGCGAACGGCAGGTACGGCACGCTGTCGCCGATCTCCGCGCACTGACCGCACAGCACCGTGCAGCCCTGCCGCGCGGCGACCGCCATCACCTCGGCGACCAGCCGGGACTTGCCCACGCCCGCGTCGCCGCCGACCAGGGCGGCGACCGCGTGGCCGTCGGCGGCCTGGTCGAGCAGGGTCTGCAGCCGGGCGAGTTCGGCGTCGCGGCCTACCAGTGTCGCCATGCGCTAATTATCCCTGCTGGACGGGTGCACCTTCGAATCAATTAACCTCGGGGGTATGGAGAAGGTGACCAGAACCGATGCGCAGTGGCGTGAGCTGCTCAGCCCGGAGGAGTACCGCGTGCTGCGCCAGGCGGGGACCGAGGCGCCGTTCGCCGGCGAGTACACCGACACCAAGACGGTGGGCGTCTACAGGTGCCGGGCGTGCGGGGCGGAGCTGTTCCGTTCTGCTGCGAAGTTCGAGTCGCACTGCGGCTGGCCGTCGTTCTACGAGCCTTCCGACGGTGACGCGGTGACGCTGCTCGAGGACCGCTCGCACGGGATGGTCCGCGTGGAGGCCCGGTGCGCGCGGTGCGACTCCCACCTGGGCCACGTGTTCACCGGCGAGGGGTATGACACGCCGACCGACGAGCGGTGGTGCATCAACTCGGTTTCGCTGACGCTCGAGCCGGCGCAGTAGCGCTTGCGCCTGCGGGATCGCGCCGCTGCTATTGGCCGCCGGGGTCGTAGCGGCGGTTGCGCTTGGTCTGCGCGCGGCGGCGTTTGTCTTCCAGGCGGCGCTGCCGGGCGGCGCGGCTCGGCCGCGTCGCGATCCGGGGCCGCGGTGGCGCGGCGACCGCGTCCCGCAGCAGCGCCGCGAGGCGCTCGCGCGCAGCCTGGCGGTTCAGCAGCTGGCTGCGCTCCTGGGAGGCCACGACCGTGAGGACGCCGCCCGCCAGCCTGCTGGCCAGCCGTTCCATGGCCCGCTCGCGCGCCCATTCGGGCAGGCTCGGCGACCGTCGCACGTCGAACGACAGCTCGACCCGGCTGTCCGTGGTGTTGACCGACTGGCCGCCGGGGCCGGAGGAGCGGGAGAAGCGCTCGTCAAGCTCGCCGGCCGGGATGACCAGCCAGCTGTTCACGCGCAGATCGCCGTCCATGCCTTCAAGCATGCCCCGATTCGCAATCGTGATATGAGCGCGCAACCGGCGCCGGACACGGTGCCGTCAAAGGGGCATGCGAAACAGGCACGACAGAGCCTCCCGCGGCCGGTTGCGCGCCGCCTTGGTCCCCGGGCTATTGATCGCCATGGCGGCGCTGGCCGGCTGCTCGAGCAGCAGCATGGCATCGAGCGAGTCGGCCGCAGGGGCCCCCGCGCCCGTCCCGTCCGCCGCGCCGTCGGCGGACGCGAACCTGCCGGCCGCCGGGTTCGGCGGCGGCTCGGCGCAGTCCGACTCGGCGCGGCTTGTGCCCACCGGTCAGCAGCTCATCTACACGGCGCAGCTCACCGTGCGGGTCCGCGGCGTCAGCGCGGCCATCGCCCGCGCGACGTCGATCGTGACCAGCGCCGGCGGGTACGTCTCGTCAGAGAACGCGACGACCAACCCCAGCCACCC
>NZ_JASIAL010000035.1:0-5082 GCF_030042015.1 Trebonia sp. | reverse complement strand
CGCGCGTAGGCCACGTTGTCGATCGCGCCTTGCCGGATCTCGCCCGTTTCCGAGTCCCAGGGCAGGGACGGCGCCGGGTCGCCCTGGATGCGCTGCAACTCGGCGTTCGCCGCGTGGATGACGCGGGCTATCTCCTCGTCGGTGTACTTCCTCATACCCGGCAACCCTACGAAGGCGGGACTTTTCGTCAAGACAGCCGGGCCGGCAAGCGCGATGCGCTGAGTCCGCGTGAGGCCGGGCACCCCGCCACCGGCTCTATCGCGTCCTCTCAGCCGCCGGCTCATCGGCATGGGCATCCTTGCCTGCTGTCAGCCGGGCGATGCACAGGCTGGGCTCGACGAACGGATCCAGCCGCTCGGCGGTGAGCGGGGCGCGCATCCGGGTCAGCGCCCCCCGCATCAGCCCCAGATGGAGCGAGCAAATGACGTCTTTGTGGTGCTGCGCCACCTCGCGGAACGGGCACTGCCGCAGGCAGAGCCGGTACTCTCCGTCGCGGTCACCGGCCTGCACCTGCGGCGCGAAGCCTAGGCCCTCCATGATCGCCGTGAGCTTCGCGATCGCCTCCGCGGCGCTCAGCCGCCGGTACGGCGGCGGCTGCTCGGTGAGATAGGCGCCCCACTCGCGCCCGGCCTCCTCCGCAGCCCTGCCCGGCTCCGGCATGGTGGCGGCCAGCAGGCTGGTGAGCATCTCTGCCAGCAGCCGGTAGCGCCGCTGCCCGGCGGGACCGCCGGCGACCGTCTGGTATCCGATCCTGGGTCTGCCAGGCGTCTCCCGGTCTTCTGTCTCGCGCGTGGCCAGGCCGGCCTCCACCAGTGCCTCAAGGTGGAACCGCGCCGTATTCCGGTGCAGCCCCGTCCGCTGCGCGACCTCCCGGACACCGAGCGGGCCGTCGGCGGCGCGCAGCATGTCCAGCACGCTGGTGCGGCTGCGGCCGAGCGGGGACGTATCCTCAGGCGCGAGGAGCTGCTCGGTATCCATACGATTATTTTATATCACTATCTGTAGTAGAAATTAAGCTAGCAGTGCGCTCGACGGCCCGCCGGCCCACCGCGACCCCGGCCCACCGCGACCCCGGCCCACCGCGACCCCGGCCCGGCTCGGCCCGGCAGGTCGGCCCGCTGGCTGGCCAGGTGCCCCGTAACCGGCTACCGTCATCCGGCCTCCTCCAGATCCATCGGCACTCGGGGCGACTACCCCCGCGGTGGGAGGGCGCCGACAAACGGCGTGTCGGCACCTGCCACGCCGAGCTTGGCCGCGCCGCCCGGTGAGCCGAGCGGCTCGGCGCGGCCGGGTAGCGGCTCGGCGAAGAACCGCGCGTTCTCCCCGGCGTACACCTGCAATTGGCCGGGCAGGTCATCCTCGTAGTAGATCGCCTCCACCGGGCACACGGGCTCACACGCCCCGCAGTCGACGCACTCGTCCGGGTGGATGTAGAGCATCCGCTCGCCCTCGTAGATGCAGTCCACCGGGCACTCCTCCACGCAGGCCCGGTCCAGCACATCCACGCACGGTTCCCCGATCACGTAGGTCATGACGCATCCTCCCTGCCGGCACGATGTCAGTCACAGTTTAAACTATAAATACTGTTTAAACTAATCGAGGCTGTGTCTGGCTGGTCTGGCTCCACGGGGCACCGCGTCAACGGCGCTCCTCGGCGTCGTGGGCGTGGTGATGTGCCTCACCGTCAGCCTGACGACGCTCGCGAACCTGACGGGCGCGAGCCTGGTCGCCGACTACGCGCTGATCGCCGTCGCCGCCGTCGCCGCGCGCCTGACGCGGGCCACCGCCCACGCCTCGTACAAGATGCCGCTGTGGCCGCTACCCCCGCTCCTCGCGCTCGCGAGTCTGGGCTACGCGTTCACCCAGCAGACGAGGCTCCTTATCCAGGTGACCCTCATCACGATGGGGATCGGCCTCGTCTACTGGGCGATCGTGATCCTGCTACAGCGAGGACGAGCCTGGAACCTTCGCGAGGCGCCAGTCGATGAGCCCGCGGCGTCCTCGGTCGAGAACCCCCGTCCGGCTCGGTGACGGGATCGGGGTGACCTGGCTCCCGGGGCGGGGCGGTGCCGGCGTTAGTCGCTGACGGCGTTGGCGTCGTTGAGGCGGACGATGTCGACGTCGTCGATGCCGGACAGGACGGCGGCGAGCTCGCTGACCGGCTGCTTCCCGTGGACCTGCAGTGTCACCTCGACGAAGGGCTTGCCGTCGCGCGTCTGCGGGCCTGGCCCGCTTGCGGCGGGGCGGCCGACCGGGTCGGCGGAGACCTCGTCGATGGTGAATCCGGCAGATGTCGCGGCCTGGAGCAGCCGCCGCAGCACGCCGCGGCCGTCAAGGTAGCGGATGCGCAGCGAGGAGACCGCGGTCGCGGACCGGGGCAGGCGGCGGGTGAGGGCGGGAAAGGCCAGCGCCACGATCACCAGGTAGGCGCCGGCGGCCACGGCTGCCAGGATCGGCAGGCCCGCCCCGGCGGCCGAGCCGATCGCCGCGGTGACCCAGACCGACGCGGCCGTGGTCAGGCCCCGGACGGAATCGCGGCGGACGAAGATCAGCCCGGCACCGATGAACCCGATGCCCGAGACGATCTGGGCGGCCATCCGGGACGGGTCAAGCACAATCCGCTGGGTCTCGATGACGTCGCTGAAGCCGTACTTGCTCACCAGCATGAACAGCGCCGCACCCAGCCCGACCAGGGTGTGGGTGCGCAGCCCGGCGTTCTTCTGCCGGATCTCCCGCTCCAGCCCGATGCACGCCGACAAGCCCAGGGCCAGGCCCAGCTCGCCGACCTGAAGCCATCCCTCCCCGCCCAGCGGCGCGCCGGTCAGGATGGCGGCTGCCTGGAAGCTGATCGCGGTCATCCGGAAAGGCTAACCTAAGATGAACAAAAGATGAACTAATAACGAATTAAACATGAACGGTAATGATTCCCGGCGCCGTGCCGCCGCTGGCCGCCATAAGGATGGCGAGGCAAATGTCCCGGTTAACGCCGCTCAGGCAGTCCGCAGGGAGACGGGCAGACGGGCAGACGGGCAGATAGGTGATGGGCAATAGCTTCGGGGAACTGATCGCGGAGGCCGCCGCCGTCGACGTCGCCGGCTGGGATTTCTCCTGGCTGGATGGCCGCGCCACCGAGGAGCGCCCGCCCTGGGGCTACCAGAAGCTGATGGGCGAGCGGATCGGCCGGGCCGCGCTCGCGCTGGACATCCAGACCGGCGGCGGCGAGGTGCTGGCCGGGGTCCCGCAGCGGGCCGGCAAGGCCATGGTCGCCACCGAGTCGTGGCCGCCGAACGTCAAGCGCGCTCAGGAGAACCTGCGCGCCAAGGGCGTGGTCGTGGTCGCCGACGAGGACGAGCCGCCGCTGCCGTTCGCCGACGGCACGTTCGACCTGGTGACCAGCCGGCACCCGGTGACGGTCCACTGGGGCGAGATCGCCCGCGTCCTGGCGCCCGGCGGCACTTATTTCTCGCAGCAGGTCGGCCCGGACACCGGTCACGAGGTCTACGAGTTCTTCCTCGGCCCGCAGCCGCTCGGGGAAAGCGGTCGCGAGCCCGGGCTGGCCAGGGCCGAGGCCGAGCAGGCCGGACTGGAGGTCGTGGACCTGCGGACCGCCGAGCTGAAGATGGAGTTCTTCGATGTCGGGGCGATGGTCTACTTCCTGCGCAAGGTGATCTGGTTCGTCCCGGACTTCACCGTCGAGAAGTACCGCGCCCGCCTGAAGGCGCTGCACGAGCGGATCCAGGCCGAAGGGCCGTTCGTCGCCCACTCCCGCCGCTTCCTGATCGAGGCCCGCAAGCCGGAGCCGGGCTGACAGGAAATCGCGGCTGGCGGCTCCCGTCATCCCCCGCCAGAAAAAATCAGTGATGATCCCGAACGGACCCGGCCGACTCCCCAGCGTCACCCTCTCAGGCCCCGGGCGGGGGCGCCGGTCAGGCCGACGACGAAGACTGCTCGTGTCCGGGCTTGTCCGGACATTAGCCCTGCCGCGGCTTACGCGGCTCGCGGTGAGCAGGGCGCGGACCTCCGCGCGCAAGGCGTCGAACGCGACCGTGCGCACGTCGCTCAGCGTGACGAGCAGCCGCAGCCCTGCCGAACTGACCGACATCATCGCGCGCGGCCTGACCGGCGCCGGCCTCAGCGAGTCGGGTTCCTTCGACCGGACTCGCTTCTTCCGGCTCAACAACCTCACGCAGCTCGAGCTGGAGGTCTGGGGTGAGGACAGCCAGTCCCGCGCTCGCCTGCGCCTTCCGTCGGTCCGGTCGCAGTCCGGCCGGCCGCAACGCCTGGCTCCGGTGGGCAGCGCCCTGGCCGCGGTCGAACGCAGCGTTCGCAGCGCCGATCCGACCGCGACCATCAGTAGCTGAGCACGAAGGGACCGTATTTCCCATGGGGCTTATCTCCAAGCAGATTCACCAGCGCACGACCAACCGGCTGGCGCAGCCGACCCGCGCCGTCACCAGGCTCGATGTCGACCAGGCGCTGGACGCGATTCGCCGCGTGGTCCAGCAGACGCCGGCCAAGACGGGCTTTCTGCACTCGGGCGAGAAGCTGTGGCTGGCCGGCCAGGCGCCCGGACCGTGGAACGTCTACTACGGCCCGCCTAGCCGGAAGGACCCGACCAAGGTAGTTCCGACCTGGACGACGCGCGTCGCCCTGAGCGCCTCCTCCGACGGGACCCAGACCCTGGTCACCATCAACCTGGCCAAGTGGAAGACGAGGGACGGCAAGCTCATCGGCCGCGGTGAGTTCGAACAGTTCCTCGCGAACGTGACCGCGCAGATCTCCGCCAGGGACCCGAGCTACTCGCTCATCGACGTCTCCTGAGGCCCCGGCGTGCACTGGGATTTCTTCACGGTGCTGTCCGTGCTGTCGGGCATCGTGCTGATCGTCGCCGCGCTCGGCGGACCGGTCGTCGGCACCGGACGGGAACGCCTGGGCATCTTCGTCATGGGCGCGTTCTCCGTCGGCTACGGCATCTGGGTGGCCAGCCAGGCCAGCGGGTTCTACCTGTTCTCGGTGGCACCCGCGGGCCTGGCCATCGTCATCGTCATCAGGGCCGTTCAGCACGCCGGGCGGAAGCCGCCT
>NZ_JASIAL010000270.1:0-18262 GCF_030042015.1 Trebonia sp. | reverse complement strand
CGGGGCGAGTTGCGTCAGTGTCGATGCGGTCATGGAGATTAGCGGAAGACGAGATTCGAACTCGCGACCCTCGCCTTGGCAAGGCGATGCTCTACCACTGAGCTACTTCCGCGTGTTGTGCCGCTCGAAGGCGGAGTTTCGGTGAAGAGTCAGGTCAGACGTTGCAAGAACCGGACGGTCGAAGCACTCCAATAGCTCGCTTAAGAAATTCTTTTGTAATTGTGACGGAGCTGGGCAAGCAGAGACTCGAACTCTGACGGGTCGCCCCACTGGATCCTAAATCCAGCGCGTCTGCCAGTTCCGCCACTTGCCCGGCGACCCAGTTACATATGAACGTGCCCGATGCATTTCCTCCACCCCGGGGAGTTACGCCGCGCCTTCGAGAAGGAGGCCGCCCGCCCGGCTAGTACCGTACGATAACGTACACTCGGAATTTCACGAGCGGTAGCGTTCGTACGGCCCAAAGAGTTCTGATGAGACCCAGCTATTCGGAGGATGCTCTCGGTTTGAAGCCGGTTTCACGGTTCGACTCGGTGCGAGCCCGGGCCAGAGCCGTGCCCGCATGGGCTCAGCCCGCGCTCGCGGCGGTGGGGGCGATTTCGGTGTTCGTCCTGGTCTTGGGGCTGATCGCCTTGATTTTCCAGCTTTTCTTTCGCTACCAGTACCTCGAGAATAACGGCGTGCTTTGGCGCATCGACCGGCTGACCCAACAGATGTGTCAGGTTCACGTCGGTGAAGCAATGTGCGCCGCGGATTCACCCGCAGCAGCCGCGCCCGCCCCGGTGCAGCACAAATTCAGCGTGAGTACCAGCACGAGCATCAGCACCAGCTTGAGCACGAGCACCAGCCTAAAGTCGGCGGTGCCCAAGCATAAGCGCTGAGCGCGGCCGCGCTATGCGCTGGCCGGTCTCGCCGCGAAGAGATCTTCGAACTCGCTGCGCATGACTGCGTAGCATTCGCAGGCCGAGCGTTCCAAGCCCATCCGATCGGTGATGGTCGGGTTTCCATGGCTATATTGAATGAGGCCGGCCACCAGGCGTAAGATTCTTTCAAGAACGTCCCGTCTTGCAAGACCTCTTGTACCCACGAAGAGAAGCATTTCATGCGTAAAGCCTCGCTCCCGTTAATACTCATCGTCGTCGCAGGCATTCCTTTCTATGCGAGCAGCGCGTCACCCGAGCACTACGCTGGCTTCTCTAACGCAGGGCCTACCGGTCCCGCAGTAGATGGCTTCGCCCTTGCGCTTACGTCCGACGCGCAGCCTTTCTACTTGGGTCGGCCCATGATCGTTACCGTAGAGTTGAGAAACGTTTCCGGCCGATATCAGGCGGGAATCTTTGGTTCGGTGAACTCCGCAGCCTACGCCTTCAGGATCGTGAATCGCATCACGGGAAATGTTGTCTCTGCTAACCCGGATAGTCCTTATGGCCTTACGGCAGGTTCTAAGCCTAAGGATGGCTGGCCGATCCCAGAGGGGACATCGGTTTACGGTAGATTTAGGCTCGATCTGTTGTACAAATTTCAGTGGCCGGGAGTCTACTCAGTCCAGGTGATTAAGGGGCAGCCTATAGCTTACAATAGGCGCCTAAATCTTCGCTCAAACGCAATAACGATTACGATTTTCCCCTGAGGTGAAAATACAACGTTACGCAGCATTTTCGGCGAGGGCCACGTCGTAGCAGATCCGTTCGTTCGCGCGTCTGCCTTGCCGCGCGCGGAGGGCCCGCGCGCGGTGCGCGCACTTGAACGCGCGGGCCACTCCTCCGGGGACGTAAACTTGCACCGCGAGGGACTTGAACCCCCAACCAAGTGATTAAGAGTCACCTGCTCTACCAATTGAGCTAGCGGTGCTCGCTATGCGCCCTCCGGGACTCGAACCCGGGACCAACGGCTTAAAAGGCCGCTGCTCTACCGACTGAGCTAAAGGCGCTCGTGCGGACGCTCACGCCGTTGCGTTACGAAATCACTCCATCCAGGTCCTCCGGCGGCGCTGGGGTGACTGACGGGGGTCGAACCCGCGACCTCTTGAGCCACAGTCAAGCGCTCTAACCAACTGAGCTACAGTCACCATGAGAGGGCATTGTACCACGCGCCCGGAGGGACTCGAACCCCCATCTTCGAGTTTAGAAGACTCGTGCCTTATCCCGTTAGACCACGGGCGCATTACCATGGTGTGATGCCACGCGCGAAGTGGTCGGGGCGAGAGGATTCAAACCTCCGGCCTTTCGGACCCAAACCGAACGCTCTATCTGGCTGAGCTACGCCCCGATCGCCAACGGCCACTTGGATTGTGCCACAGTTCCTCGGCACGTGCAAAGTTCTCCTACAACAGCAATCGGTGATAGCCGACGTACGTCGACAGATCGGCGCTGCGCGAATCGGTCGCGAGAACGGACGTCTCCTCGATCGTCAGCCCGGCGCGTAATGCCGAGCGCGCAATGCGGCGGTTTGACCCGGGGATCAGCATGGTGCACCACGATGCCCGAAACGAACGTTGCAGCGTAACCAGCGCGTAGGCGAAAATCTGAACGAGATAGGCCTCCGACGCGCATGCGAGCGGGCCAAGCCTGCCGTCGGGCCAAACGTACGCGTAGGCGACGCACTCGCCGTTCAAAAAGAACGCCTGCCCGGTCGCGGACCGCGCAAACGCCGCATGATCGGCCGGACGCGCGAGGCCTCGCGCGCGCCGGTCGAGCTCTTGAAGCGCAAAGCCGTGCGCCGATGCGTCGATGAGGGCGACTTCGAAGCGATAGTCGCCGGCGGCCATTCTCGCCAGCTCTTCTTCCTTCGGCAGCGCACCCGCGAAGCGCAAAACCAGCTCCCGCGGCGTCGTGCGAAAGCGCAGTGCGAGCGCGAGCGCCCGAGCATCTGCCGGGTCGACGAGCATCGTACGAAAGAGTTCGCCGCCGGCGAAAGCTGCCTCGAGCAGCGACGCACCGAGTCCATGAGCGCGGTAGGACGGCTCGACGAAGAGATCGCCGACGTAACGTTCCTCTTCGGAGTCGTGAGCTACGGCGATGCCGACGATCTCGCCGGCGTCGCGCACCACCCATGCGTTAGCGCGCTCCGCCGATTCGAGCGAAAGCCGTAAGGCGACGTCGTCCACCCGGCGCCGGCGCTGGATCGCGCGCACGTCGCCGGAAGAGCCGGGCTCGACTCGGAACTCGCCCACCGCGCGATCAGAGCAGTCCCGCTTGCGCGCCGCGCTCGCGTAAGATCGTCAGCAACGCCTGCGCGGCGTTGTACCGGTGGCTGACGGCGTTCTTCTCCTTCTCGCTGAGTGCCGCGAAGCTTCGGCCGAGTCGCGGATACAGGAAGACGGCGTCGTAGCCGAAGCCGCCGGTGCCTCGCTCGGCTTCCAAAACGTAGCCTTGAACCTCGCCGGTCGCGACGATCGGCTTGCCGTGCGGCTCGACGAGGGCCAGCGCGCAGACGAAGCGCGCTGCGCGGCGATACGGCGGCACGCCGCGCAGCTCGTGCAGCAGCGCGGCTCGGCGCTCCGGCCAGTCCATCTCGGGGCCTCCGTAGCGTGCCGAGTAGATGCCCGGCCGACCGTCGAGAGCCACGACTTCCAGACCGCTATCGTCGGCGAGCACGGCGGCGGCGACGTGGCGCTCGCGCAGAGCCGCAGCGAGCGCCTCGGCTTTGAGCAGCGCGTTGCCGGCATAGGTCGTTGCGCTCTCCACGACCTCGAGCTCGACGATCTTGCGCGGCGTCACGATCTGCACCGCCGACTTGGCGAAGAGCGCCTTGAGCTCGCGTCGCTTGCCGGGGTTCGTGGTCGCGAGGTACGTCTTCACGATTCGAGGCGAAGCACAGCCATGAAGGCTTCCTGCGGCAGCTCGACCTTGCCGACCCGCTTCATCCGTTCCTTGCCCGCCTTCTGCTTCTCCAGCAGCTTGCGCTTGCGGGTGATGTCACCGCCGTAGCATTTGGCGAGCACGTCCTTGCGCAGCGCGCGGATGTTCTCCCGCGCGATGATCCGCGATCCCACGGCCGCCTGGATCGGCACCTCGAACTGCTGCCGCGGGATCAGCTCCTTGAGCTTGGCGGTCATCGTCAGCCCGTACTCGCGGGCGTTGTCGGCGTGCACGATCTGGCTGAACGCGTCAACCGGCTGCCCCTGCAGCAGGATGTCCACCTTCACCAGGTTGGCCTCCTGCTCGCCCGCCGGCTCGTAGTCCAGGCTCGCGTAGCCGCGGGTGCGGGACTTGAGCTGGTCGAAGAAGTCGAAGATGATTTCGCCCAGCGGCATCGTGTAGCGGATCTCCACCCGGTCGGTCGACAGGTAGTCCATGCCGATCAGCGCGCCGCGGCGGCCCTGGCACAGGTCCATGATCGTGCCGATGTACTCACTCGGGGAGATGATCGTGGCCCTGACCACCGGCTCGTAAACCGACTCGATCTTGCCGCCCGTGTTGCCCTTCGGGCTGCCTCCGGCGGCGGCGTAGCCGTCGATGCCGCCGGGGAAGTCGCTGGGATTGGTCACCCGGATCTCGCGGCCGCTTTCCATGACGACGCGGTAGATGACGTTCGGCGCGGTCGAGATGAGGCTCAGGCCGAACTCGCGCTCGAGCCGCTCGCGGACGATCTCCATGTGCAGCAGGCCGAGGAACCCGCAGCGGAACCCGAAACCAAGGGCGGTGCTCGTCTCCGGCTCGTAAAACAGCGCCGCGTCGTTGAGCCGCAGCTTGTCCAGGGCATCGCGCAGTTCCGGGTACTCGTCGCCGTCGACCGGGTACAGGCCGGAGAACACCATGGGCTTGGGGTGCTTGTAGCCGGCGAGCGGCTCCCTGGCGGGCTTGCCCGAGCTTGTCACGGTGTCGCCGACCCGGGCCTGGCGGACGTCCTTCACGCCGGAGATGATGTAGCCGACCTCGCCGACGCCGAGCCCGTCGGCCGGGGTCGGCTCGGGCGAGATGACCCCGATCTCCAGCGTCTCGTGCACGGCGCCGGTGGACATCATCAGGATGCGTTCTCTCCTGGTCAGGCGCCCGTCGACCACGCGAACGTAGGTGACGACGCCCCGGTAGGTGTCGTACACCGAGTCGAAGATCAGCGCGCGGGCGGGGGCCTCCGGGTCGCCGACCGGGGGCGGAACCTGGTCGACGATGACGTCGAGCAGCTCTTTCACGCCCGCGCCGGTCTTCGCCGAGACGCGGAGCACCTCGTCCGGGTCGATGCCGACGATCGACGCGATCTCCTGCGCGTAGCGATCGGGCTGCGCCGCGGGCAGGTCGATCTTGTTCAGCACCGGGATGATCTTGAGGTCGGCTTCCAGCGCCATGTACAGGTTGGCGAGCGTCTGCGCCTCGATGCCCTGGGCGGCGTCGACGAGGAGGACCGCGCCCTCGCAGGCGGCCAGCGACCTGGAGACCTCGTAGCTGAAGTCCACGTGGCCAGGCGTGTCGATCAGGTTCAGCACGTAGTGGCTGCCGCCCTGCCGCCAGGGCAGGCGGACGGCCTGGCTCTTGATCGTGATGCCACGCTCGCGCTCGATGTCCATCCGGTCCAGGTACTGGGCGCGCATTTGCCGCGCGTCCACCACGCCGGTCAGCTGCAGCATGCGGTCGGCCAGCGTCGACTTGCCATGATTGATGTGCGCGATGATGCAGAAGTTTCGGATCACGGCCTGGTCCGTACGGGCAGGCACCGGTACCGGCGGAGCCGGGTCGCTCATTGCCACCATTCCATGACGTTCGAGTGCGCGAGAGATTCCCCAGGGCCCCGGCGTCGCTGCCAATCATCTCGGTGTCTCGCGGGCCGTTCCTGGGTTCCGGGTGATCCCGGTCTTCCCTTGATCAGGTTATCGTGGCACTCCCGCTGCCCTGGTGCTCCGCTGTTGCTGAGGCCCCGCCGTCGCGTGGTCCTGCCGTGACGCCACCCGCAGTACCGGGGTTGGCGCAGGGGGCCCCCAGCGCCAATAGGCTTGGCGTTAATAGGCTTGGCGTTGGGGGCCACACCGCCAGTGGGCGGCGCCGCCTGGGTCGCGACCTGACCGAGCGAGCGGGAACAACTGGCCGTTCGGTTTGAGGAAGCAGTGCCAACTCGGCTATTCTTCGTCTTCGCGCCCTCATGCTGCCGCTGCTGCGCGAGCAGACCGTTCCCTGGGCGGCCAAGCTGACTTAACCAACGAAGGACTTACACGCGTGGCGAACATCAAGTCGCAGATCAAGCGCAACAAGCAGAACGAGAAGGCGCGCATGCGCAACAAGGCGATCAAGTCGGCGCTGCGCACGCACGTGCGCAAGTTCCGCGAGGCCGCCGACGCGGGCAACGTGGAGCAGGCTACCCTCGCGCTCCGCGTCGCCTCACGTCAGCTCGACAAGGCCGTGAGCAAGGGCGTCATCCACAAGAACCAGGCCGCGAACCGCAAGTCCGCGATCGCCAAGCGCCTCGCCGAGCTCGAGCGGGCCTGAGGTCATCGCGCGGGCGGGTGCGGCTCACACCCGCAGCGGTCAGCGTACGGCGCGGTAGGCGACGATCCGCCTGACCGCCCGCTCCAGGGCGTAGGCGGGGCTGGTCCCCTCCCCCTTGACCTGGGCATCCGCCTCCGCGACTGCCTGCAGGGCGGGTGCCACGCCGTCCGGCTGCCAGCCGCGAAGCTGCTGCCGCACCCGGTCGATCTTCCAGGGCGGCGCGCCCACCTCGGCGGCGAGCGTGGCGGTGCTCGTCCCCCGCGCCGCCCCGACCCGGCCGAGCAGCCGCACCCCCTGGGCGAGCGCGCTGTTGATGAGGACAGGGGACACGCCGGTCGCGAGCGCCCAGCGCAGCTGTTCGAGCGCCTCGCTGAGCCGCCCCTCGACCGCGTGGTCGGCGACGCTGAAGCCGGTGGCCTCGGCGCGGCCCCGGTAATACCGCGCCACGACGGCCTCGGTTATCCGCCCGTCGCTGTCCGACGCCAGCTGGTCCGCTGCCGACGCCAGCTCCCGCAGGTCAGAGCCGATCGCGTCGAGCAGCGCGCGCACCGCGCCTTCGTCGGCGGTCCGGCCGGCCCGCCTGAACTCGGTCCGCACGAAGTCGGTCCGCTCCGCGGCGCGCGTGAGCTTGGGGCACTCGAGCACCCGTGCTCCAGCCTTCGTCAGGTCGGTGACCAGCGCCTTGCCCTTGACGCCCCCGGAGTGCGTGACGACGAGCACGACGTCAGGTGCGGGCGCGGCAGCGTATCGGGCAAGCTCAGCGGAGACCTCCTTGGCCGCGTCCTGCGCACCGCGGACGACCACCGCGCATCCGCCGCCGAAAAGCGACGGCGACGTCAGCTGCGTCAGCTCCCCCGGCGCGAGCGCGCTGGCCGCCACGTCGTGGACGTCTGCCCCGTCGTCACCGCTGCCCGCGAAGGCGGCGCGGGCGGCCGCGACCAGCTCCCGCACCGCCCGGTCGATCAGGAATTCCTCTTCGCCGACGACCAGCGTGACGGGCGCCTGCGTAGCCATGGCCGCAAGCATACGCGCGAACCGGGACGATCTCGCTGACCCGCGAGGCCGTCGGGGTCAGGAGCTGACCGGCTCGCCGCCGCGCCAGACGCGGCGGGGCTGCAGGCCGTAGCTCCAGGCGAACGCGCCCTCGTGGTCGGCGTCCCACAGCACGATGTCGGCGAGCCTGCCGCGGACCATCGCGCCCCGGTCGGGCGCGCGCAGCGCGTGCGCGCCGCCGAGGGTGGCCGCCCGCAGCGCCTCGGTGACGCTCATGCCCAGGTAGGACACGGCCAGCGCGATCACGAGCGGCATCGAGGTGATCCCGACGCCGCCTGGCGTGTGATCGGAACCGAGCGCGACCGCGACGCCCTTGTCGAGCAGCGACCGCACCGGGGGCCGGGCAGCGCGCTGCATGGCCGAGCCGGGGCAGATCACCGCGGCGACCCCGCCCCTGCCGAGCGCGGCGACGTCATCATCGGTGGCCGCGTTCAGCAGGTCGGCCGAGGCGCAGCCCATCTCGGCGGCGACCCGCGCCCCGCCCGTGTGGGTATTGCCGCAGGCGTGCACCCGGGGCAGCAGCCCCGAACGCCGGCCCGCGCTGAGAATCCAGCGGGCCTCGTCCTCGCTGAACCCGCCGTCCTCGCAGTTGACGTCCACGCTGTCCGCGCCGACCGCGGCCGCGTCCGCGCACCACGCGCTCACCGCGTCGATGTAGTCGCTGCGGCGCCCGAAGAACTCCGGCGGCACCGCGTGCGCGGCCAGGAACGTCACGTGCACCCGCGGCATGCCGGGCTCGTTCTCGAGTGCGCGCAGCATCCGCACGTCGGCGAGTTCGCCGTCCCTGGTCAGGTGGTAGCCGGTCTTGGCCTCGATCGTCGTGGTCCCCGACTGCAGCCAGGAGGCCAGCCGCTCGCGCACGTTGTTGCACAAGGTCCACGGGTCGGTTCCCCTGGTCACCGTGACCGTGGAGGACACCCCGCCGCCCGCGGCCGTGATCTCCGCGTCGGACAGGCCGCTGGAGCGCATCGCGAGCTCGGCATACCGGTTGCCCGCGTAGACCGGATGGGTGTGCGCGTCGATCAGGCCCGGGGTGACAAGCCCGCCGCCCAGGTTCTCCACGAGGTCGACGTCGACGATGTCGCGGACGACGCCAGGGACGCTGCGCGGCAGTTCCGCGGAGGGGCCGACCCAGGCGATGCGCTCGTCAGACGTCAGGATGGCGGCGTTGCTCAGGATCTCCGACCCGGTCCACAGCCGACCGATGTTGGTCAGCAAACGGGCGGTCACGAGCGCGTCCCGGCATGCCGGGAACCACGCGAGTCGGTTCCACCCACCATGATCGGCCACCTGCCATGCTGTGTAGACGTCGGCGTTGACCGTGCTTAGCTGGTACTGCGAACGGCACGCTCGCGTCATTGGCAACGCGTTGCGCGCGTCCCACATATCGGTTCCGTTACGGTATTGCACCGAGCCGGTTGGATACAAGACCCTCGGACGAATGCTGAGCCAACCCACAGCAATGCCACGCCGACGATCCGTGAACACGGGATTACGGCGTGTATTGCTCCAGCTCAGCCGCCAGGTCCAGCGGGACGCGTGCCTCAAGAAGAGTGCCGTCTGGGCCGTGCTCCGCGCGGGTCACCTCTCCCGCGGCGTGCGCACGGGCCACCAGGTCACCGCGGCTGTACGGCACGCTCGCCCGGACCGTGCGGTCGCGGACCGGCAGCGCCTCGTCAATCGCGGCGCGCAGCTCGCCCAGGCCCTCCCCTGTCTTCGCGGAGACGGGCACCGAGCCGCGCTCGCGCAACTGCAGCGCCTCGACCATCACCGGGTCCGCGGCGTCGATCTTGTTGATCACCACGAGCTCGGCCACCTCGCCGGCGCCGACCTCGGCGAGGACACCGCGCACCGCGGCGAGCTGCGCCTGCGGGTCGGCGTCCGAGCCGTCCACCACGTGCAGGATCAGGTCGGCCTGCGCGGACTCCTCCAGCGTCGAGCGGAACGCGTCCACGAGCTGGTGCGGCAGGTGCCGCACGAACCCGACCGTGTCGGTGAGCGTGAACGGCCGCCCGGACGGCGTCTTCGCCTTGCGCACCGACGGGTCCAGGGTCGCGAACAGGGCGTCCTCCACCAGCACCCCGGCACCGGTCAGCGCGTTGAGCAGGCTCGACTTCCCCGCGTTGGTGTACCCGGCGATCACGACGGAGGGCACGGCGTTGCGGCGCCGCCGACCGCGCTGCACCTGGCGCCCGGTGGCCATCTCGGCGATTTCGCCGCGCAGCTTGGAGATCCGCGTGCGGATCCGCCGCCGGTCGGTCTCGATCTTGGTCTCGCCGGGACCGCGGGTCCCGATGCCCCCGCCGCCGGCCACCCGGCCGCCGGCCTGCCGGGACAGCGACTCGCCCCAGCCGCGCAGCCTCGGCAGCATGTACTGCAGCTGCGCCAGCTCCACCTGGGCCTTGCCCTCGCGGCTCTTCGCGTGCTGGGCGAAGATGTCCAGGATCAGCGCGGTCCGGTCGATCACCTTGACCTTGACCACGCTCTCCAGGCGGCGCAGCTGGCTGGGGCTGAGCTCGCCATCGCAGATCACCGTGTCGGCGTCGGTGGCGGCGACGATCCCGGCCAGCTCGACGGCCTTGCCGGCCCCGACGTAGGTGGCGGGATCCAAGCGACCGCGCCGCTGGATCAGCGCGTCGAGCACGACCGACCCCGCCGTCTCCGCGAGCCGGCTCAGTTCGCGCATCGAGTTCTCCGCGGTGGTCAGCGTGCCGTCAGACCAGACGCCGATCAGCACGACCCGCTCAAGGCGCAGGGCGCGGTACTCGACTTCGGTTACATCGGTGAGTTCGGTGGAGAGCCCCGCCACGCGGCGCAGCGCGTGCCTGTCCTCCAGGTCAAGCTCCCCGGTCGCGGCGGACATCTCGGTCCGCTCGCCGAAGGCTGTCGTCATCGTTCTCCAAGCTTTCGCCGTCTCCCCGATGGTGCCATCATCGGGGAATCACGTCACCTGAATAACAACCCGCGGGCCGCGGATGTGCCCTCGCCCGGCCGACCGCTAGCTTTCCAGCGAGCGCAGGGGGGCGGGCAGGTCGCCCTCGTGGACGACCGTGAGGCGGTGGGTGGCCCGGGTGATCGCGACGTAGAGGTCGCGGCCGCCGTTGCGGGACTGCGCGATGACGCCGGCCGGGTCGGCGAGCACCACCTGGTCGAACTCGAGCCCCTTCGCCTGGGACACCGTCAGCAGCGCCGCCGGCGAGTCGAGCGACTCGGGCCGGTCGCCGCGGATCGCCTCGGGGACGGCCGCCGCGAGCTCCGCGACCCGGGCGTCGGGGACGATGACCGCCAGGCGTCCGCCGTCGGGGGCCGCCGCGGCGAGTTCGGCCAGGCCGGCGCGGACAATTTCCGCGACGCAGGTGGCCAGGGGCGTACGCTGGGCTCCCGAGTCGGCTGAGGCAAGGACGCGGACGGCGCTGGGCGGGACGCCTTCGATACGGACCGAGTCGGGCGGGCGCTCGCCGGGTGCGGCGGCGGCGAGCACCTCCGCCGCGACGGCCATGATCTCCGCCGGGGTGCGGTAGTTGACGGTCAGCCGCTCCTCGCGCCAGCGGCCGCGCAGCAGCGGGTCGAGCATCTCCTGCCACGACCGCGCGCCGGCGGGCGAGCCGGTCTGCGCGACGTCGCCCACCACGGTCAGCGAGCGCGCCGGGTTGCGGCGCAGCACCATCCGCCAGGCCATCGCGGACAGCTCCTGCGCCTCGTCGACGATCACGTGGCCGTAGGCCCAGGAGCGGTCGGCCGCGGCGCGGTCGGCCGTGGACAGGACCGGGCCGGAGTCCCGGTTCCAGGCCGCCAGCGTCTCCGCGTCCACCATGCCAAGCTCGTCGATGCCGGTGATCGTCAGCACCTCCCTGGCGTACTTCGCCTCGAGGCGGCGCTCGCGCTGCGCCGCGCGGCGCGCGGCCCGCTGCGCCGAATCGTCCGCGCCGAGCAGCTCCGCGGCCTCATCGAGCAGCGGGACGTCCGCCACCGTCCAGGCGGAAGGGCGGTCGCGGCGCAAGAGCACGGATCGTTCGGGATAGGAAAAACAGGAAGCGGCGGCGTGCAGTGCACCTTCCTCGGACAGCAGGCCGGCGAGCACCTGTTGCGGCGTCAGCTCCGGCCACAGCGCGTCGAGGGCCGCGCGGACCCCCGGCTCGTCCCACAGTCGGGCGCGGGCGTCGGGCAGGTCCTCGTCCTCCAGCGGACGGTCGAGCAGGCGTGCCTCGTTGCGGGCGAGCTCGGTGAGCAGCTCCGTGACGAACAGCTTGCGCGCGACGTTGTGGGGCTTGCGCAGCGCGCGGGCGCGGTCGCGGGCGCGCAGGATCGCGTTCCTTGGCAGCGGGACCGGCACGCCGTCGGCGTCGACGGCGAGGTCGGTCTTCGGGATGCGCTGGCGGTTGCGCACGGCCTTGCGCAGCACCTCGGCCATCCGCTCGTCGCCCTTGACGACCGCGGCGGGGTCGGCGGTGTCGGTCGCCTGCACGCCTGGGAACAGCTCGCCGAGGGTCCTGAGCACGACGTCCGTCTCGCCGAGCGACGGCAGTACCTGGCTGATGTAGCGGAGGAAGGTGGCGTTCGGGCCGACGACCAGGATGCCGCGGCGCTCCAGCGCGCGGCGGTGCGTGTAGAGCAGGTACGCGGCGCGGTGCAGTGCGGCCACCGTCTTGCCGGTGCCGGGGCCGCCCTGGACGACGAGGACGCCGGCGAGGTCGGAGCGGATGACCCGGTCCTGTTCCCGCTGGATGGTCGCCACCACGTCCGACATGCGGCCGGTGCGGGCGGAGCTGACCGCGGCGATCAGCGCCGCCTCGCCGGACAGGCCACGGCGGTCGGTGTCGGTGAGCTGGTCGAGATCGAACACCTCGTCGTCGACGCCGGTGACGTGCCTGTTGCGCGTGTAGATGTGGCGCCGCCTGATCAGGCCCGCCGGGCTGCCCGGGGTCGCGGCGTAGAAGGGGCGCGCCGCCGGGGCGCGCCAGTCGATCAGCTTCAGCTCGTAGTCGTCGTCGCGCAGGCCGATCCGGCCGATGTACAGCGTGACCTGGTTCTCGTCGTCGGTGCGGCCGAAGCACAGGCCGCGTTCTGTGTTGTTGAGCTGGGTGAGGCGCCTTTCGTATTCGGCGGCCGAGACGTCGCGCTCCAGGCGCGCCTGGTGGGTGCCGCCCGGGCCGCCGTGGGCGCGGATGCGGTTCAGCGCGGCCTCGCTCCGCTCGCGCGCCCGGTCGAGAAGGGCGTACAGCATCGTCACGTACGCCTGCTCGTCCTGAAGCGACGAGGCGCGGGGGGTGCCTGCGGCGCCGGGGTGGCCGGCCGCGGCGCTGGATACGGGGTCCGCGGGCCCGGCGTCCGTTTGACGGAAAACCATATTTTTGGTATGCTCCCGAGTGCCAGTTAGCACTGGCATTTTTTTATGCCGTAGCGGGAATTACCAGCCTAGCACGAGGTGCCAGGCAGGTTCCGCGGCATGCCACGCCTGACGCTTCTTGGCTGGTCATCGCCGTCGCCGCGACGGCTTCGCGCTCCGTGATGAGGAGAATATGCGGGACGGAATTCTTCGCGGTTGGTAAAGGCTTTGCGGCGCCGCTTTTGCCGGGCGTCAGCCGAATTCCAGGCCGGCCGGGAATGGTCGCCCCGCAGGCAAAGGCGCGTGGTGACCTGGGGGTCCAGGAGGCGGAAACCGGCAGACGTGCTTGCCGGCCTCGTGCCGGCGAGCGTCAGGTGCCTAGGATGTACAACCACAGCTGTGAGGAGCCAACGATGCCTGAGCGCGTGGAGATCACCGGGCCCGCCGGCGACCGGTACGACGAGATCCTGACCCCGAAGGCGCTGGGGCTGCTGGCTGCGCTGCACGGCGAGCTAGCCGAACGCCGGGCGGAGCTGCTCGCGGCGCGGCGCCGCCGTCAGGCCGAGCTGAACGTCGGCGCGATGCCCGGCTTCCTCCCGGCCACGGCCTGGATCCGCGAGGACCCGTCCTGGCGGGTCGCGCCGCTGGCGCCCGGCCTGGCCGACCGCCGGGTGGAGATCACCGGGCCGACCGACAAGAAGATGACGATCAACGCGCTGAACAGCGGCGCGAACGTCTGGCTGGCCGACTTCGAGGACGCGAACACGCCGCTGTGGGAGAACATGATCGGCGGGCAGCTGAACCTGGCCGACGCGCTTGACCGCAGGATCGACTTCACCAGCGACGACGGCAAGCGGTACGCCCTGCGGCCCGACGGGGAGCTCGCCACGATCGTGGTCCGCCCCCGCGGCTGGCACCTGCCAGAGAAGCACATCCTCGTCGGCGGGCTGCGGGCCTCCGGCAGCCTCACCGACTTCGCGCTGTACATGACGGCCTGCGCGCGCAGGCAGCTCGACAAGGGCAAGGGACCGTACTTCTACCTGCCGAAGATCGAGTCCCACCTTGAAGCCCGGCTGTGGAACGACGCGTTCGCCATCGCGCAGGATTTTCTTTCGATCCCGCAGGGTACGATCCGCGCCACCGTGCTGGTCGAGACGATCCCGGCGGCGTTCGAGATGGACGAGATCCTGTATGAGCTGCGCGAGCACAGCAGCGGGCTGAACGCGGGCCGCTGGGACTACCAGTTCTCCATCATCAAGAAGTTCCGTGCCCGCGGGCGGGACTTCGTGCTGCCAGAGCGCAACGCGGTCACGATGACCGCCCCGTTCATGCGCGCCTACACCGAGCTGCTCGTCAAGACCTGCCACGCGCGCGGGGCGCACGCGATGGGCGGCATGGCCGCGTTCATCCCGTCCCGCCGCGACCCGCGGGTCAACGAGATCGCGCTGGCGAAGGTGCGCGACGACAAGACCCGCGAGTCGAACGACGGCTTCGACGGCTCCTGGGTGGCCCACCCGGACCTGGTGCCCGTCTGCAAAGAGATCTTCGACGCCAAGCTCGGCCCCAGCCCCAACCAGATCTGGCGGCAGCGGCCGGAGGTGTCGGTGTCGGCCGAGGACCTGCTGGCGATCGGCAAGACCCCCGGCGGGATCACCGAGGCAGGCCTGCGGAACAACATCAGCGTCGCCCTGCAGTACCTCGCCGCCTGGCTGGGCGGCACCGGCGCGGTGGCGATCTTCAACCTGATGGAAGACGCGGCCACCGCGGAGATTTCCCGCTCCCAGATCTGGCAGTGGGTGCACAACGACGTCATCCTCGACGACGGTCCGCTCGTGACAAAGGACGTGGTCGAGCGGATGATCGATGAGGAACTTGTGAAGATCCGCGAACTGTACGGCGACAGCTTCGACGCCGCGCGGTACGGGCAGGCGGTCGCGCTGTTCACCGAGGTGGCGCTCGCCGACTCCTTCGCCGAGTTCCTCACGCTCCCGGCGTACGAGCGCATGCCGTAGGCCGGCTGGTTTGCGCTAACGCGAAAGAGCGGAAAGGGGGCGCGGCTGATGGGCGGCACGCAGGCGGCGCTGGCGCTGGCGGCGGCGCTGATCCCGCGGATGACCGACATCTGCGGCCCCCCGTACGTGATCACCGACCCGCTGGAGCTGCGCACCTACGAGTGCGACGGGCTGACCTCGCACCGCGCGACCCCGGCGCTCGTCGTGCTGCCCGGCACCGCCGAGCAGGTCGCGGCCGTCGTGCGCGAGTGCGCCGACAGCGGGGTCCCGTTCGTGGCCCGCGGCAGCGGCACCGGGCTGTCCGGCGGCGCGGTCCCGCACACGGAGGGCGTGCTGATCGTCATGTCGCGGATGCGGCAGGTCCTCGAGATCGACCCAGTCGCCCGGCGGGCGGTCGTCGAACCCGGGGTGACGAACCTGGCCGTGACAGAAGCGGCGCGTCCGTTCGGACTGTTCTATGCTCCTGATCCGTCCAGCCAGGTGGTGTGCTCGGTCGGCGGGAACGTGGCGGAGAACTCCGGCGGGGCACACTGCCTCAAGCACGGGTTCACCGTGAACCACGTGATGGGGCTGGAGATCGTCACGCCGGCCGGCGAGCTGACCTGGCTGGGCGACGGCACCGGCGTGGTCAGCGGGTACGACCTGCTCGGCGCGTTCACCGGGTCGGAGGGCACGCTCGGGGTCGTCACCAAGATCGTCGTCAAGCTCACGCCGGTGCCGCAGGCGGTGCACCTGGTGCTCGCGGCGTATGAGTCGCTCGCGGCGGGCGGGCGCGCGGTCTCCGACATCATCGGCGCGGGGATCGTGCCCGCCGCGATCGAGATGATGGACGCGCTGTCCATCGAGGCGGCAGAGGCGGCCGTGCGCTGCGGATACCCGCGGGGCGCCGCGGCGGTGCTCCTTGTGGAGCTCGACGGGCCGGCCGCCGAGGTGGAGGCGGAGCTGGCTACGGTCCGCGGGCTGTGCGAGGCGGCCGGGGCGACGGAGATCCGCGCGGCCGACGACCCGGTGCAGCGGGCCGGGATCTGGGCCGGGCGCAAGTCCGCGTTCGCCGCGGTCGGGCGGCTGTCCCCCGCCTACATCGTCCAGGACGGCGTGGTGCCGCGGACGGCGCTTGGGGATGTGCTCGCGCGGATTTCGGCGCTGTCGGCCGAGGCGGGCATCCGGGTGGCGAACGTGTTCCACGCCGGGGACGGGAACCTGCACCCGCTGGTGCTTTACGACGACTCGTCGGCGGCGGAGACCGAGGCGGCGGAGGAGCTGTCGGGCGCGATCCTCGACACGTGCATCGCCTACGGCGGGTCGATCACCGGCGAGCACGGCGTCGGCGTGGACAAGTCCAGGTACATGCCGAAGATGTTCACCGCCGAGGATCTCGACACCATGCAGCTGGTGCGGTGCGCGTTCGATCCGGCCAGCCTGTGCAACCCGGGCAAGGTCTTCCCGACCCCGCGGCTGTGCGGCGAGGTGCCAGGGCGGCGGCGCGCCCCGCACCCGGCCGTCGCCGCTGGCCAGGCGGAGATTTTCTAATGACATCATCCCGAACGGTCCCGGCCGTCTGTGGAGGGCCGCGGTGAGCGGCGACCTGAAGGTGGCGGGCAAGGCGCTGGCTGCGGCCTGCCAGGAACTGCGCGAGGGCGGTGCCGCCGACGCGGTCGGCGACGGCGTGGTGCCCGGCTACGTGGCGTCGCCCGCCGACACGGGTGAAGCCGCGGCGCTGCTGCGCGCCGCGGCCGAGCACGAGCTGGCGGTGGTCCCGCGCGGGTCGGGGAGCCGGCTTGGCTGGGGGGTCCCGCCGGACCGCTGCGACCTGCTCGTGGACACGCGCCGCATGGACGCGGTCGTTGAGCACGCGGCCGGGGACCTCGTGGCCAAGGTGCAGGCCGGCGCCCTTATGAACCACGTGCTTGGCGTGCTCGGCGCCGCGGGGCAGGAGATCGCCCTGGATGTCCCCGGGACCGCGACGGTCGGCGGGGTCGTGGCCTCGGGGCTGTGCGGTCCGCGGCGGCTGCGCTACGGGTCGCCGCGTGACCTGCTGATCGGCATCACGATCGTGCGGGCCGACGGGACCGTGGCCCACTCCGGCGGGAAGGTCGTCAAGAACGTCGCCGGGTACGACCTTGGCAAGCTGTTCGCCGGCTCGGCGGGCACGCTCGGGCTGATCACCGAGGCGACGTTCCGGCTGCATCCGCTGCCGGCGGCGCGCGCGTTCGTCACTGTCACGTTCCCTGCCGGCGCTGCTGCGGCCGACGTGGCCGCCGTGGTGGCGCTGGCGGCCAACTCCCCGCTCGTCGCGTCTGCCGTGGAGCTGCACCGCCCCGGGGTTGCCGGGCCGGCCAGCGTCGGCGTGCTCGTCGAGGGGTCGGCCGACGGGGTGGCCGCGCGGGCCGCGCGGCTGGCTGACCTGCTGGGCGTGGCTGTCGGACCCGGCGGCTCCGGGTCCGGGGCAGCGGAGGTTTCCGTGTCCGGCGAGCCGCCGTCCTGGTGGGCCGGGGCGATCGAGGCCGGCGACGGGACGCTCGTCCGCGTGTCGTTCTGGGTGTCGGCGCTGGGCGGGGTGCTCGACGCCATCGACGCGGCGGCCAGGGACGCCGGCGCCGCGCCGCTGGTGTACGGCTCCGCCGGGGCGGGCGTGCTGTACCTGGACTGCGGCGCGGAACCCGGCGTGGCCGCGGGGTTCGTCGGCGCGCTGCGCGGAACGTCCCACGGGGTGCTGCGGGGGGCGTCCGGGCAGGCGCGGGGCGGCGTGGTGGTGCTCGCCGCACCGCGCGCGGTCCGTTCGGCGCTCGCCGCGCACGGCGGAATGGCGGGAACCGTGCTCCCCTCTCCTGTTGGCACACACCAGCCGGCCTCTCCTGTTGGCACACACCAGCCGGCGCTCGGCGTGATGCGCGCGGTCAAGGACCAGTTCGACCCCGGCCGACGGATGGCGCCCGGCCGGTTCCCCGAAGGGATCTAGATGACCTCGATGAGCGACGGCACCATCGGCTTGGAGGAGGCGGACGCGCGGGCGGACGCGGTCCGTTCGGCGGTGAAGGACTGCGTGCACTGCGGTTTCTGCCTGCCGGCCTGCCCGACCTACCAGCTGTGGGGCGAGGAGATGGACTCCCCGCGCGGTCGCATCCACCTCGTGAGCCAGCTCCTGGACGGGGCTCCGCTGACCGCCGCGACCGCCGAGCACTTCGACCGGTGCCTGGGCTGCATGGCCTGCATGACCGCGTGCCCGTCCGGCGTTGAGTATGACCAGATCATCGAGGCGGCCCGGGTGTGGACGGAGCAGGCAGGCGAACCTGCCGGGGTGGGCGCCGCAGGGGCGCCCGCTGGCGGGGCGTCCCTTGCCGGGAGGGACCCTGCCGGCGCCGACGACAGCTCCGGGTCCGGCGTGGCGAGCGCGCCCGGTCGGCGCTCGCTGCGGGAGCGCGCGACGCGGGCCGCGATCTTCGCGGTGTTCC
>NZ_JASIAL010000269.1:0-9731 GCF_030042015.1 Trebonia sp. | reverse complement strand
CGTCGAGCTCGGGCGCGTACTGGGCGGCCTGGTGGAACCGGCCGGCGAAGACCAGCAGGTCGATGGTGGCCTCGAAGCGCACCTTGCCGTTCTCGCGGGACAGGATCTCCGCGCGGGCGTCGGCGTCGGCGTCGAGGCCTTCCAGCGCCTTGAGCACGATCGGGACGCGCTCGGCGGTGGTCAGGGCCGACCACGCCGGCCATGCCCGCTCGGCCGCGGCCACGGCGTCAAGCGCGTCGTCGGCCGAGGCCGCGGCGGCGTACCCGATGATCGCGCCGGTGTGCGCCGGGTCGTACACGGGGAAGCTATCGGCGGTGAGCCGTTCTTCGCCGTTGATCAGCAGCGGGGTGCTGACGTCGGCGTCGCTGACTGCTGTCATCTCTTATCTGGCCTCGTTTCTAGAAGTCGATGCCCTGGTAGGCGGCCGTCGGTTCGTCGAGCAGCATTGCCTTGGACTCAAGGAACGGCAGCAGTCCGTCCACACCGCCCTCGCGGCCGATGCCGGACTGCTTGAACCCGCCGTGCCCCATGTCGAAGTCCGACTTGAATCCATTGTGGCCGATGGCCCCGGTGCGCATCCGCCCGGCGACCTCGCGGGCCCGCTCGACGTCGCTGGTGAACACGGCGCCGTGCAGCCCGTAGATCGTCTCGTTGGCGATGCGCACCGCGTCGTTCTCGTCGTCGGCGGGGATGACGGACAGCACCGGGCCGAAGATCTCTTCCTGCGCGATGACGGACTTGTTGTCGACGTTGCCGAACACCGTGGGCTCGACGTACCAGCCGCGGTCGAGGTCCTTCGGCCGACCGCCGCCGGTGGCGAGGGTCGCGCCGGTCTCGACGCCCTTGGCGATGTAGCCCTCCACCCGCGTGCGCTGGCGCTGCGCGGCCAGCGGGCCCATCTGGCTGCTTGGGTCGAACGGGTCGCCGACCTTGACCTTGGAGAACGCGGCGGCGAGCGCCTCGACCATCTCGTCGTGCCGCGGCCTGCTGACCACGATCCGCGTCAGCGACGCGCAGACCTGACCGGACAGCAGGCATTCGGCCATGGCCAGCGACCGCGCGGCGGTCTCGATGTCCGCGTCGTCGAGGATGACCGCGGCCGACTTGCCGCCGAGCTCCAGGGTGCAGCGGGCGATCCGCTCGCCGCAGATCGAGGCGATCCGGCGCCCCGCCGCCGTGGACCCGGTGAAGGTGATCTTGTCGACGCGGGGGTCGCGGACGAGCAGCTCGGAGACCTCGCGGTCGGCGGTGAGCACGTTGAGCACGCCGGCCGGCAGGCCGACCGCCTGCGCGGCCTCCGAGATCAGGTACCCCTCGCCGGGCGCCTCGGGCGAGCACTTGAGGATGACCGTGCACCCCGCGATCAGCGCCGGGGCGAGCTTCATGCTGATCAGCCCCATCGGCGCGTTCCACGGGATGATCGCGCCGACCACGCCGACCGGCTCCTTGACGACCAGCCCGAAGCCGCCGCGCGCCGGGTGCCGCGGCGTCTCCCAGCCGAACGTGCCGGCCAGGTCCGCGTAGTAGTCGAACGTGTGCTTCGCGCCGAACGCGGCGCCCTTGGCGACGGCCTCGAGCACGCCGGACTCGCGCGGCCACATCTGCGCGATGTCGGCGGACCGCTTGACGACCTCCTCACCGAGCGCCCGCAGGTACTCCGCCCGCTGTGCGTGCGACAGCCGCGGCCACGGGCCGTTGTCGAACGCCTCCTTGGCCGCGGTGACCGCGCGGTCGATGTCGGCCGCCTGCGCCTCGGCGACCGTGAGGTAGACCTGCTCGGTGTGCGAGTCGATGACGTCGATGGTGGCGTCGGATGACGGTGTTACCCACTCCCCGCCGATGAAGAAGCGATCCGTGTGCTGGATCGGGACGTTGACCTCGTTCGCCAGGGTCATCTGGGGTGCCCTCCGAATCCGTCCCCCCTGCTGCCGTGCGCGCGGGCATGGCACAGGAGTCCTAGTCTCACTGTGACTTGAAGCCTAGGCCAGGGCGCGATGGCCGCCAAGAGGCAGGCCTGACAAGCGGGGCGGCGGCAAAGTTGGGAGATCCAACAAGCGCCGCGCCCGGCGTATCGTAGTGCCGTTCGGTAGTCCCGTTGTGGCCATTTTGGACAAGGTGCCCGAGCGCCGGCCGCGCAGCGCCGGCGTGCCTACGCGAACCGGGAGCGGATCATGACATTCCTCAAAGACGAGACCTGGCAGGGCCGGGTGTACTCCGGCGGCTGGGTGACGCCGGAAGGCGGCGCGGCCGCCGTCATCGAGCCGGCGACCGGCCGTGAGCTCGCCCGGACGGGGATCGCCGCCCCGTACGACGTGGTGCGCGCCGCGCGGTACGCGGCCGCGGCGCAGCCGGCCTGGGCCGCGACCCCGCACACGCAGCGGTCGGCGATCTTGCGCCGGGCCGCCGACATCTGGCAGGCGAACGCCGCCGAGATCGAGCAGTGGGTGATCAGGGAGAGCGGCAAGATAGGCCCCGCGGCCCAGTTCGAGACCCACGTCGCCACCGGCGAGATCTACGAGGCGGCCACGCTGCCGTCCCGGCCCTACGGCGAGCTGCTGCCCAGCGAGCAGCCCAGGCTCAGCTTCGCCGAGCGGGTCCCCGTCGGGGTCGTCGGCGTGATCGCCCCGTTCAACTTTCCGCAGATCCTGGCCATCCGCTCGGTGGCGCCCGCGCTCGCCCTGGGCAACGCGGTCGTGCTCAAGCCGGACCCGCGCACGGCCGTCTGCGGCGGCGTCGTGCTCGCCCGGGTCTTCGAGGAGGCCGGGCTTCCCGACGGGCTGCTGCACGTGCTGCCGGGCGGCCCGGACGCCGGGGAAGCCCTGATCACCGACCCGCTCGTCCGGCTGATCTCGTTCACCGGCTCGACCGCGGTCGGCCGCCGGGTCGGCGAGCTGGCGGCCCGCCACCTCAAGCGGGTCCACCTGGAGCTCGGCGGCAACTCCGCGCTTGTGATCCTCGACGACGTCGACGTGGCCCAGGCGGCATCGGCCGGCGCCTGGGGGTCGTTCCTGCACCAGGGCCAGATCTGCATGACCACCGGCCGGCACATCGTGCAGGAGTCCGTCTACGACGACTACGTGGCGGCGATCGCGGAAAAGGCCTCGCACCTGCCCGTGGGCGACCCCGCAACCGGCCAGGTCGCGCTCGGCCCCATCATCGACGTGCGGCAGCGGGACAAGGTGCACGCCCTGGTCACGGCCAGCACCGCCGCCGGCGCCAGGCTCGCCGCCGGCGGCACCTACGAGGGCCTGTTCTACCGGCCCACCGTGCTCGCCGACGTGACGACCGAGATGCCCGCGTACGCGAACGAGGTGTTCGGCCCGGTCGCCCCGGTGCTGAAGTTCAAGACCAGCGAGGAGGCCGCCGAGATCGCCGCCCGCAGCGACTACGGGCTGTCCCTCGGCATCCTCACCAAGGACGTGATGCGTGGCCTCGACCTGGCCCGCCGCATCCCGACCGGCATCGTTCACATCAACGAGCAGACGGTCGACGACGAGCCCAACGTGCCGTTCGGCGGCATCCTGGACTCGGGGACCGGCACGCGGTTCGGCGGCACCGCCAACCTCGACGCGTTCACAGAGACGCGCTGGGTCACGATACGCGGCGACATCGCGCCCTACCCGTTCTGATCCGTCATTCTCTTCGTCTTTCCCGGCCTTTCCCGGCCTTTTCCTGCCCCGGCGGCGTGCCTCTGCCTGACGCGGGCACGCCGCCCGGGCCGCTACCCTCGGTCCCATGGACGCGCAGCCGTCGTTGTCGGTGCCTGAGTGGCTCGTGCTTGCCATCTTGGGCCAGCAGCCCATGCACGGCTTCGCGGTCGCCCAGCTCACCGCCCCCGACGGCGAGCTCGGCCGGATCTGGCAGATCCCCAAGGCGGTGATCTACCGCTCCATCGGCCGGCTCGTGGACGCCGGCCTGATCACGCCCGAGGGCACGGAGCCTGGCCAGGGCCCGCAGCGGACCGTCTACGCCGCGACGGAGGACGGCCGCGCCGCCGCGCTGGTCTGGCTGTACACCCCCGTGGACCACGTCCGCGACATCCGCTCGCAGCTGCTGCTCAAGCTCGCCCTGCTCGACCGCGCCGGAGACGACCCGGCCGGCCTGCTCCGCAGCCAGCGGGAAGTCCTCGAGCCGATCGCCAGCGCGATCGAGGCCAAGCGGACCCAGAGCGGCGGCTTCGAGGCGACCCTGCTCGCCTGGCGCCGGGCCATGGCCCTGGCCGCGCTGAACTTCCTGGACATGATCACGACCGCCACGGCGACCCCCCGCGCCTGAAAATGTTCGGGGTTTGCGTTGCCATGGCAACGCAAACCCCGAACATTCCGCCAAGAGCTGCCCGCTTACCGCCGGACGGCCAGCGCGAAGAAGCGGTCTGCCGCGTCGTCGTAGGCGGTCAGCTCCCACCCGGCCGCCCGGGTGGACAGCTGCAGCGGGCCGGCCGCGAGCGGCTCGTCCGGGCTGAGCGTGCGGCCGTGACGCGCGCCGAGCGCCGCTCGCCCCGTCGGGTGGAACAGCACGAGCCGTCCGCCCTGGCGGGTGATGCGCGCGAGCTCGCGCAGCCCGGCCACGGTGTCTGGCAGGTGATTGACCAGCCCAGCGGCGAACACCGCGTCGGCGCAGGCGTCGGCAAGCGGCAGCCGGCGGGCGTCCGCGAGCAGCAGCGCGGCGTGCGCGTCCCGGCCACGGCAGTTCGCCTCGCGGAGCATTTCCGGCGTGATGTCGACGGCGATGACGGTGCCGCGCGGGCCGACCGCCTGGCGCAGCGCGGGCAGCGCGCGGCCGGTGCCGCAGCCGACGTCGACCACCGCCCCGTCGCGCCGGATGGCGGCCTCGGCGATGGCGGCGGCATAGGCGGCCATGTCGTCGCCGAACTTGGTGTCCCAGGTCGCGGCCCGGGCGGCGAAGAACGCGCGGGTCTCGGTGAGGTACCACCGCCCGTGCCCGGCGAGCGGGACGGCGACGCGGCGGATCACCGGCCAGCCCGGGTCGTCCATGTCGACGACGATCGCGGCACCGGACTCGCCGTCCTGCCGGGAACCGCCGCCGCGGGCCGCCGGCGTCGGCGCGGTGCGCACCACGATCACCACATCCCAGTGCCGGCTGGAGCGCCAGCCCGGGCCGTCGGCCAGCCTGACCGCCTCCGCGCCCGCATCGCCTCCTGCGCCGGCGGCAGGCAATCGGGACGACGGAGACAGCCGCACGCAGCGCCGCCCGTCCGCGTTCAGCGCCGCGGCGAGCCGGGCGGCGAGCAGCGCCGGCTGCGCCCCGTCCCCGTCGACCAGCACGTCCAGCCCATCCGCGCCCCCCGCGGGCAGCAGGCCAGCGATGCCGTCCAGGAGCTCCTCCCACCGGGCGCGGCTGGCGCCCGTCATGGCGAGCGGCTCCGCAACGGGCGGCTGACGGGATGGCATGCCACCATCATGCAGATTCCGGAGATGAGCGGGCAACGTTCGCCCCGCCACCCGGCAGGCCTACGCCCAGCGAGACTACCAAACGAGTTTTCGTATGATCGGGGATATTTACTGCCCTCATAGCAGGGCGACCTCAATTCCGCATAGGTGACGACGCCACCCCACGGACAACAGCGCCCCTTGTGCCAGCCGACCTCGTGTTGTCTCATTGTGACTACGTCGAGGCCCGGCTCGCGCGTTCGCACACGCCGCCGCGGCCAGCGCGCGGCCACTGCGGGCAAGCTGCAACGGGCAAGCCGCCAGCCCACCCGCGAGAGGGCCAGCCGCAACGGGGTGGCTGCCTCCGCCGCGCGGCAAGGGAGATGAGTACGAGCATGACAGTGACCGTGGACCGCAGCGTCGAGGAGTTCACCGCCGCACCCAGGCAGCTGTTCATCAACGGCCAGTGGGTCAGCGCCGCCTCAGGCAAGACGTTCGACACGCCCAACCCGGCCACCGGGGAAACCCTGGCCAAAGTCGCGGAAGGCGACGCGCAAGACATCGACCGGGCCGTCCGCGCCGCCCGCAGCGCCTTCGACGACGGGCCCTGGGGCCGCCTTACCCCATCAGAACGCGGCCGCATCATCTGGAAGATCGGCGACCTCATCCTCGAGCACGCCGAAGAACTCGCCCAGCTCGAATCGCTCGACAACGGCAAGCCGTACCCCGTGGCCCTCGCCGCGGACATTCCGCTGGCCGCCGACATGTTCCACTACATGGCCGGCTGGGCCACCAAGATCGAGGGCAACACGATCGACATCTCTGTGCCCTACATGCCGGGAGCGAACTTCCACTCCTACACGCTGCGCGAACCGGTCGGCGTGGTCGGCCAGATCATCCCGTGGAACTTCCCGCTGCTGATGGCCGCCTGGAAGCTGGCGCCCGCGCTGGCCACCGGCAACGTCGTGGTGCTCAAGCCGGCCGAGCAGACCCCGCTCACCGCCGTCAAGCTGGCCGAGCTGATCGCCGCGGCGGGCGTGCCCGACGGCGTGGTGAACGTCGTCACCGGCTTCGGCGAGACCGCGGGCGCCGCCCTGGCCGCGCACCCGCACGTGGACAAGGTCGCGTTCACCGGCTCCACCGAAGTCGGCAGGCTGATCCTGCAGGCCGCCGCCGGGAACCTGAAGAAGGTCACGCTTGAGCTCGGCGGCAAGTCGCCCAACATCGTCTTCGACGACGCCTCGCCCGCCGCCGTCGAGGGCGCGGCCAACGCCATCTTCTTCAACCACGGCCAGTGCTGCGTCGCCGGCTCCCGGCTGTTCGTCCAGGAGGGCAGGTTCGACGAGGTCGTCGAGGGCGTCGCCCAGATCGCCCGGTCGATCCGGCTCGGCCCGGGCATGGAGTCGGGCACCCAGATGGGCCCGCTGGTCTCCGACGAGCAGCTGCGCCGGGTCACCGGGTACCTGGAGTCCGGCCTGGCCGACGGCGCCACCGCGGTCACGGGCGGCGCCCGGCACGGCGACACCGGCTACTTCGTCGAGCCCACCGTGCTGACCAACACCACCCCGGACATGAAGGTCGTCCGCGAGGAGATCTTCGGCCCGGTGGTGGTGGCCGCCCCGTTCAGCAGCCTGGACGACATCGCGGCGGCCGCCAACGACACCGAGTACGGCCTCGGCGCGGGTATCTGGACCCAGGACATCTCCAAGGCGCACGCCCTGGCCAAGAAGATCCGGGCCGGCACGATCTGGATCAACTGCTACAACGTGTTCGACGCCTCGCTGCCGTTCGGCGGCTACAAGGAATCGGGCTGGGGCCGCGAGATGGGCCGCGAGGTGCTCAACAACTACACCGAGGTCAAGGCGGTTACAACGCTCCTGTAACCGGAGAAGCCGAGGCTGAGGCCGGGATCCCCGCACCCGGTCTCGGCTGTCGGCGGGCACGGTGCCGGGGATAACCCGGCGGGCGATGAACTGCCGCCGCGTCCCCTCGTCGTGAGAGTCGAGCACCTCGAAGCCGTCGGGCAGCAGTACGGCCGGCTCGCGATTGCGCATGCACCACGAGAGCGGAAACGACGGCCGGGCCCGGAGTTCCTGTGTCGTGAACGCCCTCCAGGCGATGATCCCGCCGGGCCCGACAGCATCCGCCCCGGCCAGAAACGCCGCCCGGTCCCAGTAGCCGGTGCACAGCACGAGAGCGAAACGGTTCCGCTCGGCTCGCCAGGTGGTCACGTCCGCCTGCACCAGGCTGATGCGGTCCTCCAGGCCACGGCGCCGGGCCTCGGCGCCCAGCGCATCGAGCGCCGCATCCGACACGTCGACTGCCACGACCCGCCGGCCTGACCCGGCCGCCAGCAACGCGCTGCCGGACCGGCCGCAGGCCAGTTCCAGCACCGGACCAGGCGGCGCCAGCGGCAGGACGTGCTCTGCCAGTGGCCTGGCGATGAAGTCGGCCGCTGGCCGGCTGGCGTAGCGCTGGTTCCACCGGACTCGGTCGGGGTGGTCGGCCAGATCGGGCGGGATGTCTCCCATGCCACGGGAGGCTAGCCCAGCCGTAACCGGCCGACGCGCGAGGCGTGTGGCTGGATCGTGATCCAGCCGCACACCTCCGCGGTGCGGAAATAGCCAGGCGAGAACTCGGCGCGCCCGACTCCCGCCGGGCCGTGGTGTCCAGCCTGAGCTGAGCGGCCCAGCCCGCCTACCATTGTTCGGCAGATAGCACGGTCCCGGGATGGCGCAGTCCCGAGACAACTACGGTCCCCACGGCACGCCAGCCAGAGCGGAGGAGCATGTCCCGGCCAACGATGGACGAGGTGCGGGCCCAGGGTCAGCCGCGCTGGGTCGTCGAGCGGGTCAACGACGAGCACCTGTTCGGCCGCCTGTACATGCGCAAGATCTCGCCGCGGGCGACCTGGCTGCTGGCCAGGCTCGGCTGGTCACCCAACGGAGTCACTACCGCGTTCGTGGTCTGCGGGGTCGCCGCCGGGGTCGTGATCGCCTTCGGCGGGCTGGCCACGGCGATCATCGGGGCGGTACTGGTCCAGCTGGCGCTGCTGTTCGACTGCGCCGACGGCGAGCTGGCCAGGCTCCGCAACCAGACCTCGGCGACCGGCATTTACATCGACCGGATCGGCCATTACCTGTGCGAGTCGGCGATGCTGATCGGCCTCGGCTTCCGGGCGCAGGGCGCGCTGACCACATCGGGCCGGTACGTGACCGCGGGCCTGGCCGCCGCCGTGCTCGCCTGCCTGGTCAAGGCCGAGACCGACAACGTCGTGATCGCCAGGGCGGTGCAGGGCCTGCCGGCCGGCCACGAAAGCGCGGCGCTCCAGCCGCGGTCGGCCGGGCTTGCCTCGCTGCGCCGGGCCGCCAGCCTGCTGAAGGTTCACCGCATCATCCAGCAGATCGAGCTGTCGGTTCTGGTGCTGCTCGCGGCTATCGCGGACCAGATCAGGGGCGGCCTGCTGGCCACCAGGGTGCTGCTCGTCGCCGCTTTGATCGTGGCCGCGCTGATGGTGGTCGCGCACCTGGCCGCGATCGTGGCATCGAAGCGGCTCTCATGAAGCTGTCCTGCGTGATCATCACGATGGGCACCAGGCCAGCCGAGCTTGAGCGCGCGATCGCTAGCACCGCACCGATGCGCGAGCAGGGTGTCCAGCTCGTTTTGGTTGGGAACGGGTGCGACCTCCCGCCGACCCCGTCCGGCGTGACAACGGTCCGGCTGCCGGAAAACCTCGGGGTGGCCGGCGGACGCAATGCCGGCGTGGCGGCCAGCACCGGCGAGGTGGTCATGTTCCTGGACGACGACGGCTGGTTCAGCGACCCGGGCCTGGCCGATCACGTGGCCGGGCGGTTCGCCGCCGATCCGCTCCTCGCGGTGCTGGCCTTCCACGTGGTTGACCCGGCCGGCGGCGCTGGCGTGCGGCACCACGTTCCCCGGCTGCGGGCCGATCCCGACCGGTCCTCGCAGGTCACCACGTTCGTGGGCGCCGGGTTCGCGGCCAGGCGTTCGGCCTGGGCGCAGGCCGGCGGCCTGCCGGAGGACTTCTTCTTCGCGCACGAGGAAACCGACCTGGCCTGGCAGCTCATCGAGCGCGGCTACACCCTGGAGTACGACGCGCAGGCCCAGATGTGCCACCCGCCGGTGTCGAACGCCCGGCACGAGATCTGGTACCGCTACGACGGCCGCAACCGGGTGCTGCTGGCCCGGCGGAACCTGCCCTGGCCGCTGGCCTGCTGGTACCTGTTCGACTGGTTCGCGCTGACGGTCATCAGGGAACGGTCGCCGGGCGCGCTGCGGACGTGGCTGCGTGGCTTCGCCGAGGGCTGGCGGACCGACCCC
>NZ_JASIAL010000268.1:0-6388 GCF_030042015.1 Trebonia sp. | reverse complement strand
GCCGGAGGCCGTCAGGCACCGGCCGCCGTGGGCGGACGCGCCCGCGGACGGCGGGAGCGGGGATGCCGCCGATCCGGTGGCCAACGTGCCGGCGGGTCCGGCGCGGGACCTCACCGCCGCCTTCGCCCAGGCGGCCGGGCTGACCGCGGTGGCCGATGCGCTGGCCGGCGCGCGCGAGACTCAGGCGGCGCGGTTCTTCGCCTGGCCGGTGGCCAGGCTGATGCGCGGGCGCCGCGACCCGGTGCGCGCGCTGCGCGCCGCCGGCGGCAGGAACGTCGCGGCCGCGAGCCCGGCTGGCCAGGCGCAGCAGTCCGAGGTAGACAACGCGATCACGGCGTTCGCCGACGCCGTGGGCGGCCTGCTGCCCTCGCCATGGTCGGCGTCGCTGCGGGCGGCGGCACGGTCGAACGCGGCCGCGGTGCCGTCGGCGCTGGCCGGCGCGGTGACGCCGTCGCTGCCAGGCACCGGCCCGGCGGTGCCCGCCTGGTGGCGGCTGATCGCCGCCTGGCAGTGGCTGCTGACCGTGCTCGCCGCCGCGGGCGTGGTGTGGGCCATCGTCATCGCCGTGGCGCACGGCGGGCGGCAGCAGTCGACGCTGATCGGCGACGTCTCGCTGATCCCGTGGCTGCTGATCATGGCGGCGGCCATCCTGCTGCTCGGCTTCCTCACCGCCGCCGGCTGCCAGAACATCGTGCTGCTCGCTGCCGACCGCGAGCGCGAGAGCGCCGAGCAGGCGATGCGCCGGCGGGTGGCCGCGGTGACCCGTGATCTCGTGCTGGTGCCGGCCGGGCGGGAGATCGCCCAGTACGAGCGCTTCCGCCGGGAGCTGGACCTGGCACAGGGACCGCACGGACCCTGGCCCGTCGGGTCCGCCACCGGCTAGCGGTATCCCGAACGGTCCCGGCAGACTCCCGGGACCGTTCGGGATAATGGCTTTTAATTCTTTACTTGTACAGCGACGGGGTGCCGTTGGGATTGATGATCTCCATCGCGGCCAGGACCTCGCTGATGTCCTCGTAGTTGGACGGGTTCCTGTTCCATACGATGCCCAGCGTGTTGATATCCAGGTGCTGGAGCTTTTGCATGATCGCGGTCTCGTTCAGGCTGTTCGCCTGCGTGATCGCCCAGTCGATCTCGAGCCCGGCGTCCCAGCCTTCCTGGCTGTTGTCGATCGCGTTCGAGTTGCCCAGGCCCGCCGCCCGCATCCCGGCTTCGTAGGCCTCCAGGCCCGCGGCGGTGAGCTTGTCCTCCGCCGAGGTGCCCTGCTGAGCGGCGGTCAGCCAGTCTGGCATGGAGCCGAGCACGTAGATGTCCTGCATCGCCGACGCGCCGCCGGCCGCCGCGATGAAGCTGGGCAGCTCGCAGGCCGAGCACTCGCTGATCGGGATCGTCGGGTCCTGCGCGCGGATCGCGCGGATCGCGGTGATCGAGTCGGTGCCAGGCACCAGGCCGAAGAGGATGATCTGCGGCCTGGCGGCCAGCATGGCGAGCACCTCGGGCGTGACGTCGGTGGCGCCTACCTGGTCGATCTGGGTGGAGACGAGCGAGAAGCCGTACTGCTTGGCCAGCGTCTGCACCGTGCCCTGGTTGGCCAGGCAGACCGAGCCGCAGTTGTCCTCGAGCAGCGCGACGCGGGTGTAGTGCCGCGGCACGATCAGGTTCACCACCGAGGCGTACTGGTCCTCGTAGAAGACGTCGTAGAAGCCGGGGAACCCCCAGGAGGTGAGCTCGCTTGCCGGATAGCCGTTGCTCTGCCAGCCGGACGACAGGCTGATCAGGATCGTCTTGTTGGCGATCGCGATCGGCAGCGCGGACTCGGTGTCGGCGCCGGATTCCGGTCCGATGATGACGGTCGCGTGGTACTGGTCGATGCACTTGCGGGCGATCAGCTCGGACTCCGAGGCGCTGGACTGGTTGTTGAACGTGATGTAGTTGACCTGGTGGCCGAGGATGCCGCCGGTGGCGTCGATGTGCTTGAAGTACGCCTCGGCGCCCCAGTTGTCCGTCTCGCCGATCTGGGCGTACGGGCCGGCGAGCGCGAGGTCGCCGCAGGCGACGATCGTGGAGTTGCTGGCCGCGCTGCTGCCGCCCGAGCTGCAGGCGCCGAGCGCTCCGGCGAGCAGGACGGCCGCCGCGGCGGCGATAAGCGGCATGATTGTGCGTCTTCGCATTGATTGAACCTCCTAGAGACCGACAAGGAGCGAGTTAACGATTGGCGATGCGCGGAAGTCGTCTGGGCCGCCGTCGAACACGAGACGGCCGCCGGATAGGACGAAGATGCGCTGGCTGACCTGCGCCACCAGGTCCAGGTCGTGTTCCACGAGAAGGACGCAGGTCATCTCCCCGGACTGGCGCAGCATGTCCGCCAGGCGGTACCGCTGCTGTTCGGAAAGTCCTGATGCGGGCTCGTCGAGCAGCAGCAGGCGCGGCCGCGGCGCGAGCGCGCGGGCGAGCTCGACCATCCGCTGGTTCTCCAGCGTCAGCGAGGAGACCTCGCGGTCGGCCATCCGCTGCATGCCGAGCTCGCTGAGCGTCTGCGCGGCCTTGTCCCTGGCCTCGCCGAGCTTGCTGCGGGCGATCCGGGTGACGATGCCCGACTGGTGCGAGGCCAGGCAGGAGACGGCCACGTTATCGAGCACGGTGCGGCCCTTGATCAGGTGCACCGCCTGGAAGGTCCGGCTGATCCCCAGGTAGAAGCGCTGATGCGGCAGCTTCCTCGTGATGTCCTCGCCGTCGAGCAGAACCTGGCCCCGCGACGGCTGCACGCTGCCGCCGATGACGTTGAGCAGGGTGGTCTTCCCCGCGCCGTTCGGGCCGCAGAGGCCGAACAGGCCGCGCTTGGGGAGCGCGATCGCGATGTCGTCGAGCACAGAAAGGCCGCCGTACTCCTTGCCGATGTCCCTGCACTGCAGCAGCGGCGTGACGCCGGGCGCCAGGGGCGTGCCCGGCGCCGGCGACGCGCCCGCATAGCCGGCCGCGTCTGTCGGGGCCAGCGGCACGCCCGCCGCCTCCGCGCGCGCCGCGGGCCCGGTCATCGCGGCCGGGCTCTCGGCCTGGCCGATGGCCTGGGCGCGGCGGTTGCGCACCCACGCCACGCCTGTGTGCACGATTCCGGCGAGCCCCTCCGGGTCCGTGAGCAGCACGACGGTGAGCAGCAGCCCCTCCACGACGAGGATGTTCACGCTCACCCAGTTGCTGGCCCCCTGCAGGTACTGGATCACCAGCGCGCCGATGACCGCGCCGATGACCGACCGCCGCCCGCCGATGAACAGCATGATCAGCAGCGCGAGTTCGGCGGTGGGGTCGATCAGCGTCTCGGGGACGAACTGCTGCGTGCCGGCGTAGGCGGCGCCGCCCAGTGCCGCGAACACGCAGCCGAGCACGAACAGCTCGAGCTTGCGGCGCGGCGTGCGCACGCCCATGGCGGCGGCGGTGTGCTCGTCCACCCCGAGCACGAACAGCTCGAGCCCGATGTCGGAGGTCAGGATCCGCGACGCGACGAACACCGCGAGCGCCAGGAACGCGATCGTGACCAGGCCGCCCCCGATCAGGGTCGCGTTGGTCGACGACGACGGCCACAGCGCACCGGTCAGCGGCGCGCCGACGGGACCGCCGAGGAACCCGGTATTGCTGACGTAGCCCACCGCGATCAGCGGCAGCATCAGCGTCGCCACGGCGAGCGCCAGCCCGGAGGCGCGCGTGACCACGGAGCCGAGCAGCAGCGCGGCGAGCGCCGCGCCGACCATCACGATGGGGGTGGCGACGAGCACCGGCATGTTGTAGTGCTGGTTCAGCATGGCCACGCCGTAGGCGCCGACCCCCATGAACACCGACTGGCTGAACGCGATCTGCTGGCTGAAGCCGATCTGCACCGCCATCCCCGCGGTGACGATCGCGTAGCAGGCCGCCAGCACGAACACCGACCCGGTGTACTGCAGCCCGTAAATCAGCACGATCAGGACGCCGCCCGCCAGCACAACGCCCGTGGGCACGAGCGACCGCGTGCGCGCGACGCTAACCAGGCTGCTCACCCGCTCACCGCCGATTCGAAGCCGAGCGCGCGCGGCCAGGCGAGCACCGCGGCGGCAAGGAGGGCGTACAGGATCGTGTCCCCGTACTCGGCGTTGACGTAGCCGTCGAGCAGCGCCTCGAGGATGCCGATGAACAGGCCGGCCAGCAGCGCGCGGCCGGGCTTGCGGAAGCCGCCGTACGCGGCGGCAAGGAACCCGGTCAGCGAGATCGTCGCGCCGGACAGGTACGTGTAGCCGGTGATCGGCGACTCCACGATGCCGAACACCGCCGCGATCACCGCCGTGCCGATGAAGATGAGCCGCCGGTAGCGGCGGGTGTCGATCCCGGCGATCCGCGCCCCGACGGCGTTCTCGCCGCTGGCCTCGAGCGCCTTGCCGCCGAGCGTGTAGCGGATGTAGAGCCAGAACGCCGCGCCGATGATGACCGCGCAGGCGAGCACCAGGATGCCCGCGCGCTCGAAGTGCAGGCTACCCCAGGTCAGCGAATTGCCGTTCCACAGCGCGGGCGCCGCGTGCACGTCGGTGCCGAAGAGCATCTTGGCCACGCCGTCGATGAAGAACGACAGCGCGAACGTGAAGAAGAACGTGACCACGATGCCCTCCATCCGCCGCGGCCCGTCCTGCGCGATGCGCAGCACGACGATGTCGTAGGCGTAGGCGAAGATCGCGACGACGGCCAGCGTGGTCAGGATCGCCACGGGCAGCGGCAGGCCCTTGACGCGGTACAGGTTGTCGACGCCGAGCGCCCCGGTCATCGCGAAGTCGCCCACGGCGAGGTTGAGGATGTTCGACACCCGGTACCAGACCGAGACGCAGACGGCGAACACCGCGTAGATCGAGCCGGTCACGAGGCCCGCGATGACGAGGTTGCCGAATTTCATGCCGCACCTGCCACACCGTTGCGCACTTCGACCCTCCGGTTGCACAACGTCAGCGCCCGCTTGGGTGCCTCCTCGACGATGATCAGCGTGGTGCCCTGCTCGTGGATGCGTGCCAGCACGTCGTACACCCGGCGGGCGACCGCCTCGGCGAGCCCGAGGCACGGCTCGTCGACCGCGAGGATCTTGGGGTCGCTCGCCAGCCCGCGCGCGATCGCGACCATCTGCTGCTGCCCGCCGGAAAGAGTGCCGGCCTGCTGCTTCAGGTGCGGCTTCAGCTCGGGGAAAAGATCAATAGCTCTGCCGAACGATCCCGACCGTCTCGCCCGGCCGATGCTTCTCGTCCACGGGTAGCAGCCGAGCAGGATGTTGTCGATCGCGGCCAGCTCCGGGTACAGCTGGCGGCGTTCGGGCACCAGGGTGAGGCCGTGCCTCGCGGCCCAGCGGACGTCGCCGTTGGGGGCGGACGTGCCGAAGATCTCCACCGCGCCGCGGCGGCGCACCATGCCGGTGACGCCCATCAGGATGCTCGACTTGCCGTTCCCGTTGGGGCCGGTGATCGCGCAGGCGTCGCCCTCGGCCACGGTGAACGTCGCGCTGTGCACCGCGACCACGTTCCCGTACGCGACCGAGAGGTTGGTAACGTTCAGCGCGGCGCGCCCCCGCGTGCGGGCGCCGCCCGTCCCGGCGCTGTCCTTGCCCGTGCGCCTGGCCCCCGCGCGGTCCGCGCCGCCGCTCATGACGCGGACTCTCTGGGTCTCAGCACCGCGCCCTCAGGCAGCGGCCGGACCAGTCGCTGGTAGACCGACAGCCAGCCGACCTCGCCGCTCGGCGGGTTCGCCTGCAGCGCGGCCTTGCGCCGGGTGAGCTCGTCGGCCGCGACGTCCAGGTCGGCGGTGCGGCCGGGCACGTCGATGCGGATCGTGTCGCCGTTTTCTACCAGTGCCAGCGGCCCGCCCTTTGCCGCCTCCGGGGACACCTCGCCGACCACGATGCCCTTGTTGACCAGGCCGGACAGCTGCCCGTCGGTGACGACCGCCACCTTGCCGGTCAGCCCGGCGCCATCGAGCGCGAACACGAGCTGGGAGGCCATGCCCATGCCGGGGGAGCCGGTGACACCCTGCCCGCGCAGCACGACGACCTGCCCGGCTTCCACCTGCCCGCCGCGTACCGCGTCCAGGGCCTGCGCCAGCGAGTCGAACACGATGGCCGGGCCGGCGAAGTCGAGGCGCCGGTCGTCGGCGACCGCCAGCTTGACGATCCCGCCTTCGGGGCAGAGGCTGCCGCGGATCAGCACGATCGTGGGCCGCCGCCCGAGCGCCCGCTCCGGCGGCCGGATGACCTCCTCGTCCGCCACCGTGACGCCGTCCAGGTTCTGCGCGACGGTCTTGCCGGTGACGGTGCGGGCGCCTGTGTCCAGCAGGCTTTCCTCTCCTGGTGGCGCGGACCGGCCGGCGAGCTGCTTCATGACCGCGCGGG
>NZ_JASIAL010000267.1:0-7154 GCF_030042015.1 Trebonia sp. | reverse complement strand
CCGGCCCCGAGGCCGGTGTCGCCGGCCCGCGCCTCGACGAGGCACAGCAGAGCGTGGTCGACCACAAGGGCGGCCCGCTGCTCGTGCTCGCGGGCCCCGGCACCGGCAAGACCACCACGATCGTGGCGGCGGTCGCGGACCGCATCGAGCGGCGCGGCGTCGCACCCGACCGCATCCTCGTGCTGACGTTCAGCAGGAAGGCGGCGGGTGAGCTGCGCGAGCGGATCACCGCGCGGTTGCGCCGCACCACGTCAGAGCCGCTCGCGCTGACCTTCCACAGCTACGCGTACGCGCTGGTCAGGAGGGAGTTCGTGCTGGCGGGCGACCAGCCGCCCCGGCTGCTTTCCGCGCCCGAGCAGCTGCTGGAGATACGCCGGATGCTGCGCGGGGAGGTGGCCGACGGCGGCCTGAGCTGGCCTGACCGCCTCAAGCCCGCCCTGGCCACCCGCGGGTTCGCCGAGGAGCTGCGGGACGTGCTGATGCGCGCCGCCGAGCGCGGCCTAGACGGCAAGGCGCTGCGCCAGCTTGGCAGGCAGTGCAAGCGGGACGACTGGGTGGCGGCGGGGGCGTTCCTTGACCGGTACTCGGCCCGCTTCGACCTCGCCCCTGTGCCCGCCTACGACTACGCCGAGATCGTGCGGATCGCCGCGGCGCTGCTCAGCCGCCAGGCGACGCGCCAGCGCGAGCGCGACGCCTACGACGCCGTGTTCGTCGACGAGTACCAGGACAGCGACCCGGCGCAGGAGTCGCTGCTGCTCGCGCTGGCCGGCGACGGCCGGGACCTGGTCGCCGTCGGCGACCCGGACCAGTCGATCTACGCGTTCCGCGGCGCGGACGTGCGCGCCCTGACCAATTTCCCCGACAGGTTCCGCACCCCTGACGGCTTCCCGGCCCCCGTGGTGGCGCTGCGCACCTGCCGCCGCAGCGGCCCGGTGCTGCTCGCCGCGTCCCGCCGGATCGCCCGCCGGCTTCCGCCTGGCGGCGGCGCCGCGACCTCGCCCCACCGCCACCTCCTGCCGCTCCCGCACGCGGCGCCGGGTGAGGTGCGGATCCTGGTGGCGGACACCCAGGCACAGGAGGCCGCCCTAGTGGCGGACACGCTGCGGCGCGCCCACCTGGCCGACGGAGTGCCCTGGCAGCAGATGGCGGTCCTGGTCCGCTCGGGGCAGCGGCAGTTTCCCGCCCTGCGGCGCGCGCTGGCGACCGCGGGCGTCCCGGTGACGGTGGCCGGCGACGAGCTGCCGCTTCCTGACGAGCCGGGGGTCCGCCCGCTGCTCACGCTGCTGCGCTGCGCGCTGCGCCCCGCCGGGCTCGACGACGAGACCGCGGCCGAGCTGCTGACCGGCCCGCTCGGCCAGACCGACAGCCTCGGCCTGCGCAAGCTCCGCCGCGCGCTGGCCGGAATGCCGCTCGCCGAGGCGCTCACCGCCCCGGAGAACCTGCACGCGATCAGCGACCGCGTCGCGCACCCGGCCCGCCGGGTGGCCGCGCTGCTGCAGACGGCGACCCGGGCCATCGCCGACGGCGGCAGCGCCGAGGACGTCCTGTGGGCCGTCTGGGACGCCTCGGGCCTGGCCGCGCGGTGGGAGCGGCAAGCCGAGCAGGACACCGCCGCCGACCGGGACCTGGACGCCGTGCTCGCCCTGTTCGAGGCGGCCGCCCGGTTCGCCGGCGACCTGCCGCCGGGAAACCCCGGCCTGTTCCTTGAGAGCCTGACCGGCCAGGAGATCGCCGGGGACTCGCTGGCCGAGCAGGCGGTCCGCGAGGACTGCGTCCGCGTGCTCACCGCGCACCGGTCCAAGGGCCTGGAGTGGGACGTGGTCGTCGTGGCGGGCGTGCAGGAGGAGGTGTGGCCGGACCTGCGGCTGCGCGGCTCGCTGCTCGGCGCCGACGAGCTCGCCGAGGCGGCGGGGAACGCGCCGGACGCCCCGGACGCGCGCGTGCCCGGGCGCGGCGACGCCGCCGCCGCCACGCTCGCGGCCAAGCTGCTCGCGGAGGAGCGAAGGCTCTTCTACGTGGCGGCCACCCGCGCCAGGCGGCTTCTGGTCGTCACCGCCGCGGGCGGCGACGAGTCCGGCCAGCGCCCCTCCCGATTCCTGGCCGAACTCGCCGGCGACGAGCTGCAGATCCAGCAGGCCGGCGCCGCCTCCCGCTGGCTGTCGCTGCCGGTGCTCGTCGCGGACCTGCGCCGGGCCGCCGCCGACCCGTCCCGGCCGCCGCCGCTGCGCGCGGCCGCCGCGGCGCAGCTCGCCAGGCTCGCGGACGCCGGCGTGCGCGGCGCGGACCCGCGGGAGTGGTACGCGCTGACCCGGCTGTCCGACGACGGCCCGATCGTGGCCGACGGCGAGCGGGTCCGGCTGTCCCCATCGCAGGTCGAGACGTTCGCCCGCTGCGGGCTGCGCTGGCTGCTCGAGTCGGCGGCCGGCGCGGGAAGGTCCGATGTCCTGCGCCACCTGGGCACCGTGATCCACGCCGCCGCCGTGCTCATTTCCGCAGGTGCATCCGAACGGTCCGTGGCGTCTCGCATCGACGACATCTGGCACCACCTGGACTTCGGCAGCGCCTGGTACGGTTCCCGCCAGCGTGAGCTGGCCGAGCGCATGGTGCGCAAGTTCGTGGAGTGGCACCAAGCCAACCCGCGCGACCTGCTGGCGACGGAGGAGGCGCTGCGGGTGCGGATAGGCCAGGTGGAGATCACCGGCCGGGTGGACCGGCTTGAGCGTGACCACCGCGGCCGCGGCATCATCGTGGACCTCAAGACCGGGGCCACCGCCCCCCGCGATGACGAGCTTGACCGGCACCCGCAGCTTGGCGTCTACCAGCTGGCGGTGCTGCTTGGCGCGTTCGAGCAGCTTGGCGTCACCGAGCCGGGCGGCGCGGAGCTCGTCCAGGTGGGCAAGGCCGGGTTCACCGCCAGGGCCAAGGTGCAGGCCCAGCACGCCCTGGCGGACGATCCGCACCCCGGCTGGGCGAAAGACCTGGTAGAGGCGGTGGCCGCGGGGATGGCGGGCCCGGTCTTCCGCGCCCGGGTGAACCCGGGCTGCCGCACCTGCCCGGTCGCCGCCTGCTGCCCGGTAAACCCGGACGGCGCGCAGGTCGGCGGGTAGGACGGCCGGCCGGAGCGCGCCTGCGCGGGCGGCGGCCGTTCCGGAGTCCTTACTGCCCGGTACATTAGCGGGCAAGGAGGTACCGCCCGTGGATCATGTGATGAGCCGGCCGTCGGCCTCTCGGGCCGACAGGGACGCGTGGGCCGAGCCCGGGGTGGAGGACCTCGGCGGCGGCCTGTACCGGATTCCGCTGCCGCTGCCCGGGGACTCGCTGAAGGCGGTGAACGTCTACGCGATCGCGGGCGACGACGGGGTGGACCTGATCGACGCGGGGATGGCGCTGGTCCAGGCGCGCGAGCGGCTGACCGGGGCGCTTGGCCAGCTCGGGTTCGGGCTCGGCGACATCAGGAACTTCTTCATCACGCACATCCACCAGGACCACTACACGCTGGCGGTCGAGCTGCGGACCACGCTGCGCGGGCAGATCATGCTCGGCGAGGGCGAGCGGATCAACATGGAGGCGATCCGCGCCGTCGCGGCCGGCCGCGAACCCGGCTTCATCGAGATGCTGCACGCGATGGGCGCGGACACGCTGGCGGAGCAGATCCGCGCGATCATGGCGCCGCGGCTTGCCGACCCGTGGCCGCGGCTGCAGTGGTCCGACCCGGACCGCTGGCTGGCCGACGGCGCCGTGCTGGACCTGCGGTCCCGCACGCTGCGGGCGATCCACACGCCCGGGCACACCCAGGGGCATGTCGTGTTTCACGACGAGGCGGGGGCCACGCTGTTCGCGGGCGACCACGTGCTCCCGCACATCACCCCGTCGATCGGCTTCCAGCCGGCGATCACCCCGATGGCGCTGCGCGACTACCTTGGCTCGCTCCAGCTCATGATGGGGCTGCCCGACTCCCGGCTGCTGCCCGCGCACGGCCCGGTCTGCGAGAGCACGCACGAGCGGGTGAGCGAGCTGCTCGCCCACCATGAGACCCGGCTGGAGCAGACCCGCGACGCCGCCTCAGCCGGACCGGTGACCGCCTACCAGGCCGCCAGCGCGATCCCGTGGACCCGCAGGCAGCGCAAGTTCGCCGACCTCGAGCCGTTCAACCAGCTGCTCGCGGTCGGCGAGACCGCCGCCCACCTGGAAGTCCTCGTGATCCGCGGCCAGCTCGCCAGGCACACCTCCGGCGAAGGCATCGACACGTACGCCCTGTCGCCGCCGCCGCCCCCGGCCGTGCCACTCGCCTAGCATCCACCATGATGCTGAACTATACTTCCGTGTAGTTTACTTCACAGGATTGTATTTCTGGACCTGCTGTGGCCGTGAAGCCCGCGCGCATCTTCGACCGGGACCGGGAGTGGGAAGGACTGGTCTCGTTCGCCACCGCCCCCGATCCAGGCGCCCTGCTGGGCGTGGTCAGCGGGCGCCGCAGGCAGGGCAAGAGCTTCCTGCTGCAGGCCATGACCGAGGCGGTAGGCGGCTTGTACTTCGCGGCAACGGAGGCAACCGAGGCCGAGTCGCTCCGCTTGTTCGCCGACGCGCTGCTCCGGCACACCCGCGAGCCCGTCGATGCTCCGTTCCGCGATTGGAACGACGCGATCGCGTGCTTGTCCGGGCAGCTCGGCAAGGCTCCTGTTCCCGTGGTTCTCGACGAGTTCCCGTTCCTGTCCAAGGCGTCCCCGGCGCTGCCGTCGATCATCCAGCGAGAGCTCGGGCCGGGCGGCAGCGCGCAGGGCAGCAGGGCGCGGCTCCTGCTGTGCGGTTCCGCGATGAGCGTCATGGGCGGACTGCTCGCCGGCCGGGCGCCGCTGCGCGGCCGGGCCGGGCTGGAACTCGTCATCCGCCCGTTCGGTTACCGGGACGCCGCCCGGTTCTGGGACATCACCGACCCGTCACTGGCGATCCTCGTTCATGCCGTTGTCGGCGGTACCCCCGCCTACCGGCGGGAATTCATCCGCGGCGACGTACCCGCGGGGTCCGGTGACTTCGACGCGTGGGTGGCGCGCACCGTGCTGAACCCGCAGATGCCGCTGTTCCGCGAGGCGCGCTACCTGCTCGCCGAGGAGCCCGATATCCGCGGCCCGGCGATCTACCATTCCGTGCTGGCCGCCATCGCCAGCGGCAACAGGACCAACGGCGGCATCGCCGGCTACACCGGCCGGCGATCCGACGAGCTCAGCCACCCGCTGAACGTGCTCGAGGATTCCGGGCTGATCGTGCGCGAACCCGACCTGATCCGCCGCGGCAGGGCCAGCTACCGGATCACCGAGCCGCTGATCGGCTTCTACGAGGCGATCATGCGGCCGCGCTGGCCGGAACTCGAACTCGGCCGGGCCGAAGCCGCCTGGCAGGCCTCCCGCCCGGCCTTCCTTTCCCGGGTGGTAGGCCCGCACTTCGAGGCATTGTGCCGCCAGTTCGCCATCGGCACGGACATCTTCGGCGAACTGCCCGCCGAGGTGGGCGCGGGCGTCGTCAACGATCCGGGAAACCGTGACCAGATCGAAGTGGACGTCATCGTGCTCGCCGCGCCCGAGCCGGGCCAGCCCCGGCGGGTACTGTCGCTCGGCGAAGCCAAATGGGGCACGGTGCTGGGCCCGCGGCACCTCGGCCGGCTGGCCCGCGCCCGCGACCTCCTGGCGGTCAGGGGCTTCGATACCCGGCACACGGCTCTTGCGGCTTACAGCGCCGCGGGCTTCGCGAACGACGTCCGGCAGGCCACGCGCGAGCACATCCTGCTCATCACCCCGCAGCAGATGTACGAACAGGGCTAGCGCGCACAGCCGGGTCCGTGACCCCAGCCCCAGGCGGCTCCCGCCGCTGCGCCGCCGGCCCGTCAGCTTGGTGCACGTACTTCTTTCGCCCAGTTGGCGGTGAGGGGCGGCGGTGGTGGCCAGGGCCGGGGTGAGGAACAGGGGCGGCCCGACAGCCTTGGGCAGCCGGGCGGCAGCGGCGGTGTCGACGGTGCCGTCGGCGGTCATGGCGGCGAGTTCGGCGGGCCGGGCGCCGGCTTGCAGGAACAGGTTCTGGCCGCCGTTCGCGGCCTGGGAGTAGAGGAATTCTTCCCACAGCCGGGCGGCCGCGGGGTGGGGGGCGTCTTTGTTGATGGCCTGGGTGTAGTAGCCGCCCAGCACCGCGCCGGGCGGGATGAAGGTTTTCCAGCCGGGGACGCCGGTGACCGCGGGCTGGTTGAGGTAGTCCCAGTTGAACACGACCGGGGTGATGCCCGCTTTGATCGTGGCCGGGGTTGCGGTGACGGTGGCGAGGTTGCCGGCCGTGCCGAGTTCGCGGAACCAGGCGATTCCGGCCGCGATGCCGCCGGAATGTCCGCCTTCGGCCAGGCCGGCCATCATGACCGCGTTGAGCGCGGGGTCGGCGAGCATGACGCCGTTGAGCCCGGGCCCGGGCGCGGAGGCCGGGCTGGCGGTCAGCGCGACGGCGTGCCGGAACTGCGGGGCCAGCAGCTGGTTCAGCGAGGTGATCGTGCCGAAGCGAGGGGCGTATCCGACCGACATGTAGCCGCCGTAGGCGGCGGCCCACAGCCCGGCGGGGTCTTTGAGCGCGGTGGGGATGGCGTTCCAGGTGGAGACCTTGTAGGGGGCGAACAGGTTGGCGTTGGCCAGCGCGACGTTCATGTCGAGGCTGAAAACGTCGGGCGCGCGTGCCGTGCCGTTCTCAAGTTTGGCCTGGCTGATGTCCTGCTGGCTGGTGGCGCCCGGATATTCCTGGCGGACTTTGATGCCGTAGGTTCTGGCGAAGTCATTGATGATCGCGGCCCAGTCGGCCTGGCCTGCGGGCAGGCCGATGACGTTCAGCGTGCCCTCTTTTTCCGCGGCGGCGATGAGGCTGGCGGTCGGGCCGGCCGGGGGGGCGCCGCTGACCGCGGTCCAGTCGACCGGAGGCTTGGGCGGCGAGCTGGAGCAGCCCGCCGCGGCCAGGACGAGGACTGCCAGCGCGGTGGCGGCCAGCCGGTGCGGGGTGCGCATGCCGGTTCCTTCCTGCGTTGAACGTCATGGGCCGGCCTGCGGTGCCCTGGGGCCTTGCACCAAGCCGGAGATGCCCGGGTTCGGGAAGCAGCGCGCCGAATGACTTCGGGGGCATCTGGTTCCCGC
>NZ_JASIAL010000266.1:0-3453 GCF_030042015.1 Trebonia sp. | reverse complement strand
ACCAGGAATTACGCGGCGTCAGGCAGCACGGCTCGGGTCACTGTCCGGGGAGACTGGCTCCCGCTTGGGACGCCGGGGCGTGACCCAACCCCGGCCGGGCCGGTGGTAGTTGTGATTCTCAATTGATCTAGTTAACGCTCCCGTAGCGTACCTGCTGCCACGATCGGTACCCCGCCCGCACCCCCACCGCCCGGTCGCGCCGAGGTGGCAGTGGCCGGTGGGACGGTCCGGCCGCAGCCGGAGGGGCGGTCGCGACCGCGCGTCCCGGGCGCGATGCTCGCCTAGCGGCCGGCCCGGTTAACGGGAAAGAAAAGGCCGCCTCTGACCGGCATTTTCCTCCCCGCTAAGCGGTCTGCCCGAAATGCCTGAACCTAATATTCCGGTATTCCGGGCATAAAGCCTCCTCCGGGCAGGGAAGCGATCACCGCAACCGGGCTTGCCGCCCGCCCCGGGGACAGACCCTGCCTGCAGGCGCAGCGCCCCTGACTTCCCGGCACCAATACGCCTGGCGGCGTGGACCCAGCGCCAAACCGGGGGCCTGGGGTTCCCGGCGGCAGGCGCCGCCCCATGCGGGACGACCCTGGCCTATTTGAGCAGCCGGGACAGGCGACGGTCGGCGAGCGGCTTGCCGCCCGTCTGGCAGGTTGGACAGTACTGCAGCGCGGAATCGGCAAAAGAGATCTCGCGGATGGTGTCACCGCACACCGAGCATGGCTGCCCGGCCTTGCCGTGCACCCGCAGTCCGGTCTTCTTCTCGCCCTTGAGATCGACCGCCGCCAGCCCGGCCGAGCGCTCCACCGCATCCCGCAACGTGCTTACGATCGCGGCATGCAACGTTGCCACATCCTGCGGGGTGAAACTGGACGCCAGCTTGAACGGGGACATCTTCGCGGCGTGCAGCACCTCGTCGGAGTAGGCGTTACCGATGCCAGCGATGATGTGCTGGTCGCGGAGCACGCCCTTGATCTGCATGCGGCGCTCTTTGAGGAGGGTGGCTAGCGACTCCACCGTGAAGTCATCCGCCATCGGCTCAGGTCCGAGCGTCGCGACGCCAGGAACCTGCTGCGGATCACGGACGAGGTAAACGGCCAGGCGCTTTTGCGTGCCGGCCTCCGTGAGGTCGAAGCCTGACCCGTCGTCTAGCGCCAACCGGAACGCCAACGGGCTCTTGCCCGGGCGCACCGGCTTGTCCGGCAGGTCGTCGCGCCACCGAAGCCAGCCCGCCCGCGCCAGGTGAATGACCAAGTGCAGGTCACCGCAGGACAGGTCAAGGAACTTCCCGTGCCGCCCGACCTCGCCGATCGTCTGCCCTTGCAGCGCGGACAGCGGGGGGTCGAACGTCTTGAGCACGGCGAACGAGGCTGCCTCGGCGCGGGCTATAACATGCCCGATTGCGCGGGCGCGCAGGAAGACGGCAAGCGCCTCCACTTCCGGCAGTTCAGGCATGGTAACGAGTTTAGGTGGCCGCGGCTACAGCGGCGCCGATCACGCTCCCGCGATGACCAGGTCGGGAAGCTCCCCGAGGCTGTCAAGCACATGTGTGGCCCCCGCGCGCCGCAGGGCCGCGAGTTGGTGGGGATCGTTTGCCACCCCGACCACGATCCGTGCCCCCGCGCGCCGCCCGGACAAGACGCCGTTCTCCGTCGAGCTGACCATTGCCACCTCCCGGACGTCACCGGTCCCCAGCCGGAGCATCGCGGTGAGCACGGGGTCAGGCCACGGGAAACCGCGCGGCGTGTCGTCCGCACAGAGGACGAGGTCCGCGAGGCCCTGCCGCCGGAGGCTGCCGAGTACTTCGCTGGACGCACCGCGCGAGAGTGCGGAAAGAAGGCAGATGTTCGCACCAGACCCGGCGATCTTGCTCAATGCCGCGATCGCGTCCGGCGGCGCTGTCACGCCGAATCTTTCGACCGCGGCGCGGAACGACCTGTCGAAGGCCAGCGACGCCGCCTGCGCCCGCGGTTCGTCGCGCTCGAACAGCTCGCGCATCACGTCGGCGGGCGGACGTCCCCGAGACCGGTCAAACCGGACCATGGAGCGAACGTAGGCCTCTGTCCCGGTCACGATGCCCTGCGTGGCGATCGCCTCGGCGAAGGCGCGCTCCACGACAGAGTTGTCGATCACAATGCTCGCTAGGTCACAGCAGACCAGCGACACAGCGGGAGTGTCTATAGTCTTGTCCCGATTCATTTATTATCCTGACCAGCGGGTTTGCTGACCATGGCGGACATCTTGCCACCGCACAACACTAGGTGTCAAGATACTCACCATGGACCATGATGAGATGCGGGCGCACCTCCTGGGCTGGGAGATAGCGCTCCGCGACAAGGGGAAGTCGCCGAACACGGTACGAGCGTACGCGTCCGGCGTCCGCGCGCTGATCGCCTGGCAGCAGCAGAACGGCAGGTGCGGCCTCGGCAAGAACGACGTGGCCGGGTTCATGGCCGCGATACTCGACGGGTGGAAGTCCCCCGACCGGGTGGGCACGCGCGAGCGGCACGGATCGGCGTCCAACGCCAACCTGCGCGGCCGGTCAATCCGCATGTTCTCCGCCTGGTGCGCGGCCGAGGGCAGGACGGACGCCGACGAGCTCGCCGGCCTGACCCCGCCCAAACCGTCGAAGCCCATAGTGCCCAAGCTATCGGATGACCAGCTGCGGGACCTGATAGACGCATGCGCGGCCGACAAGAGCCTGTGGGGGCGGCGCGACGAGGCCATGGTGCGGCTGGCGAGCGAGGCGGCCAACCGCGCCGACGAGCTGCTGCAGATGGACCTGCCGGGCGACGTCGACCTGCGGCGCGGCATCGCCGTCATCCGCCGCGGCAAGGGCGGCAAGGGACGCATCGTGCCGTTCGGGACGCACACCGCGCGCGCGCTCGACCGGTACCTGTGGATGCGGCGCAAGGCCGGCCTGCCCGCGGAAGGGCCGCTGTGGATCTCCCAGCGCAGGAAGCGGCTGAGCTACGCCGGCCTGTACTCCACGCTGCGCAAGCGGGCCGAGGCGGCGGGCATCCCGGACTTCCATCCGCACCGGCTGCGGCACACCGCAGCATCGCGCTGGCTGACAAGGGGCGGCTCCGAGGGCGGCCTGATGGCCGTCGCCGGGTGGACGTCACGGGAGATGCTCGACCGCTACGTGCAGGACACGGCGGCCGAGCGGGCGGCCGAGGAAGCGCGCCGGCTGAACCTCGGCGAACTCTGGACCTGATGCACGTGCATCAGCACGTGCATCAGCACGTGCATCAGCACGTGCATTGACATCGGGCGATGCGCGGGCATACGTTTGGGCGGACAGCGATGCACCGCTGTCCGCCCAGCACCGGACGCGGGTCCTTGCGGTCACGTACGGCGGCCAGATGATAGCCCTGACCATCGCACGATACAGGCGGCGTTGCCGGAATGTCAACGTCACCATGACATGCTGCCTGGACCTGCCGGCCCCCCCTGGAGGGG
>NZ_JASIAL010000265.1:0-4339 GCF_030042015.1 Trebonia sp. | reverse complement strand
GCGCCAGGAACCGGTTGACCAGCTCACCGTCCGCGCCGCACCCCTCGACCCGGTGACCATCACTGACCAGCACCACACGCTGTCCCATCGACCCTCCCCTGGGACACCTGACCTCAGTGTGACGCCGCCAGTCCCCAGCTGCGGGGACGTCAGGCAGCCCGGGCGTGTCGCCGGGCCGAGGGCCGGTTAACGGGGATGCGGTTTAACCAGGACGAATTCGTGGGCGTGTAGGCGATCTCGACGTTGTTCGCCTTGGCCCAGGTGCCCACCCGGGGGTCCTTGCGGGTGCTGAGGTGAGGGCTGAAGTTGTCGCAGATGATCGCGATCCGGGTTGTTGCCGGGTAGAGGGAGCGCAGGTAGCGGCAGAACTCCAGGAACCGGGCCCGGGTCTTACGTGGCTTGATGTGCCCGAACAGCTTGTCCTCGCCCAGCTCGTAGGCGGCGAGCAGGTGCCGGACCCCGGCGGTCCGCGTGTAGGTGGCGCGCATCCGCGGCCGCGGCGCCCGGCCGGGCTCCTTCCTTTTACCGCTGACTGCGGCCCACTGCCGTCCCGGGCGCGGCTGCAGGTTGAGCGGCCCGAACTCATCCAGGCAAAAGACGATCTGCGGGTCGCCGTCCTGCGGGACTGCCTCACGGTCGGCGATCGCGTACAGCTGCTCCACTCGCGCCTTCTTCTCCGCATAGCGCGGGTCCTTCGACGCCTTCCACGTCTTTATCCGTTGAAAGGTGACGCCCTCGGCGCGGAGCAGGACCCGCAGGCCCTCGTGGCTGATGTCGTCGACCACCCCCTCGGCCACCAGGAAATCGGCCAGCTTGGCCAGGCTCCAGGTGGAGAACGGCAGGTCATGCTCGGCCGGCTTGGACTTGGCGATCTTCTTGATCTCCCGCCGCTGGCCCAGGGTGAACTTCGGCGGGCGGCCGCCCTTGTACTTCGGGTAAAGGGAGCTGAACCCGTCCGCGTTGAAGTTCCGGACCACATCGCGGACCCGGTCCTCGCTGGTGAACGCCACCTTGGCAATCGCGGGCACAGCCATGCCCTGCGCGGACAGCAGCACCATCTGCGCCCGCCGCCAGGTCACCACCGACCCGCTGCCGCGGCGGATGATCCGCACCAGCCGCTGTCCCTCGTCATCGTCGATCTCGCGTACCCGCAGCCGTTCACCCACCGGCCCAGTCTCGGCGATCTGCGCCTGCGGGGAAAGTCCGCGCGGGGCAAACCCAACCTGCTACGGCACTAGCTAGGGCCGTTACATCAGCAATACGGCAGCTCAAACCATGTCACCAGCCGCCCGCCGCGCCGCCGCCACCCCCACCGCGCCGCGAGGTCCGCGACGAGCTGAAGCCCCCGGCCGCCTTCCGAGTCACGGCCCGCGGAGCGCAGCTCCGGCGTCCCCGGCCCGGCGCGATCGGTGACCTCGACCCGGACGATGCCGTCCCCGGCCCTGACCGCGATCGTGACCGTCTCCCCGGGAGCACCCGAGCCGGAGTGCCGGACGGAATTACCGAAGATCTCGCTGACCAGCAGCACGGCCACGTCCCCGCACGGGTGCCCGGTGCCGAGTATCGCAGAGACGAATGCACGGGCGGCCCGCGCCCGCTCCGCCCGCCCGGCAAGCGTCACGGTCTCCCGGACCGCCGCCCTGGCCATCACCGCACCGCCCTTCCCCGCCCGCACGGACCCGGGAGGTGTCCGGGCCGCCGGGCGGGCGCACACGGTGATGCACGCTCGACTCAGCGGCGCGCGTCAAGCCGAGCACGGGCCCGCCTCTGCGGACCCTGGTCCGTGGCTCGTCCGTGGTCACGGCCCCGTCCGTGGCCGTCCGTGCAAAGCCGACGGCCCCGCGCACCGCTCCCTGGCTCCGATTCCCGTCCGCTATGCGTCCGTGGAAACCGCAACATGACGGTCCACAGCGACGCAAGCTGGCCCACAACTGGCCCACAGAAGAACGCCCCGCCAGCGCGAGAATTCGCAGCTAGCGGGGCGTTTTCGCAGCGTGTGGCAGGTGATGGGTTCGAACCAACGTAGGCTGAGCCGACGGTTTTACAGCCCTATCCTCCTACCCGAGGCCCGTGCCCCTGACCAGCGTGGACGCGCTTCAAGGGTCGATTTCGGGCCGCCACCGTCCGCTACGCGTCCGTGCGCTCGGGGCCGGTGCCGAGGTGACGCACGGACGGGCATGGACGGTGGCGTCAGGAGGCCGAGCCTTCACGCCCCGGTCTGGGCCTTCCTGGCCTTTGACCTGCGGCGTTCAAGGTGCCATCTCACCTTCGCCGTCTTCCTCGCTGCCCGGTTCGGGCTCGGTGTCCTTGGCCCTGAGGGTGGCGGTGATGCGCTGGTTGCCGGCGTCGGCCTGCCCGTCGGTGCAGTACGCGTAGATCTTGAGCAGGACAGCGACGCCGTGCCCGGTGCGGCGGGCGATCTCAGCGGCGGGCACCCCGCCGTGCCCCCGGGTGGGCTCGTGCCGGGTCACGGCCTAGGGGCTGCGTCCTCAGGGCTGGCGTAGCCCGTTGATGGCCAGTTCCATCGCGCGGTCGGCTTGCGCGGCGGCGGCGGGAGCGGGCCTGACCCGGGTCATGAAGCTCATCACCACCAGCACGTCCTCGGGGTCCAGACCTTCGCGCATGCTGCCGTCCGCGGCGCAGGCGGCGATAAGCTCGCCGACGGCCGACACCACGGGTGCGTAGGCGCTGGTGACCTCCTCCTGCACCGGGGACTGCAGTGCCTCCCCGAGGCCCCGCTTCAGCTGGACGAAGTCCGCGAGGGTGCGGAACCACGCGCGCAACGCGTCCAGGGGAGCGTGTTCCGCCAGGAGCCGAGGCACTAGGCGGACCAGGCGTTCCACGTCCTCCTTGTACACGGCCGCGATCAGCGCCTCCCTGCTCGGGAAGTGGCGGTACAGCGTTCCCGGGCCGACACCCGCGCGCCTGGCGATGCCGATCATCGAAGCGTCCCCGGCCTCCCGGAGGGCCTCGCGCGCGACCGCGAGGATGTGCTCGCGGTTCTTCGCGGCGTCTGCGCGCATCCCGGCACCCCTTCGCTAAGCGGACACCTTTCCGGTACCGTGACCGGTAAGCGGAAGGCTTTCCGGATACTGATCCTAGACGAATGACGAGGTGACGCGATGGCAATCCAATCCCCACCCGCGCGCTGGGGCGCACCGGCATCGGGGTACCGGTCCTGGGCTACGGCGCGATGGAGCTGCGCGGCCAGCTCAGCGGCCAGGCGAGCCACCTGAGCGGCCCGGCGCTGACCGACGAGGACGCCGCCCGGCTGCTCAACGAGCTGCTCGACGCGGGCGTCAGCCTGATCGACACCTCGGTCGACTACGGGCGCAGCGAGGAGCTGATCGGCCGCTACCTCAGCCCGCGTCGCGGCGAGCTCTTCCTGGCCTCCAAGTGCGGCTGCCCGGTGTCCCCGCCGCCCGGCGCGGCCACGATAGGCCAGCACGACTACAGCGCCGCGAACGTCCGCGCCGACGTCGAGCAGAGCCTCAGGCGCCTGCGGACCGACCGCCTGGACCTAGTCCAGGCGCACCTGTCGCCGCCGCGCAGCGCGATGGAGGCCAGCGGGACGATCGAGGCACTCCAGGGCCTGCGCGCCGAGGGAAGGGTGCGCTTCATCGGGATGTCCGGCACGCTGCCCAACCTCCCCGGCCACATCGACATGGGCGTCTTCGACGTGTTCCAGATCCCCTACTCCGCGCTCCAGCCCGAGCACGGCGACCTGATCACGCGCGCAGCGGACGCCGGAGTCGGCGTGCTCATCCGCGGCGCCGTGGCCCGCGGGACCGCGTCCGGGGACAAGAACTGGACAGTCCAGCCGCTCAGCGCCTCCGGCCCCCGGCCCGGGACCGCTGGGAGGCAGCCAAACTCGACGAGCTGCTGGGCGACGGCATGAGCCGCCACGAGCTCATCCTGCGCTTCACGCTCAGCCACCCGGGAGTGTCGAGCGCGATCGTCGGCACCAGCAACCCGGAGCACCTGCGCACCAACGTAGCGGCCGCCTCACGCGGGCCGCTGCCGCCAGACACCTACGCCGAGGCAACGCGCAGACTCGCCGCGATCTAACCGGCCCCCCGCCCCGGCAGGGGTCCCAGCCCGCTTCCCCCACCTGCTGGAAAAGCAGCCCAGCCCCGGCTCAGCCACCGCCCGATGAGGGAAACGGCAACTTTCCTGCACTGGGGGTCAGTTTCAGCATCCGGCGACAACAGGGGGCACCACACAGACCCTCGAAATCGCGGGCGTTCCGCTCGGCCACGTCTGGCTGGAGGCGTTATCCTCTGGCTTCGTTGGAGTCATGACTTCCCGGGTTGAGCGTGATACTCCGTCGATCGTGTCA
>NZ_JASIAL010000264.1:0-6794 GCF_030042015.1 Trebonia sp. | reverse complement strand
TGCTGCGCCCGTGGACCCCTGACGCCCCGTGCTGGTTCGCCTATTCGGAAACGGCCGGGGAAGATCTCGACAATTTCCTGCCGCTGGTGACAGCTCAGGCGTGCTGGCCGCCGGGCGGGCGGGCGGCAGCTACCTTCCGCCTGCGGGATGAGGATTACCTGCTGCTGACCGGCCCCCTGGATGCGGTTGTCCCGCGGTCCCGGCCAGAACTGGGGCTCGAGCCGGATTACCCGATTCTCTCCCCGCAGCTGTGGTGGCCGACGGACCGGGGCTGGATTGTCACAACGATGATCGACCTCCCGTTCACGCTCATCGGCGCGTCCGCCGGGCTGGCGGCGGCGCTGCTAGCCGACACGGAGCTGGAAACCGCCGAAGTCGGCTGGCTCGATGACATCTCGGTCGCCGGAGACCACATCAACGGGTAGGCGCCACGGTTCGTTCGGGATAATTGGATTGAAAGCGGGCGTTGTCACGGGCCGGCGGCTACATGCGGGCGCTCACGTAGTAGGCGCCGCGCTCGCGGGTGAGGACGTCCCTCAGGGCGAGTGCGTGGATGGCGCGGGCCACGGTTCGTTCCGACGCCCCGTAGGTCCTGGCGAACGCGCGCACGGGCGGGAGCCGCTGGCCGGGCTTCCACTCCCCGTCCAGGATCCGCTGCTCGATCTGATCGCAAACCTGCGCGTACCGGTACGAGGGGCCGAACGCGGCGCACGCGCCGGCCGGCCGCTGCGCCAGGGCGGACTTGTAGGCCCGGAGCATGACCGCCAGCCCGTTCGGGAGCAGGTGCCCGTGCGCCAGCAGCCGGTCGGTCAGCCACGCGAGCTCGGCGAGCACCTGGTCCTCCTGCACCGTCGTCACGGCTCCTCCTCGCGCAAGCGGCCTGCCAACGCCCCCGGCCCGGTGAATTCGGTGCCGCGGGCCGGGGAACGCGGGACAAGTCTGTATTCCCGGGCGTAGCGTGCGTAAGTGGTCACAACCGGTTGTAGCGGGCACGACGCGAACTGTGCGGGCGGTGTGAGGATTGGCGCCGATAGGTGAGCGGGACCGGGAGTCGCTGAGCCTGTTCGTCGACGAGATGCGAGCCATGCGCGAGCAGCGCGGCTGGTCGCAGGCCGAACTCGGCGCCAGCGCCGGGTACAGCGAATCCCTGATCGCGATGGTGGAGACCTACCAGCGGGCGCCGACCCGCACGCTCGCGCTCGCGCTGGACAAGGCGTTCGGGGCGCCGCGCACGTTCGAGCGGCTGGAGGCGCGGCTGCGCGACCTGCCGTTCGCCGCGTCGTTCCGCCCGTTCGCGACGTATGAGGCGCAGGCGACGGCGCTGCGCTGGTTCGAGCACTCGCTGGTGCCCGGGCTGCTGCAGACCGAGGGGTACGCGCGGGCGGTGCTGTCCACCCGCCCGAACTCCACCGAAGCCGACATCGACGAGCTGGTGGCGGGCCGCATGGACCGGCAGGCCGTGCTGACCCGCGAGGAACCGCCGCCTCCGCTGCTGTGGGTGCTGCTCGACGAGAGTGTGCTGCACCGCCCCGTGGCACCGGCTTGCGTCATGCAGGAACAGCTTTTTCATCTGAACGAAGCGGCGCGTCTCCCCAACGTCACCGTCAACGTGGTGCCGTACTCGGCGGGCGGGCACAGCGGGCTGCTGGGCGCGTTTATCATCGCCGAGCTGAGCGGGCCCACGCGTATAGTGTTCATTGAGGATGCCTCGGGCGGCCGGGTCAGCGAGGATCCTGAGGTGGTGTCCGAAGTGGGACTGCGCTTCGACGCGCTGCGCAGCGAGACCCTGCCGACCGGCGCCTCCCGAGACCTGATTGCGAAGGTGGCCACAGAGAAATGGAACGCATGACCACCGCCACGTGGCGCACGTCGTCCTATAGCGGCAACAACGGCGGTAACTGCGTCGAGGCGGGCGTGGCCCGTCCCGGGCGCGTGCTGGTGCGGGACACCAAGGACCGCGCGGGCGCCGTGCTGAGCGTTCCCGCCGGCGCCTGGCGCCGCTTCACCAGCGCCCTGAAGTAGCCGGTGATCGCCCGCCGAGGCACGTCGAGGCACGTCGAGGCACGGCGTTCCGGGTCCTGAGTACGGAGCGGTCACGATCCGCTCACGCCAGGCGATGGCGTACACGATGGCGGTGAACAGGCACATCACGCCGAAGCAGGGCCAGGGCTGGAGGGAGTGGGCGAAGTGGCTGACGCTAGTGAGCTGGCTCCCGGCCTGGGTCGGCCAGAACTCGGTGACCGGGTTCCGCCACGAGCCCGGCAGCACCTGAGCGATACCGGGCAGGACGAACCTGCCGCCCGGGCTACCCCGGGATCGCCGAGCGCCGCGTGCGGGGCATAGCCGCTGATGAGGGCCTGGCCCGCGAAGAACGCGGTGAAGCAGACGACCTCGCCCACGACGACGGTCACCGCGGCGAAGACCAGCGACTTGGCTGCCAGCACCCGGCCTCGCTTTGGGACCGCGATCAGGCTGGTGCGGATCATCCCTGACGAGTACTCGGAGCTGATGAAGAGCACCCCGAGCACGACGATGGCCGGCGGGGCGATCGCCACCCCCACCTGGCTGACCCCGGTCGGGTCCCAGCTCAGCTTGCCGGAGGCGCTGAACCTGGCGTAGCCGCGGGCGGCGGCCGCGCTGATCACGGCCCCGAGGCCGACGCCGAGCACGACCGTCACGGTCAGCGCCCAGAAAGTCGACCGGACCGAACGGAGCTTGGTCCACTCCGAGCCCAGCACGTCGGGGAAGCTGGCTGCGCGGAAGGCCGCCTGGCACTCCACGCTCTCGCGGGTCAGTTCGATGAACGCCTCCTCCAGCGAGGCCCGGACGGGGATGAGCTCGGACAGCGCGATGCCATGGGCGGCGGCCAGCTCGGCCGCCGGCCCTTGCCGATCACCAGCAGGTGGTCGGCGGTCATGGCCATCTCGCTCATCAGGTGGCTGGAGACCAGCACGGCGCGGCCCTCTGCGGCCAGCGCCCGCATCAGGCTCCGGACCCAGTGGATGCCGTCGGGGTCGAGGCCGTTGACCGGTTCGTCGAAGATGAGCACGGCCGGGTCCCCGAGGAGCGCCGCGGCGATGCCGGGCCGCTGGCCCATGCCCAGCGAGAAGCCTTTCGCCCGGCGCCTGGCCACGTCCTCGAGACCGACGATGCGGAGGACCTCGTCCACCCGGCTGCGGGGGATGCCGTTACTTCGGGCCAGGCATAGCAGGTGGTCGCGGGCCCGGCGGCCACCGTGCAGCGCCCTGGCGTCGAGGAGGGCGCCCACCTCGCGCGCCGTTCGGGCCGAGGAAGCCGGTGGACAGGCCGGGCCGGATGGAGAAAGACAGGTCGCTGACGGCCGTAGTGGAGCCGTAGCGCTTGACCAGGCCGTGGGCTTCGATCACCGCGCTACGGCGAACGGCAGGGCCATGTCGCGGTAGGGCTCCTCGGTGCCCAGTGCGCTGGCGAGATAGGTGATGCGCAGGCCGAGGTCTTCGGGCGTGAGGGCAAGACGCTCACCCTCGTGCTCCTGCTCCTGCTCGTCCGCCCAGGCCTGCAGTGACTCGCCAGCGAGATGCCAGTGCACCGCCTCGTCCCCCGCATCCGGTAGCGCGACGAACGCTTCCAGGTGCGCCGGTTCGGTTCGCAGGCTCAGCTCGGGATACTGCGACGCGAGCGATTCCGCTTGCGCGGCAGGAACTGGCTTGCACCATTCGATCGGGCCATCGCTGTCGCCGTCCACCAGACCCCACCAGATGCAGAACGCCGCGCCTGCTCGTCCTTCGATCTTCGGAAGCGGGCGCTCCCGCATGATCGCGATGAACTCCTTGCCGAACGCCCACCTCCCCTGCTCGTCGACGTTGCGCTTGAGACAGAGCAGGCTCCGCTCGGGCATCTCCCGCGTGGCGACTTCGTACATGACAGGCCTCTTTCCGCGCAATCGGCTGACGAGGTAGTCGGCCAGCTCGCGCCGCGCGTCATGCGCCGCTTCGGCGTCGCGCCAGTAGTCAGCGATGCGCGCCGCCGCATCGGCCGGATCGCACGCGAGCAGCTCCTTGATCGCCGCGAGCGGCAACTGCAACTGGCGCAGCATCACGACAAGGCGTGCCTGTTCAAGCTGGACTGTGTCGTAGTAGCGATAACCAGACGCGTGATCGACGCGCGAAGGCACCAGCACCCCGCGTTCGTCGTAGAGACGGAGTGCCTTCAGTGACAGGCGGGACCGCCGGGCGAACTCTCCGATGCTGATCTCTTTCACGCCGACTCCCTCGTCGCCGGGCCGATCCGGCCCGGCGAGATGAGTGTGCGGGCTTCCCCAAGGTGAGAGTCAAGGCTGCCGGCCGCCGGCCATCTCCCGGCAGCGGAAAGGGGGTTCTGCGACGGCGGGAACGCGACGCGCCCAGCGACGTTCCGGGACGCTCAACTCACGCTCAGCGCTGGCGAGGCCGGGCTTCGGGCCGGCCGGGACCTTCCACCCCCGTGCGCGCCGGCCAGCTCCGCGATCGAGTACTCACTGTCCCCCGCGTGGGTCCTCGCCAGCACGTCAGCGGTGCTCACAGTGAGGACGCCAAAGAATGCCGCACCTGCGGGACCGGTGATCGCCAGGTCAATGCCGACGACGCCCGAGGTGGCCGGCCTGACCCGCGGTGCGGCTCTGCCTGCGGTTACGGCTTCCGCCCGACCCCGGCATAAATGGCCAGGTTACGGCCGCCGCCCAGGTCCCCGGCTCCTGGCCGCCACCGGTGCACCTGCACGACGCCGGGCTCGAGCAGCTCCAAGCCTTCGAAGAACCGGCAGACCTCAGCGTGCGTGCGCGCCGCGACCGGGACAGTGGCCTGCTCGTTGTACCGCTGCACGCCCTCGGCCACCTCGTCAGCGGCGACGTCGCTGGCGATCTGCGAGATGGCCAGGTAACTGCCGGGCAGCACGGCATCCATGAGCCGCCCGACAATCGCGCCCGGTTCTTCCTCATCGGGAATCCCCTGCAAGATCCCCAGCAGCATGACCGCGACCGGCTGCCCGAAGTCCAGGACGTCGGCCGCCTGCTCCAGGATCGTGCCGGTGGCGCGCAGATCGGCGTCGATGTAAGCGGTCGCCCCCTCCGGACTGCTGGTCAGCAGGACCCGGGCGTGGCTGAGCACGATCGGGTCATTGTCCACGTACACCACCCGCGACTGCGGCGCCGCCGCCTGAGCGACCTGGTGGGTGTTGTTCGCCGAGGGCAGCCCGGTGCCGATATCCAGGAACTGCCGTATACCTGCCTGGGTGACCAGGAAGTGCACCGCCCGGGCCAGGAACGCGCGCTGCGCCCGGACCGCGACCCGCACATCCGGGTACGCGGCGGCGACCTGCTCGGCGACGGCCCGGTCGGCTTCGAAGTTGTCCTTACCGCCCAGCCAGAAGTCGTAAACCCGCGCCATATGAGCCCGGGTCGTGTCGAACGGGACACCCCCGCCCGCTGCCTCACGGCTGCCCGCCACCTGACCCGCCTTTCCCGCAAGTTTCCCGTCGGGACTAATGCTTCCGCGTCCCGCGGACCCTCGCAACCCGGCGACGGCCACCGGATCGCCGCCCCGCGGTGAGGGCTGGCGGCGGCGCTGCTAGCCGACACGGAGCTGGAAGCCGCCGAAGTCGGCTGGCTCGATGACATCCCGGTTACGGGAGACCACATCAACGGTAGACCTACCAGCGCCGCGCCGCCGGGTGCCCGCCGGCGGTCATCCGGCCACGCGAGGCCCTGTCGGCTCGCGCGCCGCCAAGTCGGGACGGAAGGAGGAACCGGGCGGGCGGCGGATCGCCGTGGACAACCCCTACGAGGCGCCGAAGGCATCGCTGCTGCAGACGGTCGCGCAGGCCAACCGCTGCCGCATCATCTGGTCAAAGGAACTGGGCCTGGTGACGGTCATCGGCTTCCCGGCGGACCTGGACGCGGTCGAGCTGCTGTTCACCTCGCTGCTCGTCCAGGCGAACAGCGCGATGCTGCGGGCCGGCGCGAAGCGCGATGCCCACGGGCGGTCCAGGACCCGGGCGTTCCGCCAGTCGTTCCTGGTGTCCTACGCGATCCGCATCGGCGAGCGGCTGTCCGAGGCCACCGGTCACGCGGCGCAGCAGGTCGCGGCGCAGCAGGCGACAGGCAGTGCCGGCGGCACGGACCTGGTGCCGTTCCTGGCGGCACGCCGGCGGGCCGTCGATGACGCGGTGGACGCGATGTTCGGCGACACGCTGACCAGGAGCCGCGCGGTCCGGGCGACCGACGCGGAGGGCTGGCATTCCGGCCGGATCGCCGCCGACATGGCAAACCTGCACAACCACGTCCCGGTCGCTGCTACCGCGTCGGTGTAAGAGTCATCCGCGCGGGTCATCGCCGTCCCCTGGTTATGGATAGGGACGGGTCGTGACTCTGTAGCCGCCGCGCGGGGTCCAGCGATGGACCGTCATCAGGCCGCGGGTGATATCCCAGCCGACGAACACCGCCTGCCCGATGTGCAAGGTGAACACGACCGCCTTGTCCGCTGCCCAGGCTAGCCACCACGCGTCAGCGGCCGTACTGCGAAGGTCCTGGCCGGCTTCTGCCGCCAGCCCGTACAGCTTGAGCTCTCCTTCCCCGCTGTCGGAGCCGGTCACTGCGCTGTGCAGCACATACCGCGGGTCCCGCTGCAGGTCGCCCGCCTTCGCCGACCAGGCCATGGCACCGATGAGCAGCTGGCCCCCGGCGATGTAGGGCTCGACCGGGCTGATGCGCGGGGATCCGTCGCGGCGCAGCGTGCCCAGCAGTGCCACGCGCGCCGAGGCCAGCCGGGCCGCGCCGAGCC
>NZ_JASIAL010000263.1:0-5733 GCF_030042015.1 Trebonia sp. | reverse complement strand
GGGGGCGAGCCGGCCTGTAGGCCGGGTTCTGTGCGCCCGCTTGCGCGGGGCGGCGGTCATCCATCTGGGACTGCCGTTGCCGGCAGCCTCGTGCGGTCTACCCGCGAGCATCGGGCGGGCAGCCCTCGAGCGCTCGCGCAGGCCGGCGCCTTGCGGCACGGGCCCTTTTGACCTTGCTCCGGGTGGGGTTTACCGAGCCGCCGCAGTCGCCTGCGGCGCTGGTGGTCTCTTACACCACCGTTTCACCCTTACCCCGCCATGCGGGGCGGTCTGTTTTCTGTGGCACTATCCCGCGGGTCACCCCGGGTCGGTGTTACCGACCACCCTGCCGTGTGGAGCCCGGACCTTCCTCACCGGGCCCGCAGCCCGGCGCGACCGCCCGGCCGGCTCGCCTTCGATTCAGGATACGCCGGATGAGCCTGGGCGTGCGCCGCGGCGGCCTCGGGCGGGTGCGGCCGGACCAGCGCGAACACGAGAATGCTGGCGACGGCGCCGAGGCCGGCGCCGCTTAGGCCACGGAGTCCGGGACGGTCGTCTCGTGCTCGCCGGCCGGCGAGGGCTGCCTGGCGGCGCTCTTCGGCCGCGGCGGGGCGAACGCCAGGCCCGCCGCCAGGCAGGCGAACGGGATGACCGGCAGCAGGTACCGGTAGTCGAAGTCGGCGATCGCGATCGGGAAGACGAGCAGCGCGACCGCGGTGACCCAGGGCGTCATGGGGGTGCCCCGGACCTGCCAGCGCAGCGGGAACGGGCGCAGCCGCAGCGACCGCACCGGCCGCCGCAGGGTCAGCACGCCGCCCAGGCCCATCAGCAGGATGAGGGCGAACAGCGGGCCGTAGGTGTACACGAGCCGCTGGTAGAGCAGGATGGGGATCGCGAACACCTCGATCACCCGGCCGGGCGCCTGATGGCCGTAGTTGAGCCAGTCCGCGTAGGCGTTTTCTGTCGCGATGTCGGACCCGACCCATGCCTGGTTAGTCGGCGGGAGCGCGTCGTAGGTGGCGGTCTTGTAGTGCAGGTGGAAGCTGTAGTAGTAGACCGTGTAGGCGCTCGGGTAGCCGATCCGCGGGAAGCCGAACGACAGCCCCACGTCCTTGACGACCGTCTTGACGTAGTCGAGCGGCTGCGCCTCGATCGCGTGGATCGCGAAGTCGAACAGCAGCCTGTTGTTCGCCGGGGTCACCGGCCCGCCGGTGCTGTCCAGGTCCTGGTGGACCTGCGGCGTGGACCACACGAAGGCGCCCGGCGGGGTCCGCTGCGACAGCGGCTGGGTCGGGCAGACCGTGGCCTGCGCGCCGGTCGGCTTGATCACCGCGCAGTTGGCGAACGACGACACCCGCCCCCACAGGTAGAAGCCGTCGGACAGCGTCAGGTTGTATGTCCCGGTGACCTCGTGGAACCAGCCCGCGTACGCCCCCACAGGGATCAGGCACCCGATCGTGATCAGGACCGTAGCCAGCCAGCCGCGCAGGCTCCGCCACCCCCGCACAAGCAAGAACAAGGGGAACGCAGCGACCACGACCGCTCCCTCGGTCCGCACATCGACCGCGTAGCCGACGAGCAGCCCGGCGACCAGCGCCGCCCACCACGGGACCTGCCGCCGCCACAGGATCAGCAGCATGGCGACCATGATCAGGAAGGTGAACAGCGCCTCGGCCATGATCATGTGCTCGTCCTCGATCATGTACCCGTCGAGCAGCACCGGCAGCGACGCGACCGTCGACCAGCGCCTGGAGACGCCGTAGTGGCGCAGCAGCGCGTAGATCATCACCGCGACCGCGAGCCCCATCAGGTGCTGGAGCCCGGTGACCAGGGTCAGGCTGTGGAACGGCAGCAGCAGCCGCAGGAACAGCGAGTAGCCGGTCGTCTTGGACAGGTCGGGCGTCGGCAGCAGCCGCAGGAGCCCAGCGAGGTCGGTCTTCCTGGACAGGTCGGGCGTCCGCAGCGCCGCGCCGAGGTAGACGTAGGAGTCCCCGGCGAACCACAGTGCGCCGGGGTAGCCGAGCATGGCCAGCAGCCGCAGGAACGCGCCGGCCGCCAGCGCCCAGGCGAACAGCTTGTTCTCCCTGGCGAGCGCCCGCAGCCAGGACATCGCCCGGCGCGGATAACGCCACGCGGCCGCCTGCTGCCCGGCCGCCGCCTCCTCCTCCTGGGGAGAGCCCGCCGTCACGTTGCGCTGCACGGGCATGATCCTATCCGGGCTTGCTGATCCTCGCCGTTCACTCCGGGGAGAGCACAACTCCTTGCCCGCCCGCACCACGGGTAGTATGCCACCGGGAGTGAAGCACGATGCCGCCCGATGTTAACGCTGCGCCGAGCAGCCGCTTCGAGGAGCCTCCTCGGCGCACTTTGGCGCGTGAGCCGGCGGGTTACGCCGCCCCTCGTCAGGACGATGAGCAGCTCAGGCGGCTGTCCGCCGAGCTTCGCGAGGCCCACCGGCGGATCCGGGAGCTCGAACAGCGCGCGAACCGCCCTGTCTCCCCCGCCGCTGGCGCGCGCGTGGAGCAGCTGTTGCAGGCCGCCAGGGAGCAGGCGGCCGAGTTCGTCCAGGCTGCCAGGTCCGAGGCCGAGGAGATCAGGGCCGCGGCCACGGCGTACGCCGCCGAGCTGCGCGCCGCCACCGAGCGTGAGGTGGCCGCGTCGCGGACGGCGGCCGAGCGGGAGGCGGCCGCGTTGCGATCGGCGGCCGAGCGGGACGCGGGGCAGCTGAAGGCGTCTTCGGCACGGGAGCGGGACGAGATCGTCACCGCGGCCAGACGGGAGGCGGGCGAGGTACGCCGCAGGGAGCAGTTCCTCCTGGAGCAGAGCGAGGTGCTGCGGACGCAGGCGGAGGCCGACCTCGAAGTGGAACTCGCGGCGCGCCGCGAGGAGGCCGAACGGCAGGAGGCGGGGCGGCTCGCCGAGGCTCAGGCCGCCACGCGCACGCTGGTCGCCGAGGCAGAACGGCGGGCCGCCGACGCCGAGCAGCGGGCCGCCGCGGCCATCGCGCAGGCGGAACAGACCAGGCGCGACGGTGCGCGCGACGCCGTCGCCGCGATCAGCGAGGCGCGTGAGAAGGCCGCGCAGATCGCCGCCAAGTCCGCCGAGCAGGCCGGACAGGCGCTCGCGGAGCTCGACGCGGAGGCCGAACGGCGCCGCGCGCAGGTGCGGAGCGAGCTCGCCGAGCTGACCAGGCAGAAAGACGAGGTCGCCGGCATCCTCGCGCAGATGCGCCAGGTGTTCCTCGCGGAGACGGGCGGCGGCTTAGGCGGCGGCTTGAGCGGGGGTGTCAGCGGCACCAGCCCACAAGCCTGAGCCCGGTGATGAGCTGCGGCCTGATCGCGATGACGTAGTCCATCTGGCCCTCTACCCACGGCTCGAGCAGCTGCTGGTACCTGGCGACCGCGGCGGGCTCGCTGACCAGCCGCGCCATCCCTGTCGCGATCACGCTCCACCCGGTGTGCCGGATCGGGTCAAGCTCGTCGGCCTCGTAGCCGACCACGGCGCCGTCCTCGGCCGCGGTGGCGCGCGTGACGATGGACGACCCCAGATGGGAGCGGACGATGATCGTCCGGTTATCCACCAGGTGGTTGACCGGCCGGATCGCGGGCATCGCGCGCTGGGTGAACACGATCCTGCCCAGCGACACGCTCGCCAGCAGCTCCCAGGACTCGGCCTCGGTCAGGTTGATCGTCTGCCGTGACCCCATGATCCGCGCACGGATCGCTTCATCTCCCGCCACCGGCACCTCATTGCCACCTAGTCAGTTCCCACGGGCCATGGTGAGCCCGGTACGCAATCGTGACCGGTCACGTACGCGGCATGTAGGGACCAAGGTCCCCTCGTTGGCGGCTACGACGGCGTGGCGGGCTAGCCTCAATGCCGGGGAGTTGAGGCAACTGGGCCATTGGCGCAGCTGGCCCGATACAGCCGGGCCGTTGGCGCAGCTGGCCCAGTCAGGGAGGCCGGGGTAGCGGCCGGAGGCACCAGGCGGCCGGGTACTGCGCTCCGGCGACCCGGCCAATTGCCCCTAGCCTGCGTCGGCAGGGCCGTCAAGTTCCGCCGACGCCGCTGTCTCGGCCGGGTTCGCCGCTACCGCCCCTGTCCTGGGCGGATCTTCCGTTGCCGCGGCCGCGCCGGCCTGGTCCTTGTAGGCCTGCACCGATGCATGGGCGTATTCGAGGAGCTCCGGGCGCAGCCGGTCGTATCCCTTCTTGTCGTACCACGTTGTCACGACGACCCCCACGATGACCCAGAAGACGAGCCCGATGGTCGTGAGAACCAGGCCACGGTCCAGGCCGGCGTCCCCCATGGCGTCGAAGTACAAGATGGCCCGCACCGCGCCGAGGATCTGGCGGAGCGGCTCGAAGTTGGCCACGAACCGGTAGAAGCCAGGCAGCGCCTGCAGCGGCACGGTCCCGCCAGACGACGCCAGGGCGAGGTAGACGAAGATGAGCAGGGCCAGCAGCTGCCCCAGTGATCCCAGCACGGCGAACAGGGCCAGCGTCCCGATGGAGACCACGGCGGCGGCGAACCAGCCGTACATCCACAGCTCAAACCAGTGCGGCGCGTCCATGCGCAAGATCCCCGCCGCCACGGCCACCACGAGGCCGGTGGCGGCCAGGGTACACGGCACGGCGATCCCCCATTTGGCGAGCAGGGTCTGCCACCGCGTGATCCGGAGCGGAAGGCGCTGCCGCCACCATGGCCCGATCTCGCTTGTGGCATAGCCGAGGGCGGCGTCGACCGACGTGTTCACGACGGTGGCGCCGAGGAACCCGCACATCATGATCAGCAGCGCGATGTAGAAGGCGCTCAGCCCGAGCCCGGAGTGGTTGGGCAGCGGCCGGTAGGCCGTGGGGTCCACGGTGACCGGGTCCGCGAGCAGCGCGTCGGGAGCGCTGCTCGCCGTGGCCTCGGCCTTGAGGTGGCTGCCTATCGAACGGGAGATGTCGGCGAGCGCCGGCTCGAGAACCCCCTCGGCCAGGCTCACGCCGAGCGTCCCCGCCCGGCTGTTCGTCAGCAGCTCGACCGTGGGCAGCGGGGCCGTCCTTGGCCCGGCGACGAGGGCGAGGACCGACGACGTGAAGTCGGGCGGGATGACGACGGTCGCGTAGGAGGAACCGGTGTTCATCTGCGCTTGCGCGCCGGAAAGGCTGGTGACCGTGACGGCGAGCCGGTCGGTGACCTGCTTCGTGCCGGTGAGGGCCCCGGCCACCTGGTCGCCCACGTTCACCCGCCCCGACGCCGTGGTGGCGCCGGTGTCCTCGTTGACGACCGCCACGGGCAGGCCGTGCAGACTGTCGGTGGGATCGACGATCGCCCCGAAGTAGAGCAGGGTCATCAGGATGACCAGCACCGACAGGACGGCGACAGGGAAGATCCACACCTGCTTCTTCTTCAGCAGCTGCGCCGCTCGCACGGCCCTGACGGCTGGGGTTTTCTCTGGTGTTGCCATATCCCCTCACTCGACACGGCTCGCTGCTCCCGTTGCGCGACGCTGACGACAGCGTAGCCAGCGCGGCCTGCGGGCTATGCTCGCCGGGTGGCCAGCACCCCCTTCCGTTACCGATCGCCCGAAGAGGACAGCGCCCGGTGGCTCGGATTCCCGTTCCGGGCCGGCGACATCGTGATCAGCACCCGGTCCAAGACCGGGACGACGTGGGTGCAGATGATCTGCGCGCTGCTGATCTTCCAGACGCCGCGGCTCCCGGCTCCGCTCGCGCAGCTGTCCCCGTGGCTCGATCACCTGATCGT